>CAYZSE010000182.1:0-4698 GCA_964481035.1 uncultured Geminicoccaceae bacterium | reverse complement strand
TGGACCCGCTGATTAAGAGTCAGCTGCTCTACCAACTGAGCTATACGCCCTACGGCGACGGCGTTTAATTCGGTCCGCCCATGGGGTCAAGGGGGGGGCGCCTGCGCCCCTGGCCACTGGCGTTCCGTGGCTTCGCGATGAGGGCTTCGGGTTCAGTTGATCGGAGGCCCCGAGCGGTAACGGCTCGGCGACGGAGGCGATCGAGACGGCGCTGTAGCGCCGTCGTGGCGGGCGGCGCACGGTCGCGCTCGCGGGCGCTCGCCTCGTTCTCGAGCGGATCCGTCCGCGCCGCCACGATGCCGGAGGGCGCTCTGGCGGCGACGGCGAGGCCCGGGCGCGCGCTTGCCCGGGGGCGACGACGACCAATCTCCAGGGAAGTCTGCAATCGCGAGGTAATCGATGTCGTTCAGCGAGACGGCGACCACGGCGTCGTCGGTGATGGCCACCCTCGCCCGCATGGGTCGGGGCATCTACACCCGGCCCGCGGCCGAGAAGCCCGAGCGTCTGTTGGAGCTCTACGAGTTCGAGGGCTGTCCGTTCTGCCGGCTCGTCCGCGAGGCGCTGACCGAGCTCGACCTCGACGCCATGATCTACCCGTGCCCCAAGGGCGGCGCGCGCTTTCGCCCGCGGGCCATCGAGCTCGGCGGCAAGGCCCAGTTCCCCTTCCTGGTCGATCCCAACACCGGCCGGCAGCTCTACGAATCGGCCGACATCATCGCCTATCTGTTCGAAACCTACGGGCGGCGAGCGCTGCCGCTGGCGTGGCGTGCTCGGGCCTTGAACACGGTCTCCTCGGGCTTCGCCACGATCTACCGCGGCGGCGCCGGCAGCCGGTCCAAGCCGTCGCACGCGCCGGCCGCACCGCTCGAGCTCTACAGCATCGAGAGCAGCCCCTTCGCTCGGATCGCGCGTGAGACCTTGTGCGAGCTGGAGCTGCCCTACCAGCTGCGCAGCACCGGCCGGACGCGGCTCCAGGAGAGCGTACCGCCGGGGCTTCGCGATCGCCTCCATCTCGAGGTCGAGGCCGAGACGGACAACCGCCGCGCACTCCTGGCCCGGGCCGGCAAGGTCATGGTCCCCTACCTGATCGATCCGAATACCGGCGAAGAGATGTTCGAATCCGCCGCCATTCGCGGCTATCTTCGCCGCACCTACGGGGCCTGAGACGTGATGGCGAGAGGACGGCGGATGCGGACGGTGGCGTGGCTCTTGGGGGGTGTGGGCGTGCTCGTCCTGGGCTCGATGGCGGCTTTCTTCGTCTACGGGCGCAGCGTCGAGACGTGGCCTTACGAGGTCGAGCGCCGCGACGGCGATTTCGAGATCCGCGCCTACCCCGCGATGACCGTCGCCGAGGTGACCACGCGAGGCTCGCGCCAGGAAGCGGTCCGCGCCGGCTTCGGCCCGCTCGCGCGCTACATCTTCGCGCGCGAGCGATCGGGCGAGAAGATCGCCATGACCGCGCCGGTCACCCAGGAACCGACCGACGGCGCGGAGTGGCGCGTGCGCTTCGTGATGCCGGCGAAGTACGACCTCGACGACCTGCCGCGGCCGGCCGGCAGCGAGGTGCGCCTGGTTGCGACCGAGCCGCAGCGGATGGCGGCGATCCGCTTCAAGGGCGGCTGGACCGACGTCAACATGAGCGAGCATGAGGCGCAGCTCCGGCGTTGGCTCGAAGCGCAGGGACTGGCGCCGACGACCGAGGCGACCTATGCCTACTACAATGACCCGTTCACGCCCGGCTTTCTCCGCCGCAACGAGGTGCTGATCGGAATCGTCGACGGATGAGCGCTGCCGCTCGCGTGCCGACCGCGGTCGCCGAGCTTCTGCGGCGGGACGGCCAGCCCTTCGAGGCATCGGCGGGCGCCACCCTGTTTCGCCCCGGCGACCTCTGCCCGGGCTACATCCTCGTCGAGACCGGCTGCATCCGCGTCGCGCTCACGAGTGCCTCGGGGCGCGAGGCCACCCTCTACCGCGTCGGTCCGGGCGAGCTCTGCGTGCAGACCTTCCAGTGCCTGGTCGCGCACGACCTCTACACCGCCCATGGCACCGTCGAGCAGGCGGTCCGCGGGCGGATGTTGAGCCAGGCAGGCTTCGAGCGACAGCTCGCTGAGAGCGCCGCCTTCCGCCGCTTCCTTCTGGGCCAGGTCGCCGCACGCTTCGAGAGCCTGACCCACGCAGTGGAGCTCACCGCCTTCACCCCGATCCCCGCGCGGCTCGCAGCGATCCTCTTGGACCGCGCCGCGAACGACGTCGTGACCCTGACCCACGCGGCGCTCGCGGCGGAGATCGGCTCGGCGCGCGAGGTCGTGAGCCGTCAACTCGAGCGCTTCGCCAAGGCCGGGCTGGTCGCGCTCGAGCGCAATCGCGTCCGCCTGCTCGACCCGGAGCGGCTGCGCCGGTCGATCGAAGGCGGCGGGTGATGAAGTCACTGACCGGCGGGCGCGGATGGTGAATGCTACCGCCATCCACAATGCCTTTCAGGAGGGTGCATCCATGCTTGCGACCAATGTCGGCAACATCGACCGGATCGTGCGGATCGTCGCCGGTCTCGTCTTGCTCTCGCTCGTCTTCGTCGGCCCGCAGACGCTCTGGGGCCTGATCGGCATCGTGCTGCTCGCGACCGGCTTGATGCGGACCTGCCCGGCCTACAAGCTTCTGGGCATGAACACCTGCGCTACCAAGGCGCCGCAGCACTGATCGTTCGCGGCGGGCAGGCGACGGCTTCGGGCGCCGCGCCCGGGGCCGTCGCCGCCGGTCAGGCCGCGGTCCGGAGGCCTAGCAGGGACCGCGCTTCCGCGACGGTCGCGGGGCGCCTGCCGTATCGCGGACACAGCTCGGCGACGCGCTCGACGAGCGCGGCGTTCGACGGCGCCAACGTGGGTCGGTCGAGCCGGACATTGTCCTCGAGCCCGGTGCGGCAATGGCCGCCGAGTTCGAGCGACCAGCGGTTCAACGTGATCTGATCCTTGCCGATGCCGGCGCCCGACCAGGTGGCATCCGGCGCCAGACGCTTGAGGGTCTCGACGAAGAACACGAAGCTCTGCCGATCGACCGGCATGGCGTTCTCGACGCCCATGACGATCTGCACGTGCAACGGCGCTTCCAGCCTGCCGTCCCTGGTCATGGCCACGGCCCGGAAGATCATCGAGAGGTCGAAGGCCTCGATCTCGGGCTTGACGCCGTAGGCGCGCATCTCGGCGGCGAGCCAGTCGATGAGGTCGGGGCCGTTCTCGTACACCCGGGTCGGGAAGTTGCACGAGCCGGTGGTCAGCGACGCCATGTCGGGTGCGAGCGACAACATGCCGCCGCGCTCGCGCCCGGTGCCGGAGCGGCCACCCGTCGAAAACTGGATGATCATGCCCGGGCAGTGCTTCGAGAGACCGTCTTGGAGCCGGGCGAAGCGCTCGGGATCGGACGAGGCCGAACCGTCGTCGTTGCGGACGTGGCAATGCGCCAGAACGGCCCCGGCCTCGAAGGCGGCCTGCGTGCTCTCGACCTGCTCGGCAACGGAGATGGGGACCGCCGGGTTGTCGGCCTTGGTCGGCACCGAGCCGGTGATGGCCACGGTGATGATGCACGGTGAAGCCTCGGGCATGGCGGGCTCCCGACAACCCGATGGGCGACGGGCGAGCAGGCGCCGGCCGCCGGACCTATCCGACGGCCGGCCTCGCGCCGATCTCGAGAGGGCTCAGATCGAGCCTTCGACCATCTCCTCGGCGAGGATGCGCTTGGCGATGCGGTGCGCCGTGTTGGCCGCCGGCACGCCGGCGTAGACCGCCACCTGCAACAGCAACTCCTTGATCTCCTCGGGCGTGCAACCGTTGTTGCGCGCGCCCCGGAGATGCATGGCGAACTCTTCTTCCTCGAGGCTCGCCGCCGCGATCGCGAGGGTGATCAAGGAACGGGTCCGCCGGTCGAGGCCCTCGCGGGACCAAACGTCACCCCACACCGTCTCGATGACGAAGCGCTGGTAGTCACTGTCGAAGGCATGGGTCTGCTCGCCCTTGCGCTCGACATAGGCGTTGCCGAGCACGGCGCGGCGCGTCTCCGTGCCCTTCGTGTAGCGATCGGCGGTCATCATCACCTCCCAAGGTTGCGCGACGGCGGGTCGGCTCTGGGCCCGCAAGGCGCTGACGCTTCGACTGGAGCTAGCATGGACGAGACGGCGCCGAAAAAGAAGCGCTCCATTGGCCATAGGGCCGAGCCCATGCCCGTTTACGGGCGCGCAGCGATTGGCCATACGTCAGATGCGATCACCGAGGTTCGACACGCCGATGCCCGCACGGATCTATCAGCCGGCCAAGCCCGCGGTCTCGTCCGGGCGCGCCAAGACCCGCTATTGGGTGCTGGAGATGGAACCGAAAGAGCGTCTTGAGCCGGATGCCCTGATCGGTTGGGTCGGCTCCGGCGATACCGAGCAGCAGGTCGTGCTCCGATTCTCCACGAGGGAAGCAGCGCTCGCCTATGCCCGCCGCGAGGGCCTCGACGTCGTGGTCGATGCGCCGCAGGAGCGGGAAATCCGACCCAAATCCTATAGCGACAACTTCATTCGCCGGACTTGACCGAGCGTCGCGTTTTTCGCTTCTTGGGGGCGGCCGATCGGCCGTCGATGGCCGTGGCTCCCGTAGCTCAGCCGGATAGAGCATCCGCCTTCTAAGCGGACGGTCGCAGGTTCGAGTCCTGCCGGGGGCGCCACGG
>CAYZSE010000181.1:0-4866 GCA_964481035.1 uncultured Geminicoccaceae bacterium | reverse complement strand
TGGTGGGCGGTGCTGGGATCGAACCAGCGACCCCTACGGTGTGAACGTAGTGCTCTTCCGCTGAGCTAACCGCCCGGTCGCACGTGCCTGGTTGGGCGCGTGGCTTATGGGCCGGGCGGAGACGTGTCAAGCTTGCGCGGTTGCCAGCAGGCGGCGGATGGGCGAAGCAGCGGTGCCGTCTCGTCGCCAGCCGGGAGCCCGAGCCCTTGCCCGCCGCGTTCACCCCCGTCATCCTCGCCGCCGGTCAGGGCACCCGCATGCGCTCGGCGCTGCCCAAGGTGCTCCATCCGCTCGCCGGCCGGCCGCTCCTCGGCCACGCGCTCGACGCCGCCGCGGCCGCGGGTGCGGAGGCCGCCGTGCTCGTCCTCGCCCCGCAGATGGAGGCCGTCGCGGCCTTCGCCGCCGGCCACGCACTCGCCGTCCAGGTCGCCATCCAGACGCGGGCGCTGGGCACCGGCCACGCCGTCGCCGCGGCCCGCGCGGCACTGCCGCCCGCGGGCGACGTCGTCGTCCTCTTCGCCGACACGCCGTTCCTCGAACCCGCCACCATCGAGCGGTTGGTCGCCACCCGGCGCGCCGCCGAGGCGGCGGTCGCCGTCCTCGGCATGGAGCTGGAGGACGCCGGTGCTTACGGCCGCCTTGTCGAGGGGCCGGACGGGCTGGAGGCGATCGTCGAGGCGGCCCAGGCCGATGCGGCGACCCGGACGATCCGGCTCGCCAACAGCGGCGTCATGGCGTTCGACGCCGCGCGGCTGCCCGTGCTCCTCGACGCGCTCCAGCCGCGCCCGGCCCGCGACGGCAACCCCGAGTACTACCTGACCGACGCGGTCGCCGCCGCTCGCGCGCGTGATTGGCGCGTCGCCGTCGAGCGCTGCGCGCCGGTCGAGGGGCTGGGCGTCAACGACCGGGTGCAGCTCGCCGAAGCCGAGGCCATTCTCCAGGCGCGCCTCCGCGAGCAGGCGATGCGGGCGGGGGTGACCATGCTCGACCCGGCGAGCGTGCACCTCGCGGCCGACACCGTCCTCGGCCGCGACGTCCGGCTCGAGCCGCACGTCGTCATCGGCCCGGGCGTCACCGTCGAGGACGACGTCACCATCCGCGCCTTCTCTCACCTCGCCTGCGACCCGCCCAAGGACACGCGCCCGATCGTCGTCCGCAAGGGGGCGGTGATCGGGCCCTTCGCGCGCCTGCGCAGCGGCGCCGATGTCGGTCCCGGCGGCCATGTCGGCAACTTCGTCGAGCTCAAGAACACGGCCCTCGCCGCCGGGGCCAAGGCCAACCACCTCGCCTATCTCGGCGACTGCACCATCGGCGAGGCGACCAACGTCGGCGCCGGCACCATCACCTGCAACTACGACGGCTTCGCCAAATGGCCGACGACGATCGGCCGCGACGTCTTCATCGGCTCCAACAGCACGCTGGTCGCCCCCGTCACCGTCGGCGACGGGGCGCTGATCGGGGCCGGCAGCTGGGTCGGCCGCGACGTGCCCGCCGGCGCCAGCCACGTCGCCCGCGGCGAGGTCGACCTGCGCCCCGGCGGTGGGGAGCGCCTGCGCGCGCATCTGCAGGCCCGCGTGCGGGCCCGAAAAGACGGCTAGGGGGCGTTGTTCCGCTGCGGCGGGCTCGCTATGCTCCAGCTCCCCACCGAGCACGACATCACTGGAGTCGATAATGGACCGTCCCTTGATGCCCAAGGCGACAGCGGTCTGGCTGATCGAGAACACGAGCCTGACCTTCGAGCAGATCGCGGACTTCTGCGGCCTGCACGTCCTGGAGGTGAAGGGGATCGCGGACGACGAGGTGGCCCAGGGGATCCGCGGCATGGACCCGATCGGCGCCGGCATCCTGTCGCGCGAGGAGCTGGCCCGCTGCCAGGGCGACCCGAGCGCGCGGCTCGTGATTCTCAAGCCCAAGGCCGAGGTCAAGCAGCCGAAGAAGCGCGAGGCCCGCTACACGCCGCTCTCGAAGCGCCAGGACCGGCCCGACGCCATCGCCTGGCTCCTGCGCCACCACCCGGAGCTGACCGACCAGCAGCTCTGCAAGCTCCTCGGCACCACCAAGAACACCATCCAGGCCGTCCGCGACCGCACCCACTGGAAGAGCCAGGAAATCCGCCCGCGCGACCCGGTCCTCCTCGAGCTGTGCTCGCAGACCGACCTCGACGCCGCCATCGCCAAGGCCCAGGCGATGCGCGGCGACGCGGCGAAGGTCGCCCAGCCGGCCCCGTCCACCGACGGCTATTGAGCGAGCGCGGCGCCGCCCCCGGCCGCTCCTTATCGTTGAACCGCGCCGGGCAAGCCGGGACGTTGCACGCTTTTCAGGTCCATGCCCTCGGGCAGCCGCCCGGCGCCCCACCAGCGCGGCTCGAGCCCCTCGAAGGTCTCGAGCGGACCCACTGGCATCTCGACCTGATCGAAGGTTCAGGCTCGTGGCCCGTTCTTGTAGGCGGCGAGCACGTCATGGCGGTGCTCCGACCCCTCGATCGTCACCTTATCCGAGATGTCGGGTGGGCAGGTGTCATCGCATCGCCGCTGTTGTTGAGATCGCTCGTGTTGAAATAGGTACCGGAGATCCCTCGTCGGCGGTGCCGGCGAACAACCCGACCTCGCCGTACTGCACGTCGCGCAGCGCATCGAAGGTCGTCATCTGCGGCTCGGCGGGGGTCGGGATCGGCCTGCGATCCGCGGCCGCGACCCGTGGCCACGGCCGTAACGACAACCGCTGCGGCCGTGGCGGGCCGGATCGTCCCGGTCGGCATCCGCATGGCGCGCTTCGTCAGGGCTGAACCCTTTCGATCTCGCCCGGCTGCCAGGTCCCGTCGAACCACGCCTCCAGCGGTCCGTAGAGCCGCAGGATCGAAAACCAGGTCTCGCCGGGGATCGTCTGCACCCAGTTGGGCTCGTTGCCGGCCGGAGGCTCCGGCCCGAAGAACACGTCCACGGACCCGTCGGCGTTGTCGATCAGGTCCTTGTTCTGGCTGCTCACACTGGGAAATTGCTCATCGGTCTGCAGCATGGACCGGGTCTGGGTGCTGTAGACGATCACCGACCAGAAGTTCTTCACGGGAATGTTCCGTGGCAGGTGCAAGCGATAGTTTTTGCCGCCATCCAGCGCCTCGCCGTCGGCGTCGAGCGCGGTCCACGGATAGGTCGAGCCCTCGCCGACGATCTTCGTGTCCATCGCCGGGGTCACCCCGGTGGCGAGAAACATGAAGAAGGTTCTGGCGTCGAGATTGGCCACGCCCGGCTGCCATTCGAACTTGTAGCCACCGAAGAAGGCGCGTCGCCAGTTCGAGTTCTCGAAGAAGTAGCCTTGCCGATCACGCATGCGATAGCCGAGCGCCCGGGCCGTTGCGTCGCCCACGGCCGCGGCCTCGGTGAGGATGGCCTGCATGCGCGCGTCGGGCGCGAAGGGCTCGCCCTTTTGGATCCCGACGGACGCCCAGAAGCCGAGGGTGGTCGGATCGACGGAGTCGATCGCCTCCTCCTGGACGACCTGGTTGAGCATCTCCCAGAAGCGGTAGCCGGACGGCCCGACCATGTTGAACGGCTTGCCGGACATGTCGACGAACGTCGGCGCGGCCGGATCGTTCTTCGCCTCTGCGAGCGGGTAGATCTTGGTGAACTTCTTGACCAGATCGACCCCCGGCGCCGGATCACCGTCGACGAGGAAGCTGCGCCAGACGGGCCACACGCTGTAGGTCGGCGAGCGCACGACGTGGTAGCCATCGGGCACGTCGCCGTCATAGCCGGGCGGCAGCACGAGATATTTGCCACCCTCTCCCTTGTCGGCGCCGGTGATGCCGAGATCGGCCACCCAGTAGTACCACATGTCGTCGATGAGCCCGAGGACCTTGGGCGGCACTTCGAGGACCATCGGGCCGTCGCGCAAATCGAGCCAGAACCAGCTGTAGACCGTGTTGTCGTTGGCCGTGAGCATGACCGTTCGGGAGCCCATCAGCTGTTCCCAGATCGGCACGGTCTTGTTCACCGGCCCCATCGCCAGGATGGCGGAGCGGTTCGCCAACTGGTTCACCGCGGGGATCCCCAGCAAATAGGCCTGCACGGCGCGTTGGAAGTCGAGATTGTCGAAGAGCGTGTCGGTCGTGGCCTTGTCAGGGACACCGCCGGCGAAGCGCAGCGTCCCGAGACGCGTCTCGACCTCGGCCGGGGTGGCGACGCCGGGCGGCAGTTCGGTCGAGTATGTGAACTCGGGGTTGGCGGGGGGGCCGGTCAGCGGCCCCAGCCCGGCGAGCAAACCCGCCGCGGCGCCGCTGGGCGCGCCGGGGATGGTCAAGCGCTGGCCGATCCGGATCAGGTCAGAGGCGAGGTCGTTCGCCGCCTTCAGCGCCTCGACCGTGACGCCGAAGCGCGCGCCGATGGCGTCGAGGTCGTCGCCCGCCACCACCGTGTACACCGCACCGGAAGCATCGAAGGCGCCCTCGGCGTGCCGGCGCGGACCGGTGTCGGCGGCCTGCGCGACGCTCAGGCAGAGCCAGAACACGACCAGCACGCCGGCGACGTGCCGCGGCCCGGAGCAAAGCTTCGTCCAACTCATCGGTGCCTTCCTTTCTCGACCATGGGCCGCGCCCCGGCATCGGCACGCCCCGCACCCATCGGGTGCAGCCTGTAACACCACGCGGCGGCCGGCGCTTTGCCCTAGGCGCCATCGGCGACGATCCGCGGAACGGATGGATGCGGATCGCAACCCGCATCCTCAGAGCTCAAGCGAGCGGGTTGGGACGACGACTTCCGTTGCAGCCTTCCCAACGGCTTAGCTCCCGCATGAGTCCGAGGCGATTGGCCGGGGCTGCTAGTGGCCCGTGCGCGACACGGGTGTGCGCGTGTGGCGCCACCGCCATGGTGC
>CAYZSE010000180.1:3601-4871 GCA_964481035.1 uncultured Geminicoccaceae bacterium | reverse complement strand
CGGCCGCGTCGGGAGCAGCCGCGTCGGGAGCGGCCGCGTCGGGGGCGGCCTCGTCCGCGGCGGGCGGCGGCGCCGGCGCTGCATCCGGGGCCGTGACGTTGAAGAACAACGCGAGCAGGGTCCGCTGGTCCGGCAGGCCCGTGGGCTCCAGCCCATTGGCCTCCTGAAACGCCGTGATCGCCGCGCGGGTCTGCGGGCCGTAGGCGCCGTCGACCCCGCCGGTGTAGAGGTCGCTTTCGCTGAGCACCGCCTGGGTGCGGCGAAGAACCTCCCGGTGCACGCGCACGGTGTTGCCGTCGTGCTCGAGATCGAGCACCGGCCGTCCGGATGTCAGCCGCTGCTTGGCGAGCTCGTCGACGATGGCGACCATGACCTCGACCACCGCGGCATCCGGATTGTCGGCGCAGACCTTGGCGACCTCGTTGGCGATGAGCTCGGGTGGCGCGACCGGCGCGAGGTCGAAGGTGTCGGCGCGATGCACATTGGCCGCCGTCAGGTAGCCGGCGATCCAGCCGACGAAGAGGGCGCGGCCCTCGCCGCCCTCGGGCCGTTGAAGAGTGTCGACCAGGCGCGAGCAGCGCGCGACGCCCCAACCGTGGCCGGCGAAGCGGCCCTGCGCATCCGCCGCGATCGCGGGTATCGGACCCGCAAGCCACGCCGAGCTCGCGAGCACGACGCCTCCGATCCAAGCCCTGGTCCTCAACGCCTCTCTCCCACCTCGATCCCCTCGTCGTCCGGCGCGAAAATGCGAGGTCGCCGAGGTGCTTGCAAGAGACGATCGCGGCGTCCCGCCAAACCCGGCCGGCAGGGTTCTGGCCCGTCGAAAGGTGAAAGGGTAAGGGTGCGCTCGCAGGATGAGGAGATGAGGATGATCCGCAGCACCATCGCCGTGCTCGCCGTCGCGGGTCTCGCGGCCTGTGCCGGGGATCCGGCCGGGCGCGCGATCGAGCCGCGCACGATACCCGCCCCCCCGCCCATGCCCGCCGCGGTCATCCCCCCCGACGGCCAACCGGCGGCGCTCGATACCGCCCATGCCAGTGCGTGCACGATCGCGATCTTCACCGAGGTGCCGGCGCGCGTCGCCGGCGTCGAGCGCATCCAGGCCGACGACGCCAGCCTCACGGAGTTCCCGGCGACCGACAGCTCGATCCGCGTCGCCGGCGCCGGCCGCTACTACAAGAGCGACACGGACTGGCAGCCGTTCCGCTTCGAATGCGTCTACGACACCGCGTCGGCTGAGATCTCCTCCTTCGAGGTCGTCCCGCTCTAG
>CAYZSE010000180.1:0-3501 GCA_964481035.1 uncultured Geminicoccaceae bacterium | reverse complement strand
GCGAAGGCGGCGAAGCCGTCGCTCTCGCCGCGCACGGCCTCGGCGGTGAGCTTGCCGGCGAGCGTGGCGAGGGCGACGCCGTGCCCGGAATAGCCGCCCGCCGCCAGCACCCGCGGACCGAGACGGGCGAGCAGCGGCAAGCGCGTGCGGGTGATGGCGACCGCCCCGCCCCAGGCGTGGTCGAGGCCGATGCCGGCGAGCTGCGGGAAGACCGCCTCGAGCCTCGGGCGGACCCGGCCCGCGATGTCGGCCGGCAGGCCGCGCCCGTAGCTTTCGCCGCCGCCGAAGAGCAGGCGATGGTCGGCCGTGCGGCGGAAGTAGTTGACGACGAAGCGGCTGTCGGCCACGGCCGCGTCGTTGGCGATGAGCGCGCGCGCCCGCGCCTCGCCCAGCGGCTCGGTCGCGACGACCATGCTGTTGATCGGCATGACCCGCGCCTCGACCGTCGGCGCGAGGCCGGCGAGGTCGCCGTTGCCGGCGAGGATCGCGTGCTCGGCCGTGACCGTGCCGCCGCCGGTCTCGAGCCTGACACCGTTCGGGCTCGCCGCGATGCGCTGCACGGGCGTTCGCTCGAACAGTTGCGCGCCGGCCCGCTCGGCGGCCGCGGCGAGGCCGTGCGCATAGGCGAGCGCGTGCAAGTGACCGGCGCCGGCGTCGTAGGTGCCGCCGTGGAACGCAGGGCTCGCCAGCACCTCGCCGAGCGCCGCGCGGTCGAGGAACACCACCCGGTCGTAGCCGTAGACCCGCTGGAGGTGGCGGGCATAGGCGGCGTAGCCGGCGACCAGGCTCGGCCGGTGCGCCACGTACATCACGCCCGGGCGCCAATCGCAGGCGATCGCGTGCCGGTGGCGCAAGTCCGCGACCAGAGCCTTGGCCTCCTCGGCCAGCGCGAACAGGCGGCGCGCCGCGGCGAGGCCGAGCTCCCGCTCGAGCTCGTCCTGATCGCGCCGTTGCCCGGTGCCGACCTGCCCGCCGTTGCGGCCCGAGGCGCCCCAGCCGACCCGCCGGGCCTCCAGGAGAACGACGCGGCGGCCGGCCTCGGCCGCGTGCAGCGCTGCCGACAAGCCGGTGTAGCCGCCGCCGACGACCGCCACGTCGGCCCGCACGGTGCCGGCGAGCCGCGGCCGATCGGGCGGCGGCGGCAGGGTGGCCGCGTACCACGAGCGCAGCGGTTCGTCGGCGGCCGCCACCGTCATCGTCTTGCGGCCGCAGCGGTGTTGCCAAGCGCGCGCACGAGCAGCATCTCCACGCACGGGGCCGACGGCAACCCGTGAGGAGATCCCCGGTGCGCCACCTCCGTCGTGTCGTTCTCGTCCTCGCGCTCGGCGGATGTGCGGGCGTGCCGACCGCCGACGAGCGCCTGCGCGCCGCCTGCGCCGACGGCGACGCCCCGAGCTGCGCCGCCGTCGACGGCCGCGCCGCGCCGCCCGCCGAGCCCGAGGTACGCGACGCCCGCGATCCGCTGCTGCGCGACCCGAGCGTCGCCGTCGGCGTGTCGAGCGACCGGGGCGTGGGCGTGGGCGTGGGCGGGCGTGTCGGCCGTGGCCTGCGCATCGGCGTCGGCCTCGGTCTTTGAGCCCATCGCCGGCGCGCGTCCGGGCCCGTGGACAACCGACCCGGTGACCGCTGCCGGCGTCGCAAAGCCGGCCGGCGCGTCCTCGCTCGCCAATCGCTGCCCTCCGCAGGTGACAGGTCCGGCTGGGAACGCTACGACCCGGCGTGCAGCCTGACCATGCCCATCAACGCACGAGGACCGCCTCGGTGATCGAAAACACCGATCGCGCCGGCGCCGGCGCCGGCGCCGTGATTTGGAGCCCGCGCCCGGCCGGAGCGATCGACACGATCGAGACAGGCGACCTCGGACGGCTCGCCTGCGGCCGGCCGGCCGGCCCGCGCGGGTGGCGGCGGGGCACACACCTCGCGGCAGCGTCGCGCCTCGGCTCCGTCGACGGCGCGCGCAGCGACCGTTCGAGCTAGCTCGGATCGCGCGAGGACCGGTGATGCTGCCGCACGACCATGCGAGCCGGACGGCGCTCGCCTCCATCGCCGTCGGGATCGTCGTCCTCGGCCTCAAGACGCTCGCCTGGTGGCTCACCGGCTCGGTCGCCCTGCTCTCCGACGCGCTCGAGAGCATCGTCAACGTCGCCGCCGCGGGCCTCGCCTATTGGGCGCTCTGGGTCGCGGCGCACCCGGCCGACGCCCAGCATCCCTACGGCCACCACAAGGCGGAATACCTTTCGGCCGTGGTCGAGGGCGTGCTCATCGTCGTCGCCGCGCTGATCATCCTGCGCGAGGCGGGCGCAGCCTTGGTCGACCCGCGCGCGCTCGACGAGCCCTGGCTCGGCCTCGCGATCAACGCCGCGGCCACCGCGCTCAACGCGGTGTGGGCGATGGTCCTGATCCGCCGCGGCCGATTGTGGCGCTCGCCGGCGCTCAGTGCCGACGGTCTACACCTCATGGCCGACGTCGTCACCTCGCTCGGCGTGCTGATCGGGATCTCGGCGGCGATCCGCTTCGCTCTGCCGGTGCTCGACCCGATCCTCGCGGCGCTGGTGGCCCTCAACATCCTCTACATGGGCCAGCGGCTGGTGCGCCGCTCGATCGCAGGGCTGATGGATGCCGCCCCCGACGACGCGACCGTCGAGCGGGTGCGCCGGGCGATCGCCGGCAGCGCCGTCGGCGCGCTCGAGGCTCACGACGTGCGCACGCGCTCCGCCGGCCGCGCCACCTTCGTCGAGTTCCACCTCGTCGTACCCGGCGAGTGGACCGTCGCCGAGGCGCACGAGGTCTGCGACCGCATCGAGCGGGCGCTCAAGAGCGAGCTCGAGGGCGCGGTCATCACCATCCATGTCGAGCCCGAGAGCAAGGCCAAGGCCGAGGGCGTGCCGGTCCTCTGACGGCCACGGCGGAACGCCGTGCCCGCCCGGGCGTTGTCGGCGCGAGCGGCGGCCGCACCGGGCGGCGGCCCGGCACGGGGAGACACGACATGACGCCAACGGCTCGCGCCGGGCGCGCGGCCGGCCGCGTCGGCCATCGGCGCCGCGCCGCCGACGCCGGCTCGGGGAACCGCGCTTGACCGCGCGGGCCGACACGCCGCGGGAAGAGATCCCGCTCGACGAGACCGAGCGCAGCCTCGCGGCGGGCCGCACGCGCCCCCGGGCGGCGCTGATCTACGAGATCGTCCGGGCCGACGGCGAGAACGAGCTGGAGCGGCCGACGGGCTCGCTCTTCTGGTCGGGCTTCGCCGCCGGGCTCACGATCGCGTTCTCGCTCATCGCCGAGGGCGCGCTCGTGGCCTTCCTGCCCGAAGCGCCCTGGCGCCACCTCGTCGCATCCTTCGGCTACACCGCGGGCTTCGTCGTCGTCGTGCTCGGTCGCCAGCAGCTCTTCACCGAGAACACCATCACGGCGGTGCTGCCGGTGCTCGCGGAGCTCACGGGGGCGAAGCTGCGCGCCATGCTCCGGCTCTGGGGAACGGTGCTCGCCAGCAACATCGTCGGC
>CAYZSE010000179.1:0-4874 GCA_964481035.1 uncultured Geminicoccaceae bacterium | reverse complement strand
ACCGCATCGGCCAAGATCCAGGTGCCGTTCTGGCCGGTGCCGATGACGTTGCAGACCGGCGTCGTGCTGCTCTTGGGCATCGTCATGGGCCCGCGGCTCGCCGTCGCCACCGTCGCCCTCTACCTCGCCCAGGGGGCGATGGGGCTGCCGGTGTTCGCCGGTACGCCCGCGCGCGGCATCGGCCTCGCCTACATGATGGGCCCGACCGGTGGCTACATGCTCGGCTGGTTCCTCGCCGCTGCCTTCGTCGGCTGGGCCGCGGCCCGCTGGCGTCACGGCCTCGCCCTGTTCGCCATCTGCCTCGTCGGCGTCGCGCTGAACTACGCGCCTGGTCTCGCCTGGCTCACGACGTTCACGGGCAGCCTCGAGCAGAGCGTCGCCGTCGGTGCCGTGCCCTTCATCCTCGGCGACATCGTCAAGGCCGGCCTCGCGGTGAGCGTCGCCCTCGCGCTCAGCGTCGTCCGCCGGCCCGGGGCGCAAGCCTAGGCCCTTGGCGCGCATCCGGGCGGCCGATGCCGCTGGCATCGGCGAGGCCGCGCGCATCCTCAAGGACGGCGGCCTCGTCGCCTTTGCGACCGAGACCGTCTACGGCCTCGGCGCGGTCGCCAACCACGACCGCGCCGTCGCCCGCATCTTCGAGGCCAAGGGCCGCCCGGCCCACAACCCGCTGATCGTCCACGTTCTCGACCGCGCGACGGCGAGCCCGTTCATCGCCTGGAACGCCATGGCCGAGGCCCTGGTCGAGGTCTTCTGGCCGGGGCCGTTGACCCTCGTCGCGCCGCGCCAGCCGACGGCGCCTCTGAGCCCGCTCGTCACCGCCGGCCTGCCGAGCGTGGCCGTGCGCGCCCCGGCGGCGCCCGTCGCGCGTGACCTCCTCGCGGCGACGCTTCTGCCGATCGCGGCCCCGAGCGCCAATCCCTCGGGCAAGGTCAGCCCGACCACCGCGGCGCACGTCGCCGAAGGTCTCGGCGACGCCGTCGATCTCATCCTCGATGGCGGGCCGTGCCCGGTCGGCGTCGAGAGCACGGTCGTCGACGTCACCGGCGCCGAGCCTGTGCTCCTGCGCCCCGGCGGCGTGCCGCGCGCCGCGATCGAGGCCGTCGTCGGCCCGCTCGCCGCGCCGCCCGCCGGCGGGGACGTCAAGAGCCCGGGCCAGCTCGCCGGTCACTACGCGCCGCAGCGGCCCCTGCGCCTCGACGCCGCCGGCCCGCGGTCGGACGAAGCCTATCTCGGCTTCGGGCCGATGCCCGTGGTCGGGGGCCGGCACCTCAACCTCAGCCCGGCCGCCGACCTCGACGAGGCGGCCCGCAACCTGTTCGCGATGCTGCGCGCGCTCGACCGGCCGGACGTCGCGGGCATCGCCGTGGCGCCGATCCCGCGCGAGGGGCTGGGCGAGGCCATCAACGATCGGCTGCGCCGGGCGGCGGTGCGCGACTGAGACCGCCTACTCCTGGGCGGCCTCGGGCTTGAGCAGGTCCTGGCCATCGCCGGTCTCGCGCTCGGCCTCGACCTTGCGCTCGATGACCGAATGCTTGACGGCGGCCGTCGCCTGCACCGGCGTCGCCGTGGCCGGCGGGGTCGGCGCGACCGCAACGTCCGCCGGGATCTCGCGGACGTTGAGATTGTAGATGGGCTCGGGCAGAGCGATGCCGGCGGCCTCGAGCGCGAGCTTGGTGACGCGGATCGCCTCGCCGCGGGCGACCCAGTAGTCGGTCTGCGCTTGGTCGACCCAGCCCATGAAGCGGACGACCACGCTGCTGTCGCCGACGGCCTTGACCCAGGCTTGGGGGGGTGGCTCGGGAAGGATGAAGTCGAGACGCTGCAGGGCGTCGGTGCCGACGGCCACCGCCTGGACGAGGTCGGTCGCCGCGTCGACGCCGAGCTCGAAGTCGAAGCGGCGCTGGGGCTGGCGGGTGTAGTTGCGGATCTTGCTCTTGAAGACGATGGCGTTGGGGATCCGCACGTGGTTGCCGTCGAGGGTCAAGAGCACGGTGGCGCGCGACGTCAGGCGGATGACGTGGCCCAGTTCGCCGTCGACCTCGACGAGGTCGTTGGGCCGGAAGGGCTGGCGCAGGCTCAGCATGACGCTGGAGACGAAGTTCTCGATGGTGTCGCGCACCCCGAAGCCGACGGCGAGGCCGATGATGCCGGCGGCCCCGAGGATCGTGCCCAAAAGAGCGGTCGCGCCCATGATGTCGAGCGCCGCGACGACGCCCACCAGAAAGAAGACGACGCGGACGAGCTGGCGGAAGATCGCGCCGATGAAGGGGTTTGGACCGAGGCGGTGCCAGGGTCGCTCGCTCGCGGTGAGCAAGAGGCCCAGGGCGGTGACCGCGACGAAGACGACGAGGCCGACGACGATCAGCGGCAGGAGCGAGACCGCCTGGCCGAGGCGGTATTGGATGCGCTGGACGACGGGACCGAGCCGGACGCGGACGTCGCGGCTGGCCTCGACCTCGTTGGTCACGGTGACGACGCCCTGGATGCGGTCCAGGAGGCCGCTGAGCGCGGCGCCGTCGGCCTCCGAGGCGACGCTGCCGGTGAGCCGTACGACGCCCGCCTCGACCTCGACGTCGACGTCCTCGTAGGCCCGGATCGCGTCGAGGATCGCCCGCACCCGCCGCTCGATCGCGGCATCGGTCGCGGCGTCCCCATCGACGGCGACGCCGGGGGCCGTGGCACCGGGCGGCGCAGGGTCTTGCGCGCCGACGGGCATGGCCGAAGCGACGACGAGGAGCGCTGCCGCGCCCAGAATTGCCCGCGCCGCGCGCGCTTGCCATCGCCGCATTCCTGGCCTCCCGGTCTCTCTCGGCGCCTCTCGGTGTCGAGGACGAAGGAAGCCGCGTCAACCCGGGGGCGGCTCGTTCTCCAGAACGAGGACGCGAAGCTGGCCGTAGCGGACGCCGCGCTCGGCGCGGATGCGCTCGGCGATGCGCTCGACCTCGGCGACCGTACCCTTGAGCACGGCGACCTCGAGGCAGGCGTGGGCGTCGAGATGGAGGTGCAGCGTCGACAGGTTGTGCTGGTGGTGGTCGTGGTGGGCGTGGGTGAGCGTGCGCGCCAGGTCGCGCCGGTCGTGGTCGTAGACGTAGCTCAACACACCGACGCAGGGCGCCTCGGCCCGCTCGGCCCGGCGCCGGACGAGCCCCTCGCGGAAGAGATCGCGCACCGCCTCCGAGCGGTTGGCGTAGCCCTCGGCGCGGACGAACGCGTCGAGCGCCTGGGCCAGCTCGTCGTCGACGCTGATGGTGATCCGCTGCATGGCCGCATGGTCGCAGGGACCGATGGGGGCGTCCAGCCTGGCGGCGGCTTGCGCGCAAGGAAGCAGATCCCGGCAGCGCGAACGCTGCTACGCTCGGTCGGGGGTGGTATCCGAGAACGAGCGGAGCGGGCATGGCGGCGGAGGACGACGGAAGAGCGGCAGCGGGCCTCGCAGCACTGCGTGCCGAGCTCGCCCTCATGACCGCGGAGATCGAGACGGCGGCGGCCGCGACCCTGGCGCGTTGGCGGCCCCGCTTTCGCCGCGAGGACTTCGCGCCGGCCGCGCACAACCTCGCGGCCTTTCTGGCGCTCCGCAGCGGCGATCGCCTGGCGCTGCAACGCCGCCTGCGGCGCCACGGGCTTTCCACGCTAGGTCGTTGCGATCCGCACGTGCTCGCCACCCTGCACGCCATCAGGGCGACGCTCGACGGGCGCGATCCGGCGGCCGAGGTGATGGCGGCGATGGACGCCGCGCCGGTGCGGCTCGACCGGGAGGCCGAGGCGGCGCTGGGCCCGGTGCCGGCGGGGCGTGCCGCGCGCATCATGACGACCCTGGAGCCGGCGCTGGCGGCGGATCCGGCGCGGCTGCGGCGGCTGATCGAGAGCGGCGCCGATCTCGTCCGAATCAACTGCGCGAAGGACGACCCGGACGATTGGCGCGCCATGGCCGGGAGCGTGCGCGCCGCCGCGGCGCGAGCCGGCCGCGAGGTGCGCGTGCTCATGGACCTCGCCGGGCCGAAGATCCGCACCGCCCAGGTGCATCCGGGCGCCCGCCCGCGCCTGATCGCCGGCGATCGGCTGCTACTGCGGCGCGACGCCAGCGTTGCGGCCGCGGCCGACGGGGCGGCGAGCTGCGCCTGCACGCTCGAAGGGGCCCTCGACAACGTCGCGGTCGGCGCGCCGGTCGCCATCGACGACGGCAAGATCTGGGCCGAGGTCGAGGCGGTGACGGCGGCGGGCCCGTGGCTGCGCATCCGCCGCACCCGGCCCGGCGGGGCCAAGCTCAAGCCCGACCGCGGCATCAACTTCCCCGGCACCGCGCTGGACATCGCCCCGCTGACGCCCGTCGACCGCGCGGCACTGCCGGTCGTGGCCGAGCTCGCCGACGTCGTCGGCTACTCCTTCGTCCAGCGGGCCACGGACATCGACGCCCTCTTGGACGCGATCCCGGCGCGCCCGGCCGCGGCGCCGCCGCTCGCGCTCCTGGCCAAGATCGAGACCGAGCTCGCCTTCCGCAACCTGCCCGAGATCGTCGTCGCCGCTGCCGGCCGGGTGCCCTTCGGGGTCATGATCGCCCGCGGCGATCTCGGCGTGGAGGTCGGCTTCGCGCGGCTCTCCGAGGTGCAGGAGGAGATCTTGTGGCTCTGCGAGGCGGCGCACGTGCCGGTCGTCTGGGCGACCGACGTGCTGCCGTCGCTGGTCAAGCGCGGCATGACGGCCCGTGGCGAGTTCACCGACGCCGCGATGGCGGCCCGCGCCGAATGCGTCATGCTCAACCGCGGCGCCTTCCTCGAGGAAGCCGTGGCCACCCTCGACGACGTGCTGCGCCGCGCCGAACGCCACCTCGACAAGAAGACCCTGCAGCTCGTGCCCCTGCGCAGCTGGCAGGCGGC
>CAYZSE010000178.1:0-4897 GCA_964481035.1 uncultured Geminicoccaceae bacterium | reverse complement strand
GCCGCCGGCGACGGCGGGGCCGAGGTCGGAGAGGATGTCGCCGAAGAGGTTTGAGGCGACCACGACGTCGAACCAGTCCGGATGCTGGACGAAGTGGGCCGTCAGGATATCGATGTGGAAGGCCGCCGTGCGGACGTCGGGATAGCCCGCCTTGATCGCCGCGAAGCGCTCGTCCCAATAGGGCATGGTGTGGATGATCCCGTTCGACTTGGTCGCCGAGGTGACGTGGCGACGGCGTTGGCGGGCGAGCGCGAAGGCGAAGGTCATGATGCGGTCGACGCCTTTGCGGGTGAAGACGCTCTCCTGCACCGCGAGCTCGTTCTCCATGCCCTTGTAGAGCCGCCCGCCGATCTCGGAGTATTCGCCCTCGACGTTCTCGCGGACGACGACGAAGTCGATCTCCCCGGGAGCCCGGTCGCGCAGGGGCGAGACGACGCCGGGCAAGAGCTTGCAGGGGCGGACGTTGGCGTACTGGTCGAGGCCGCGCCGCAAGGGGATGAGCAGGCTCCAGAGCGAAACGTGGTCGGCCACGCCCGGAAAGCCGACGGCGCCCAGGAAGATCGCGTCGAACGCCTTCATCCGCTCGACCCCGTCCGCCGGCATCAGCTCGCCGGTCTTGGCGTAGCGCTCGCAGCTCCAGTCGAACTCTGTCCAGGCGAGATCGACCTCGAAGCGCCGCGCCGCCGCCTCGAGCACTTCGATGGCCGCGGGGACGACCTCGCGGCCGATGCCGTCGCCGGCGATCACGGCGATCTCGTGGCGCATGTCCAACCTCCCCCGGACGACGGTTCGTCTCCATAAGCTGCTGGCGCCGCGCGGCCAAGCCCGGACCGAGGCATGGCGGCCATCCGTGCGCTGCCGGTCACAGCCCTTCCGAGGGGTTGCCAACCCCGGGTGGTGCTGGCCCTTTCCGCCGAACGCTTCCAAGGAGGGCTCCAATGTTGCTCGACAAGGCCGTGCGCGCGCTCGTGGCGCTCGCGTTCGTCGCCGGGGCGAGCGGTGCCGCGGCGGAGGTGCTGCGCGGGGAGGTGGTCCACCGCGAGCGCATCGCCCTGCCGCGCGAGACGGTGCTGCACGTCCGGGTGGTCGACGCGGCGCGCCAGGACGTGGCCGCCGAGGTGCTCGCCGATGCCCGCGCCCAAGGTGCGGCCGGCCCGTCCTACGCCTTCGCCCTGGAGGTCGACCCGGCTTGGCTCGCGCCGCCGCGGCAGCTTCGGGTCGAGGCGACGTTGCGCGCCCACGGGCGGGCGCTGATGACCAGCCGAGACGCCTATCCGATCACGCCCGCAGACTTCGCCGACGGCATGACGGTCGTCGTCCACGGGACGGGCGGCGGGCCCGTGAGCGTGCCGGACCTCGCCCTCGTCTGTCGGGGCAACGAGCCCTTCTGGAGCCTCGAGATCGACGGCGCCCGAGCCCGCTTCTCGCACATGGCCGGCGATTGGCCGGCGGGCGGCGACCACGCGGGCACGCTCGAGGTCCTCGACTGGGCAGAGCCTCGCCGGTTCATCTGGCGCGGCGGGCCGCCCCTGGGCGAGGCGGTCGTTGCCGTCGGCCGCGCCGAGGCGTGCCTCGACACGATGGCCGACCGGCCGCCCTATCCGTGGTCGGTGACCCTCGTCGCGCCCGGCGGCCGGGCGGCGCTGGGCTGCTGCGAGCCCCCCGGCTGAGGTCCGAGGGTGGCGAGGCTGCCCGCGCCGTGCTTTGCTGACGCGCCAAACGCAGGAGGACAGCCGTGATCTCGAGGCTCACGCGGTCGTGCCGCACGGTGGCGCTCGCATCGGTCATCGCTCTGGCGGGCCTGCCCGCCGCGTTCTCGCCGGCCGCGGCGCAAGTGCCGCCCGACGTGCTCGTGGTCGCGCAGATCGCCGAGCCCAAGTCGATGGACCCGCACGCGGTCACCGCGGTCAACGACTTTCGCATCCTCGTCAACCTCTATGACGGGCTCGTGCGCTATCGCGACGGCACGCTCGAGGTCGAGCCGGCCCTGGCGACGAGCTGGGAGGTGAGCGCGGACGGCACCGTCTATACCTTCGCGCTGCGCGAGGGCGTGACCTTCCACGACGGCACGCCCTTCGACGCCGCGGCGGTGACGTTCAACTTCGAGCGGATGCTCGACGAGAGCCACCCCTTCCACGACACGGGGCCCTTTCCGCTCGCCTTCTTCTTCTCGTCGATCGACGAGGTGGAGGCCGTCGATCCTCTCACCGTGCGGTTTCGGCTGAGCGAGCCCTATGCGCCGTTTCTCTCCAACCTCGCCTATCCGACGGGGCTCCTCGTCTCGCCCGCGGCCGTGCGCGCCCACGGCGCGGACTACGGCCGCAACCCGGCCGGCACGGGACCGTTCGTCTTCCGCGTCTGGGAGAGCAACCGGCAGGTCGCGGTCGAGCGCAACCCCGATTACTGGGACGGCGCGCCCTCCTTGCGCGGTGTCGTCTTCCGCCCGATCACCGACGCCAACGCGCGGGTCGCCGAAATGCTCGCCGGCAATGTCGACCTGATGGTCGAGGTGCCGCCCGACAATGTCGAGCTGTTCGACAGCGACCCCCAGTTCCGCTACGTCGAGCAGGCCGGTCCGCACCTCTGGTTCTTGATCCTCAACGCCAAGGAGCCGCCCTTCGCCGACGTGCGGATGCGCCGCGCGGTCAACTACGCCATCGACAAGAAGACACTCGTCGAGGACGTGCTGCAGGGCACGGCGACGGTCGCCTCGGGGCCGACGCCGGCCGCCTTCGGCTGGGCCTACAACGCGGACATCGAGCCCTACCCGCACGATCCCGCAAGGGCGCGCGCGCTGATCGAGGAGGCGGGCTTCGGCGACGGCGTCGAGGTCACGTTCTTCGTGACGGAGGGCGGCTCGGGCATGCTCGATCCGGTGGCGATGGGCACGGCCATCCAGGCCGACCTCGCCGCCGTGGGCATCGACGCGCGGATCCAGACCTTCGAGTGGAACACCTTCCTCGACCGGGTCAACGCCGGGCTCGAAGGCCAGGCCGACCTGGCCGAGATGGCCTGGATGACCAACGATCCCGACACGCTGCCGTTCTTGGCGCTGCGCTCGGCGGCGACGCCCGAGGCGGGCGGCTTCAATTCGGGCTACTACAGCAACCCCGAGGTGGACCGGCTCCTGGAGGCCGCCCGACGGGCCACCGAGCAGGCGGAGCGGGCGCGCCTCTACAAGGAGATGCAGGCGATCGTCCACGAAGATGCGCCCTGGGCCTTCGTCGCCAACTGGCAGCAGAACGCGGTGACCCGGGCCGAGGTGGCGAACTTCGCGCTGCAGCCGAGCTTCCTTCTCGAGCTGGCGGAAGTCGCCAAGAACTGACCCGATGCTCGGCTACGTCCTCAAGCGCCTGGCGCTCGCGGTCCCGGTGCTGTTCGGGATCACGGTGATCGTCTTCTTGGTGATCTCCTTGATCCCGGGCGACCCGGCGACCGCGATCCTGGGCTCGTTCGCCACCCCCGAGAACGTCGCCCGGCTCAACCGGGACCTCGGCCTCGACGAGCCCCTGCCGGTCCAGTACGCGACCTGGCTCGCGGGCGTTCTCCAAGGCGACCTCGGCCGCTCCTACTCGCTCAATCGGCCGGTTCTCGACGAGGTCCTGGAGCGGCTGGGCCCGACCCTCATCCTCGCCGGCGCGGCGCTCTTCCTGTGCACGATCCTGGGCCTCGCCGCCGGTGTGGTCGCTGCCGTGAACCAATATGGCTGGGCCGATCGGTTGCTCACTCTGGCCGTGCTGGTGGGTATCTCCACCCCGTCGTTCTTCTTGGGCATCCTCTTGATCCTGGGGTTCTCGGTGGGCCTCGGCTGGTTTCCGACGGGCGGGATGTACGCGCTCTTCGGCGGCGGTGGCCTGCTCGACCTGGTGCACCACCTGGCGCTGCCGGCCGTCGCCCTGGCGGTCGTCGCCAGCGGTGTCGTCGCCCGGCTGACGCGCTCGAACATGCTCGAGGTGCTGCGCCAGGATCACGTCCGCACGGCCCGCGCCAAGGGCCTGCGCGAGCGCACGGTCATCGGCCGGCACGCCTTCGCCAACGCGCTCGTCACCATCATCCCGGTCATCGGCATCCAGGCCGGCTTCGTGCTCGGCGGGGCCGTCTACATCGAGACGGTGTTCCAATGGCCGGGCATCGGCCGGATGCTCGTCCAGGCGATCGGCCAGCGCGACATCCTCTTGGTCCAGGGCGGCGTCCTCGTCGTCGCGGTGAGCTTCGTGCTCATCAACCTCGCGACCGACGTGCTCCAGGTGGCGCTCGACCCGCGCCTGCGCGAGCGCCGGTGAAGGGGATCGGGGCCTTCGCGCGCACCTTCGCGCGCAACCGCCTCGCCGTCGTCGGTGTCCTTCTCACGGCGCTCATCGCCGGCGCGGCGCTGCTCGCGCCGATCCTCCCGCTCGCCGACCCTCACGCGACGGCGCCGGCCGAGCGGTTGCGCCCGCCCTTCTCGGAGGCCGCCTGGCTCGGCACCGACCAGCTCGGGCGCGATGTGCTCTCGCGTCTCGTCTGGGGCGCGCGGGTGAGCCTCGCCGTCGGGCTGGCGGCGACGCTCATCGCCGCCGCGGTCGGCAGCACGATCGGGATGCTGGCCGGCTATTTCGGCGGGCTCGTGGACCAGGCGCTGATGCGGCTGATCGACATGCTGATGGCGTTTCCCTACCTGCTGCTCGCGCTCGCCATCGTCGCCGCGCTCGGGCCGGGGCTGATGAACGCGCTCTTGGCGATCGCGGTGGTCAACATCCCGTTCTTCGCCCGCGCCGTCCGCGGTGCCACGCTCGGCTTGGCGCGGCGCGAGTTCGTCGACGCGGCCAGGCTCTCGGGCTTCTCGCACAGGCGGATCATCGTCTCAGAACTCCTGCCCAACGTGCTGCCGGTCATCATCGTCACCATGTCGACGACG
>CAYZSE010000177.1:0-4904 GCA_964481035.1 uncultured Geminicoccaceae bacterium | reverse complement strand
GTCGGCGCCGCCGAAGATGTGGAGGTGGAAGTGGGGGACCTCCTGGCGGGCGTGCTCGCCGTGGTTGGCGAGGATGCGGTAGCCGCCGGGCTCGAGGCCGAGCTCGCGGGCGACGGTGCTCGCGGCCTGGAAGAAGCCGGCGACGGCCTCGGCCGGGGCGTCGCGAGCGAAGTCGGCGAAGGACGTGTAGGGGCCCCGCGGGATCACCAGGACGTGGACCGGCGCCATCGGCCGAATGTCGTGGAAGGCGAGGGCGAACTCGTCCTCGTAGACCTTGTTGCAGGGGATCTCGCCCCGCAGGATCTTCGCGAAGACGTTCTGGTCGTCGTAGGCCATGTCTTGCTCCCGGGCAGCTCCGGGTTCAAGACAACCGCGGCCCCGGACGTGTCAAGCGGAGGACGTGGCGGATGAGCCTGGCGGTGGCGATCCAGATGGATCCGATCTCGACGATCGACCCGAACGCGGACAGCAGCTTCGCCCTCGCGCTCGAGGCGCAGGCGCGGGGGCATGCGCTCTTCCACTACCTGCCGACGGACCTGACCTACCGCCAGGGCCGGATCGTCGCCCGGGCGCGGCCGCTGGAGGTGAAGCGCCACGAGCGCGACTTCGCGCGGCTGGGCGAGCCCGAGGTCATCGACCTCGCCGGTCTCGACGTCGTGCTGATGCGCCAGGACCCGCCCTTCGATCTCCAGTACATCGGCGCGACCCATCTGCTCGACCGCGTCCATCCCGAGACGCTGGTCGTCAACGACCCGACCGCGGTGCGCAATGCGCCCGAGAAGATCTACGTCACCCACTTCCACGAGCTGATGCCGCCCTCGCTCATCACCTTCGACGCGGCGGAGATCAAGGCGTTCCGCAAGGAGCACGGCGACGTCATCGTCAAGCCGCTCTACGGCAACGGCGGCGCCGGGATCTTCCACCTGCGGCCCGACGATCCGAACCTCAACAGCCTCCTCGAGACGCTCTACGCGGCGACCCGCGAGCCGTTGATGGTGCAGAAGTACCTGCCGGCGATCCGCGAGGGCGACAAGCGCATCATCATGATCGACGGGGTGGCGCGCGGCGCGCTCAACCGCGTGCCGGCGCCCGACGAGACCCGTGCGAACCTGCACGTCGGCGGGCGTGCGGAGAAGGCGACGCTCACCAAGCGCGACCACGAGATCTGCGAGGCGATCGGCGAGAGCCTGCACCGCCAGGGTCTCATCTTCACCGGCATCGACGTCATCGGCGGCTACCTCACCGAGATCAACGTCACCTCGCCGACCGGCCTGCAGGAGATCGACCGGTTCGATTCCGTCAACCTCGAGGGCGAGATCTGGGACGTCATCGAGCGCCGCCAGAGCGAGACGCGCTCGGGCCTGCCGGTCTGAGCTGAATGGCGATGCCGCGGCCGGCCGTCAGGCGACGGGATCCATGCCGTAGCTCATGCGGCGCATCTTCTCGAGGGTGGCGTCCATCTCCGCGGCGGAGAGGTGCGGCGGCTCGCCCAGGACCAGCGCGTGCAGGTACATCCGCGCCAGGGCCTCGATCTCGACGGCGAGCCACAGCGCCCGGTCGAGGGTCGAGGCGACGGTGACGAGGCCGTGATGGGCGAGCAGGCAGGCCCGACGGTCCGCGATCGCCTCGAGGAGCGCGTTCGAGAGCTCCTGGGTGGCGAAGCCGGCGTAGCGTGAGACGCGGACGTCGTGGCCGCCGGCGACGGCGACCATGTAGTGGAAGGGCGGCAGGCCGCGCTCGTGGCAGGCAAGCGCGGTGGCGAAGGTGCTGTGGCAGTGCAGCACGACGTCGACCTCGGCACGGGCCGCCAGCAGGTCGCGGTGGAAGCGCCATTCCGAGGACGGGCGGTGGTCGGCCGAGAAGCAGCCCTCCCAGTCCATCTGCACGATGTCGTGCGGCACCATGTGGGCGTAGTCGATCCCCGAGGGGGTGACCAAGAGCCCGTCGCCGTGGCGAACGGAGAGATTGCCGGAGGTGCCCTGGTTCAGGCCCTTGGCCTCCATCGCCCGGCAGGTGTCGATCATCGCCTGGCGGATCTGCCGTTCCTCGCGCTCCATCGAAGCTCCGCTCGCTGCATCGTGGCTGCCATCCTGCCCAACTCGCCCGTCGACGAAATCGTCGCAACGGCTAAGTTCGGCCGCCACGAATAAGGGAGGCCAACATGACGCTCGCAACCCCGCCCGGCTACAGGTCCTACGCCCCGGACACGCTCGCGGGCTATCTGGCGACCGTCGAGCCCGTGGCGCGGCGCTTGGGCGGCGCTGCGGACGGCTGGGCCATTCGCGAGGTCGGCGACGGCAACCTCAACCTCGTCTTCATCGCCGAGGGGCCGGCGGGCTCGGTCGTCGTCAAGCAGGCGCTGCCCTATGTGCGGCTGGTCGGCGAGAGCTGGCCTCTGCCGCTCGAGCGCGCCTTCTTCGAGCACGCCGCTCTGGTCGAGCACGGCCGCCACGCGCCGTCGCGGGTGCCCGAGATCTACCATTTCGACGAGGCCAAGGCGCTCATCGTCATGGAGCACCTCACCCCGCACGTCATCCTCAGGAAGGGCCTGATCGCCGGGCGGGTCTATCCCAAGCTCGCCGAGCACGTCGCCGAGCTGACGGCCGAGACCCTCTTCAAGACCTCGGACCTCCACCTCGCCGCCACGGAGAAGAAGCAGAGGATGAAGTTCTTCTGCGACAACACGAGCTTGTGCAAGATCACCGAGGATCTCGTCTTCACCGATCCGTACCGCGCGGCCGAGCTCAACCGGCACACCTCGCCGCAACTCGACGCGCTTGCGCTCCAGTTCCGGATCGACACGCCGTTGAAACGCGCGGCGATGGCGCTCAAGCGCAAGTTCCTGACCGCGACCCAGGCCCTCGTCCACGGCGACCTGCACAGCGGCTCGCTGATGGTGACCGAGGAGGACACCCGCGCCATCGACAGCGAGTTCGCCTTCTACGGTCCCATGGGCTTCGATCTCGGGGCTTTTCTCGGCAACATGCTGTTGGCCTACTACAGCCAGGACGGCCACGAGCGCCGGTCGGGCGAGCGCGACGACTACCGCGCCTGGATCCTGCAGACGCTGATCGCGACCTGGGAGGGCTTCGCCGAGCGCTTTCGCGCGCTCTGGGAGGAGCAAGGCCGCGGCGACGGCTGCACGGCGGAGCTGTTCGGGAGCCTCGACGACGCGCCGGCGGCAGCCGCGGCCAAGGACGCCTACCTGCGCCGGCTCTTGGCCGACAGCCTCGGCTTCGCAGGCGTCAAGATGATCCGCCGGATCCTCGGCCTCGCCCATGTCGAGGACCTCGAGAGCATCGAGAACGTGGAGGTGCGCGCGTCCTGTGAGCGCCGGGCGCTCGCCATGGCCCGCGAGCTGGTCCTCTTCGCGCCGATGGTGGAGAGCATCCGCGAGGTGCCGCCGGCGGCGCGCTTCCACCGCCTGCGGTGAGCCCGCCCGGCGCCGGCGGCTGGCGACGGCGGCGCGTGCGAGCCGGCCCGATGCGCGCTCTCGTCAGGCCCGAGCCCGGTCGTTAGGCTCGCGGCCATGCTGTCGCCTCTCGGTCATCCCACCTACCGCCGGCTGTTCTCGGCCCAGGTGAGCGCGCTCGTCGGCACCGGGCTGATGACGATCGCGCTGGCGCTCCTGGCCTACGACCTCGCCGGCGCCGACGCTGGCCTCGTCCTCGGCACCGTCCTCGCCATCAAGATGGTGGCCTACGTCACCATCGCGCCGGTGATCGGCGGGCTCGCGCACCTCCTGCCGCGAAAGAGCCTCCTCGTCGGCCTCGACCTCGCCCGCGCGCTGGTCGCCCTGGGCTTACCCCTCGTCGGCGAGGTCTGGCAGGTCTTCGTCCTCGTGTTCCTGTTGAATGCCGGCTCGGCCGCCTTCACGCCCGTGTTCCAGGCGACCATCCCGGACGTGCTGGAGGAGCCGGACTACACCCGGGCCCTCGCGCTGGCGCGGCTCGCCTACGACCTGGAGAACCTCGTGAGCCCGCTGCTCGCCGGGCTGGCGCTCCTGGTCCTCGGCTACGATCAGCTCTTCGTCCTGACGACGGTGGGCTTTCTCCTCTCCGCGGTGTGGGTCGTCGGCGCGCGGCTGCCGAGGCCGAAGCCGGCCGAGCGCGGCCGGTCGATCGCCGCCAGCATCGCCTTCGGTGTGCGGGCGTATCTCGAGACGCCGCGGCTCCGCGGCGTCCTCGCCCTCGGCCTCGCGGTCGCCGCGGCCGGCGCCATGGTCATCGTCAACTCGGTGATGTTGATCCGTGCCGAGATGGGGCTGGGCGAGCAGGCGCTCGCGTTCGCCATGGCCGCGGCGGGCGGCGGCTCGATGGCGGCGGCGCTGCTGGTGCCGCGCCTGCTCGAGCACGTGGCCGACCGCCGGATCATGCTCGCCGGCGGCGGCCTGCTCACCGCCGCAATGGCGACGGCGGCGCTCGCAGGCCCCGGCTATGCCGGGCTCTTGGCCCTGTGGTTCGTGCTCGGTGTCGGCCTGTCGGCGGTGCAGACGCCGATCGGGCGGATCCTCCGGTGCTCGGCCAACGAGGTCGACCGGCCGGCCTTCTTCGCAGCCCAGTTCGCGCTGAGCCACGCCTGCTGGCTCGCCACCTACCCGCTCGCCGGCTGGCTCGCCAGCATCGGCGGCAGCGGCGCGGCGTTCGCGGGCCTGGGTCTCGTGACCGCGCTCGCGGTGTCGACGGCATGGAAGCTCTGGCCCGCGGCCGATCCGCTGACGCGCGAGCACGCGCACGCCGCGGTCGCGCACGAGCACCTGCACGTCCACGATCCGCACCACCGGCACGAGCACGTGGGCTGGGAGGGGCCGGAGCCGCATCGCCACCCGCACCGCCATGCCCCGCAACGTCACCGCCACGCCTTCGCCATCGACCTGCACCACCCGCGCTGGCCCGATTGACGGG
>CAYZSE010000176.1:3633-4998 GCA_964481035.1 uncultured Geminicoccaceae bacterium | reverse complement strand
GCCTTGGTGGAGCGGATGGGGATCGAACCCACGACCTCCAGAATGCAAATCTGGCGCTCTCCCAGCTGAGCTACCGCCCCGTGTCGATAATCCGTGACGCTCCATCGACCCTCGGAATGCGGGGACATCGCCCCCCCTACCCCATCGTCGCCGTGAAGCCGCGCCACCCCCGCACTCTAGCGTCCGCGCCGGCGGCGGCCAAGGGCTCCGTCCGCGCGCCCGGCCGCGGCACCCGAGGCGGCGATGGGGCGGCGGGGTCGCCCGGATATCACGGTGCGGTGGTTGGGGCGGTGCCTGGGGCGGGTGGCTGGGGCGGCAGGATTCGAACCTGCGGTCATGGGACCAAAACCCACTGCCTTACCGCTTGGCTACGCCCCAAAGTTGCCCGGACTTTAGGTGCGGCTCACGACCCGGGCAAGGGGCTCCAGGCGACCGGAGCGCCGACGGCGATCGCGAACCGCGCGGCCGCCGAGCCGCAGCGCACGCTGATCTCGGCGAGGCCGATGGCGTTCTCGTACCAGAAGCCGGTCGCGGCGGTGTCGTCGGCAAAGGTTCGCGCATGCGGCAGTCGCTCACCGCGGCCGCAGGTCGCGCGGGCATCGGCGCCCAGGGTCGCCGCGCGCCGACCCGTCATCGCGTTGCCGTAGTCGTCGATGAGCACCACCGCGTCGAGGTCGTCCGGCCGCTCGCCGACGCCGACCCAGGTCGATGCCGGCACGAGCCCGGCCGTGTCATCTCGGGCCAACGCCGCCGCGACGGGCGCAAACAGGTCGCGGCCGTGGAAGCTGGCGCTCAGCCGCCCGGGCCGCCAGGTGACGACGAACACCTCGACGCGCCGCGCGCGGCTCGCGACCACCGCGAGGAGACCGTTGTCGGGGCCGACGAACCAGACGCCGTCGGCGCTGAGCGCGACCGCCGGCCGGTCGGTGCCGACGCCCGGATCGACCACCGCGAGCACGACGTCGCCCGGCCGGGCGATGTGCGCCTCGGCGGCGAGCAGATGGGCAGCCAGTCCGGGCGCGAAGGCCGGCGCGTGCGCGGTCAAGGTCACCGCCGGCACGTCCGGCGCGGCGCGGGCGAGCACGGCCGTCATCTGTCCCATGTACGACGCCGTGTAGCCGAAATCGGTGAACAGGAAGATCACGCCAGCTCCGTTCGCTCGACCCACCAACCAGGCTGCGCGCGGCGCACCGCGCGCGCGGCCGCCTCGGCTTCCACGGCCGAGCTAAACGCCGCGAAGACGGTGGCACCGCTGCCGCACAGCCGCACGACGGGCGCGCCCGTCGCCCGCAAGCTCGCCAGCACCTCCGCGATCACGGGCGCCACCCGGATCGCCGCCGGCTCGAGATCGTTGCGGCCATCGAC
>CAYZSE010000176.1:0-3533 GCA_964481035.1 uncultured Geminicoccaceae bacterium | reverse complement strand
CCGCCGAGGCCGGCCGCGAGCGGGATGCGCTTGGTGAGGGTCACCGTGAAGTCGCAGCCGCGGCCGGTCGCATCGCCGAGCCCCGCGAGCGCGCGCGCGACCAGGGTCTCGCCGGCTTCCTCGAGCTCGCCCGCGAGCGGGCCCTCCAGGCGAACCGTGGTCACGCGCGCCGGCTCGAGGCGCAGAGTGTCGCCGAAGACCGTGAAGGCCACGACGCTGTCGAGCCGATGATAGCCGTCGTCGCGGCGGCCCTCGACGTAGAGATCGAGGTTGAGCTTGGCCGGCGCGGGCTCGACGATCGCGGCCACGCGTCTGTCAGCCGGCGTCGCTCGCGGGCAGGCCGCGGCGCAGCTTGGCCTCGATGCCGGGCACCTCGTTGGGCTGCGGGTCGAGGGTGAGCGCCCGCTCCCACTGGAAACGCGCCTCGCGCAGGCGGCCCACCCGCCAATAGGCGTCGCCCAGATGATCGTTGATGACCGGGTCGCCGGGCTCCAGCTCGACGGCCCGCTCGAGATAGGTGACGGCCTTGGCGAACTCGCCGACGCGGTAATAGGCCCAGCCGAGGCTGTCGACGATGAAGCCGTCGTCGGGCCGGAGCTCGACGGCGCGGTGGAGCATCGCCTTGGCCTCCTCGAGGTGGAGGCCCTGGTCGACCCAGCTGTAGCCCAGATAGTTGAGCACGAAAGGTTGATTGGGCTCCAGCTCGAGCGCCCGGCGCAGGGCGGCCTCGGCCTCCGGCCAGCGGCTGGAGCGTTCCAGCGCGATGCCTCGGGCGTAGTGCAGCCGCCAGGAGGGGGCATTGTCGCCCGCGCTGCGGGCCAGCGCCGTCGCGTACGCGGCGGCGGCCTCTTCGAAGCGCTCGGCGCGGCGCAGCATGTCACCGAGCGCGATCGCCGGGCCCGGGTCGTCGGCGGTCGCGGCGACGAGGGAACGCAGCATGGCGACGCCGGCGTCGACATCGCCGGCGGCGGCGCGCAACTCGGCGATCTCGATGCGGGCGCTGCGCGACCAGACGGAGCCTTCCGGGATCTGCGCGAGCGCGCGCGCGGCGGCCGCCGGACCTTCTTGTTGCCGCAACAACCCCGCGAGCGCGAGCCAGGTGGGCTCGTAGCTCGGCGCGAGGTGCAGGGCGAGGCGCGTGTAGAAGGTGGCGATGAGCGGGCGCTGCTGCGCGTTCAAGACCTCACCGATGCCCAAGAGCGCGTCCGCCATGCCCTCGGTCGCGCCGGCGATCAGCGGCGGCGGCACGCGGCCGGCCTCGAGATCGGCGAGTGCCGCCGCGACCAGGTCCGAGCGCTCGCCCGGCGCCCGGCCGAGCCGCAGCATGGCCGTCGCCGCGCTGGTCTCGCCGACGCGGGCGAGCAGCCGTGCCTGGGCGACGAGCAAGCGATCGCTCGAAGCCGCCGGCTCGCGTGCCTGCTCGGCGATCACCGCGAGCGCCTCCTCGGGCCGGTCCGCCGCATCGAGCAGCGCCACGCGGTGCAACGCCACGAGCTGCCCGAGCCGGCCCTCCGACGCGGCGAGCTCCGCCGCGGCCGCGGCCGGCTCGGGCGCCGCCCAGGCCTGCAGAAGCGGACGCGCCAGACCGGCGATGGTGTCGTCGCCGAGCCGGCGCAGCTCGGCCTCGGCATCGGGCTCCGCCGCGGCGAGCGCCACGACCGCGAGGACCAGGCGCGCTTCGCCGTCCTGGCCTTCCGGGTCGGCCTCGACCAGCCCGCGCGCCGTCGCCGCCGCCGCGTCGATGGCGCCGCTGGCGGCCTGCAGCACCATGACCTGATAGCGGAGATCTCGGTCGTCCGGGAGCGCCTCCAGGGCGCGGCCGAGGCCCTGGGCGGCGGCCGCCAGGTCGCCTTGACCGAGCGCGAACCGGCCGGCGAGGAAGGCACCGGCGACCGAGCCCTCGCCCTCCGCTGCCGCGGCCGCGGCCGAGGGCGGCGCCGCGGGCGTGCAACCGAGGAGGAGCACGATCGTCGCCAGCACCGACCGCAGGCCGCGCCGCGCCCGCGCGACGACGGCCGCGCTTGACGGTCGCGGGGGCGCTTCCGTATCTGCACCCTGCAACCGTCCCATCGCCAACGGCACCGGCGGCAGCTCGTCGTCGGCCACGGAGTTCACCTCATGTTCAAGACGTCGACCAGCAAGAACGACCCCACCGCGCGCGGACCCGCGCAGCAAGACAAGACCTTCAACGGAAAGAAGGTCAAGCCCGTCCTCTATGTCGGCAACGCGCTCGGTCACGGCCGCTACATCGCGGCCCAGGACGAGGGCGGCAAGCTCGTCATGGGCGAGGGCGACAAGCCGCTGGCCTACGCCGACGTCTAAAGACCTGTCGATGGCCGCCGCCACGGACCCGGGGCTCGTCGCCTGGCTGCGGTTTCTCGACGACTGCGGCGTCGATCTCGACATCGCCGACGCGCCGCGGCCATGGACCCGCCCGGCGCCGGCTCACGCCGCGCCGCCGATCCCGCCGTCGGACCCGCGACCAGCGGTGCCGCTCGCGACCGAACCGGCGCCGGCCGCCGCACGCCTCCCCCTCACCGGAGCGGGCGCCGCACCGGGCACCGGCGGGGCCGCCGCCGACGCCCGCCGCCTCGCCGCGCAGGCGCGCAACCTCGACGAGCTCATGGCGATCCTCGCCGCCTTCGACGCCTGCCCATTGCAGCGCACGGCGATGAACCTCTGCGTCGGCGACGGCGATCCCGCGAGCGGCTTCATGCTGGTGGGCGAGGCGCCGGGCGCCGAGGAGGATCGCCAGGGTAAGCCCTTCGTCGGCCCGAGCGGGCAGCTTCTCGATCGCATGCTCGCCGCCGCCGGGCGGCCGCGTGCGCGCTGCTGGATCACCAACTGCGTCTTCTGGCGCCCGCCCGGCAACCGCACGCCGACGAGCCAGGAGCTCGCCATGTGCCTGCCCTTCGTCGAGCGCCAGATCGAGCTCCTGCGGCCCAAGGCCGTGCTCTTCGTCGGCGGCATCGCCGTCCGCGCGCTCTTGGACCTGAGCGAGGGCGTGACCCGGCTGCGCGGCCGCAAGCTCCGCTACCCCCTCGCCGACGGCACGACCCTGCCGGCGACGGTGATGTTCCACCCGGCCTACCTCCTGCGCCGGCCGCACCTCAAGGGCCTCGCCTGGCGCGACCTCCTCATGGCGACCGCCATGGCCGAGGAGGCGTAGGCATCGCGCCGCGGCGGGGTGGCCGTAGGCATGTGCGGAACCACATGCTAAGCTTCTGAAATTGCCATATTTCTTTGGCCGCAGAGGGCCCGGCTTGCTCACCTACGTCCCACGCAAGGTCGCCATCGCCCGCCAGGGCTCGGAGCCGGACATTCGCCCGGCCGTCGACCTCTCGGGGCAGAGGCATGTTCTGCTGTGCGGCGCACCGGGGCTCGGCAAAACGCGCTTACTGGAACATTTCGCCGAGCGAGCCGGCGCGGTGGTGCGGCCGGCTCGCCTATTCCTGCTCGAAGCGCTTGACCGGCCTTCCGCGATCACCTGTCCGAGGTGCCGCTCTTCATCGACGCGCTCGACGAGGCGCGGG
>CAYZSE010000175.1:0-4998 GCA_964481035.1 uncultured Geminicoccaceae bacterium | reverse complement strand
TCATTCGGCGTGGAAGTCGAGGGTGAAGGCGAGCGTCGCGAACAGGCCGAGCTTGTCGGCCTCGGAAGACTCGGGCGTGGCCACCGCATGCGACACCGCGACGACGTTGAGGCCCTGGTTGCGCACCGTCACCGCCGCTTCGCCTGCATTGTCGGTCGTGACGTCGCGCTCGTCGCTGGCGGTCGTGTACTCGGCGATGATCGTGGCACCGGCGAGCGGCGCGCCGTCGTAGAGCACCCGAACCGGCAGCTCCTCGCCCATCGCCAGCGTCATCGGGTCGACCAGCGGAACGATCTCGAGCGGCAGGCCCATTGCGGCGGGTGCCGCCTCGACCGGGCGCAGGAACGTGGTCGCGTACTTGACGTAGTGCCCCGACTGCTCGGCACCGGGCACCGCGGATTTCGGCTGGTTCACCCAGCGGCCGTCGGGCCCTTGGCTCCAAAAGCCGTTGTCGAACGTGGCGGTCAGGATCGCCGCCTCGTCGGCGACATCCAACAGGATGTGGTCGTCCTGCAGGCGGGGCGCGACCGCGACGGTCTTGCCGGCACCATCGAAGGCGGCGACCGCCTTCAGCTTCCTGGGATCGTAGCCTTCGTCGGAGGCGCCGTGGCCGTAGACGACCGCCCAGTCGCCATGGCGCTGCGCCACCCAGATGCCGTGGGCGGCGGCGGCGCCCGCGGCCACGATGCCGGCGACGGCGATCGCGGCGGCCAGGATCGTTCGCATCGGTGGTCTCCCTTGTTGATCGGCGCGGTGGCCATCGACGACACTACGTGATGTTATACTATAACGTCTGTCAAGAGCCGCAACGCTTGCGAAGGAACCGCCATGACCGAACCGAGCCTCGCCTCCCGGATCCCCGTCGTCGTGCTCACGGGCTTCCTCGGCGCCGGCAAGACCACGCTTCTCCAAAAGCTCGTGCGCCGGCCGGAACTGGCCGGCACCGCGGTCATCGTCAACGAGTTCGGCGAGATCGGCCTCGACCACGATCTCCTCGAGGTCGGCGACGAGACCGTGGTCGAGCTCGACGGCGGCTGCCTCTGTTGCACGGTGCGCAGCGACCTCACCGTCACGCTGCGCGACCTCCACGGCCGCCACGCCCGCGGCCGGATCGAGCTTTCGCGCGTCGTCATCGAGACGACCGGCCTCGCCGACCCGGCGCCGATCCTGGCGACGCTTTTGGCCGACGCCTATGCCGGCCACTTCTTCCGGCTCGCCTCGGTGGTGACGCTGGTCGACGCGGTCAACGGCCTGGCCACGCTCGACGCGCACGCCGAGGCCGCGCGGCAGGTGGCGGTCGCCGACCGGCTGGTGCTGACCAAGTGCGATATGGCGTCGGAGGTCGGGCCGCTCTGGACGGCCTTGCGCGGGCTCAACCCGACGGCGCCGATCCTCAGGGTCGACAATGGTGAGGCCGATCCTGCGGCCCTGCTCGAGGACGGGCTCTACGATCCGGCGACCAAGGGCGCCGACGTAGAGGCGTGGCTGCGCGCCGAGGCGCACCCCTCCGGCCACGACCACGACCACCCGCACCACCACGATGTCAACCGGCACGGCGAGGACATCCGCGCCTTCTGCCTGCGACGAGAACAGCCCATTCCGACGGCGGCCTTCGACGCCTTCATGGATCTCCTCTGGATGGCCGCCGGCTCCGAGCTCCTGCGCGTGAAGGGCCTCGTCTGCCTCGCCGAAGACGCCGAGCGGCCGCTCGTCTTTCACGCCGTGCAGCACGCCATCCACCCGGCCGTCACGCTGGAGCGCTGGCCTTCGGCCGACCGCGCCACCCGGATCGTCTTCATCGTCAAGAACATCGCCCCGCCCAAGATCGAGGCGATGCTCGACGCGCTCATCGCCCAGGCGCCGGGGATCGAGGCCGGCCGCGCCGCCGCCGCGGCCGAGGAGGCGCAACGATGATCCCCGCGACCTACGAACGCTGGCGCCGTTGCATCACCGTCGATTGCGGCCTCGAGCTGACGCCCGCCTTCATCGACGCGCGGCTCGCCGAGCTGCGCGACCCGAACGCGCATCACACCCGCCGCTTCGTCGAAGACTACGGCGAGACCCACCGCGCCCGCGTCGTCGAGTGGTTCGAGCGGGCGCGGCGGGAGGCTTCGGCGTGAACCTCGGGCGTCAAGCCCCGAGGCAGGCGACGAGCTCGTCGCCGAGGTTGAGCAACAGCGTCGGGTAGAGCTCGGGGCCGAGCTCGAGGCCGGCGCCGAGCGGATCGAGCTCGCCGGTGCGCGCGTCGGTACCCTCGATCACCGTCGCGACGAGCCCCGGCGCGAACTGCGGCTCGCGAAAGACGCAGGTGACGTCCAGATCGCTAATGGTCTCGCGGATCTCGGCGATGCGCGCCGGGCTCGGCGGTGCCGCGTCGCCGAGCGCGATGGCACCGGCGGCCTCGATGCCGAAACGCGCCTCGAAATAGTGGTAGGCGTCGTGGAAGACGACGAAGCCGGCGCCCTCGAGCGGGGCGAGGTCGGCCTCGATCTCGGCGATCAGCGCGTCCAGCTCCGTCTTGCCCGCCGCCGCGTTCGCGAAATAGGTCGAGGCGTTGGCCGGATCGGCGCTCGACAGGGCCCCGGCCATCGCATCGAGCCACGCCTTGGCGTTCACCGGATCGAGCCAGGCATGCGGGTCGATGCCGCCGTGATCGTGGTCGTGGTCGTCCGCGTGGTCGTGCTCGTGGTCGTGGTCGTGCTCGGCTTCCGCCGCATGATCGTGGTCGTTTTCCTCCGCCTCGACGTGGTCGTGATCATGGTCGTGGTCATGGCCGTGATCGTGCGCCTCGAAGGTCGCGCCCTCGCGGAACGGCAGTCGCGTCACCCCCGGCGCATCGAGAAGCTCGATCGACACGGCTTGCGGGGCCAACGTCTCGACGGCGCGAGCGAGCCAGGGCGTCAATTCCGCCCCCACCCACAAGACGACGTCGGCTTCCTGCAAGAGCTCGGCCTCGGACGGCTTCATGGCGTAGCCGTGCGGCGAGGCGCCGGGCGGCAGGACGAGCTCGGGCTCGCTCACGCCGGCCATGACCCGTGCGGCCAGCGAGTGAACGGCCGGAATGTCGGTGGCGACGCGCGGTGCCGCGGCGGCCGGGGCCGCGAGCGCGACGCCGACCCCAAAGGCGAGCCAGGCTTTCGTGGACATGTGGTGCTCCCGGTGTTGCGGTTTCCGACGTCGGGCATTAATTGTTATCATATAACATTGCAAGTCACTCGCCGGCGGAGATGGCGCACCTTGACCGACCAGGCTCTCGACGATGGCAGCGGTCACGACGGCCCGACGCGGCGCAAGCGCATGACGTCGACACGGCGGCAGGTGTTGGCGGCCTTGCGCGCGGCCGACAGACCGCTCGGCGCCTACGATGTCCTGGCGCAGCTCAACGCAGCGGGGCGCCGCGCGCAGGCTCCCGCCGCCTATCGCGCGCTCGACTTCCTGGTTGCCCAAGGGTTCGCCCACAAACTCAGCAGTCGACGCGCTTATGTCGCCTGCGCGCATCCGGGCGAGGCGCACGCCGCCGCGTTCATGATCTGCCGCCACTGCGGCCGCGCGATCGAGACGTGCGTTGCCCAGCGGCGCGGTCCGCTCGACGACGCGGCGGAGGCCGCGGGCTTCGCGATCGAGCACACGGTCCTCGAGGTGGAGGGCGTGTGCGCGGACTGCCGCCCGAGCAGCCCGGCGTGAGCCTCGTCGGCGCGTCGGCGCTCACGGTCAGGCTCGGCGGCCGTGTCGTCCTCGAAGACATCGACCTCGCCGTCGCCGAGGGCGAGATCGTGACACTGATCGGACCCAACGGCTCGGGTAAGACCACCTTGCTGCGGGCACTCCTGGGTGCGGTGAAGCCCGCCGCCGGTCGCGTGTTACGCTGCGCCGGCCTCGTCGTCGGCTACGTGCCGCAGCGCCTCGCCATCGATCCGACGCTGCCGCTGACGGTCGGGCGGTTCCTCGACCTTCCCGCGCGGGCCGAACGGTCGCGCAAGCGCGCGGCCCTCACCCGGGTCGGCATCGACGATTTCGAGCGGCGCGCCATGACCGAGCTCTCCGGCGGCCAGTTCCAGCGAGCGCTGCTCGCCCGCGCGCTCCTGTCGGAGCCGCAGCTGCTCATGCTCGACGAGCCGACCCAGGGCCTCGATCAAGGGGGCGAGGCGGCGTTCTACCGATTGATCGATGAGCTTCGCCGGGAGACCGGCTGCGGCGTCCTCATGGTCAGCCACGATCTGCACGTCGTGATGAGCGCCTCCGATCGCATCGTTTGCCTCAACGGCCGGATCTGCTGCGAGGGCGCGCCGGCGCACGTCGCTTCCGCGCCGGCCTATCGCGCCCTCTTCGGCGGCGAGACGCAAGGGGCACTCGCCCTCTACCCGCACGATCACGCCGCCCATCGCAAAGGCGTCTCCTGATGCTCGACGACTTCCTCGTCCGCGCCACGCTCGCCGGCATCGGCGTGGCCCTCGCCGCCGCACCGCTCGGCTGCTTCGTCGTCTGGCGCAGGATGGCCTATTTCGGTGACGCGACGGCGCACGCCGCGATCTTGGGCATCGCCTTGGCGCTCGCCTTCGAGGTTTCGGTCTTCGCCGGCGTCATGGTCGTGTCGCTGCTCATGGCGGCGACCGTGGCGGTCTTGAGCGGGCGCAGCTTCGCCATGGACACGCTGCTCGGCGTTCTGGCCCACTCGGCACTCGCCTTCGGGCTGGTCGCGATGTCCTTCCTGCCGGGCATCCGCATGGATCTCATGGGTTATCTCTTCGGCGACATCCTCGCCGTCGGTGGGGGCGACCTTCTCGTCATCTATGCCGGTGCCGCGCTCGTGCTCGGGCTCTTGTGGTTGCGCTGGAACCGCCTCTTGACGGCGACCCTCAACCCCGACCTCGCCTTTGCCAGTGGCGTCCATCCCCGGGTCGAGCAGTTCCTCTTGACCGTGGGGCTCGCCGTCGTCGTCGCCGTCGCACTCAAGGTCGTGGGCGCGCTCCTCATCGCCTCGCTGCTCATCATCCCGGC
>CAYZSE010000174.1:0-4999 GCA_964481035.1 uncultured Geminicoccaceae bacterium | reverse complement strand
TCGAGGAGGCGTTGGACGAGACGCCCGAGGCGGGGCCGGTCGTAGCCGGCGTTGTGGACGAGGAACCGTCCGAAGCCGTCGGCGTGCACCCGCAGGCTCGTCCACACGCGCACCTGCTCGTCGCGCACGCGCCCGCTCAACACGTGGTGGCCCTCGAACAGCCGCGCGAGCGCGTCACGTTCCGGACCCGGCGCCGCGTCGGGCAGCACCGCCACGTGATTGGCGGCGATGAGCTCGCCCGGCAGCTTCTCGAGCCAGCGGGGCGCCACGAGCCGGATCGCCGGCTCGGCGAAGGGATCGGCAAACGGCCCGGCGCGGAAGAAGGTGTAGGTCGAGAACTCCGTGTGCCGCTCCCAACGCAGCTGCAGCTCGCCGAGCTGCGCCACGTGATAGAGCGCCTCGGCGGTCGGCGGCAGGGCGCTGTAGGCCGCGCACATCTCGCTCAAGACCCGGCGCTCGCGCGTTGCCGCGTGGCGTCCGCTGAGCAGCGCGAGGTGGCTCACCCGCGCCGGCGCGGCGAGCTCCGGCGGCGGCCGATTGTGGATCTCGGCAACGACCGCCGCGCGCTCGGGATGCGACGGCAGGCCGAGATCGTCGGGGCGCGGCTCGTCCAAGGCGGAGACTCCTTCAACACCCGCGAATTCAGACGCGTTCGGCCGCGGCGCGTCAACCGGGCATCCGCAGGGCGAGAACGCCCAGCCCGACGATGGCGGCCGTCTCGGCGCGCAGCACCTGCGAGCCCAAGCCCACCGGCACGACCCCCGGATGCGCCAGCAGCGCGGCGCGCTCGGCGGGGCTGAAGCCGCCCTCGGGTCCGACCAGCAGATCGCCCGGCGCGTCCACCGCGGTCAACGGTACGGCCGCGGCCCGCTCGAGCGCCGCGTAGAGCGGCGGCACGCCGGCGCGCGCGGCGAGCCAGTCGGCGAGCCCGCGCGGCTCGAGGATGTCAGGCACCGTCAAGCGCTCGGACTGCTCGGCCGCCTCGATGGCGATGGCGCCGAGGCGCTCGCGGTTGAGCCTATCGACGACCCCATGCTCGGTCGCGAGCGGCTGGATGGCCCGCGCGCCGAGCTCGCAGGCCTTCTCGACCACGGTCTCGAGGGCCGCCCGCTTGACCAGCGCCATCGCCAAGAGCGGTCCCGAGGGGGCGGCCGGCGGGCGCATCCGCTCCTCGATCGTGGCCGTCACCGCGCGCCGCTCGACGGCGAGCCGCGCCCGCCACTCGCCGTCGCGGCCGTTGAAGACGAGGACGGCATCGCCCGTGCGGCGGCGCATCACCCGCTGCAGGTAGTGCGCGGCCCTGGGCGCGAGGTCGAGGACCACGGCCGGGGCCAGGGCATCGGCGACAAAAAGACGAATCCGGGGCGCGCTCATGGGCGAGGTTTACGCCCGGATGTGCCGTGTTATGAAGCGCGCCATGTCTCCGCCCGATAGTCTGATCCGTGATCGCGAGCACGACCGCCTGGCGCGCTGGTCCGCGAAGCGGCGTGCGCTCGGCGAGGTCGCACGATGGGACCGCCCGATCGGCGCTTGGCTCCTGTTCTGGCCGTGCGCCTGGGGCGTCGCGTTGGCGCCCGGCCCGCTCGCCTGGTGGCTGCTACCGCTGTTTCTGTTGGGCGCCTTCGCCATGCGCGGCGCCGGTTGCACCGTCAACGACATCGTCGACCGCGAGCTCGACGGCCATGTCGCCCGCACCGCGACGCGCCCGCTGCCGTCGGGCCGCCTCGGCCTCAAGGAGGCCGTGGCCTTTGTCTTCGCCCAGTGCGCGGTCGGCCTCGTCGTGCTCATGAGCCTGAACCCGACGGCCCAGCTCGTCGGCTGGCTGTCGGTGCCGCTGGTCGTCGTCTATCCCTTCATGAAGCGCGTCACCTGGTGGCCGCAGGCGTTCTTGGGCATCGCCTTCAACTGGGGCGCGCTCGTCGGCTACACCGCGGCCACGGGCTCCCTGGAGGCTCCGGCGCTCTGGCTCTACGCCGCCGGCATCGCCTGGACGCTCGGCTACGACACCATCTACGCTCACCAGGACAAGGAGGACGACGCGCTGGTCGGGATCAAGTCGACGGCGCGGCTCTTCGGCAGCCGCTCGCGCGTCTGGATCGCCGGCTTCTACACGGCGATGGTGGCGCTGCTCGGCATGGCGCTCGTCGCAGCCGGCGCCGGCTGGCCCGGCCATGCCGGGCTCGCCGCGGTCGCCCTCCTGCTCGCGCGCCAGGTCGGCGGCGCCGACTTCGACGACGGCGGCGACTGCCTGCGGCGTTTCAGGAGCAACCGCGACGTCGGCTTCGTCGTCTTCGCCGCGCTGCTGCTGGGCCGGCTCGGCGCCTGAGCCCATGGCCATCGGCGACGACGCCCAAGCCTGGCTGCGCCGCGCCCGCGCCCTCCTGACCGACGGCCTGCCGGCCTGGGCGCGGCTCGAAGGCGGCGTCAAGGCCATGGGCGATCTGCTCTTGGAGCGCCGCCTGCGGATCGCCGTCACCGGCTTGTCGCGCTCCGGCAAGACCGTCTTCATCACCTGCCTCGCGCACCATCTCGAGACCGGAACGGGCCTGCCCTTTCTCAACGCCGTCGCGGATCGTCGCTACCGCGGTGCGATTGTGCTGCACGACCACCCCGACGGGGTCAGCGCTTTTCCCTATCGCGCCTATCGCAACGCGCTCGCCGGCGACGAGCCCTACTGGCCCGACCCTTCGACCGATCTGAGCCTGTTGCGCCTCGAGCTGTGCTTCCGGCCGCGCGGCGGTCTCGCGCGGCCGTTCGGCGATCAGCGCGGTCTCAAGCTCGACATCATCGACTATCCGGGCGAGTGGCTCATCGACCTGCCGCTGCTCGAGCAGTCCTACGACGGCTGGGCCGAGGTGACGCTGGCCCGGCTCAAGAACGGGCCCTACCGCCCCCGGATGGAAGGCTTCCTGGCGCTGCCGGCCGCGACCGACGCCGCGACGCTCGTGCGCGCCTATGTCGAAGCCCTCGAAGCCTGCCGCGCCGACCGGCTGAGCCTCTTGCAGCCGGGCCGGGCGCTCACGCCCGCCTCCTTCGCCGACGTGCCCGAGGCGATCCTGTTCGCGCCCGTGCCGGCCCGCCACCCGCAGGCGCCGCTCTTCCGCGAGCGCTTCGCTGCCTACCTCGAGCGCTGGGTCCAACCGTTCAAGAGCCACGTCGTCGATGCGGTCGACCGCCAGATCGTGCTCGTCGACGTCCTCGAGAGCCTCAACCGCGGCCCGGCCCACTTCGACGACACCCGCGCCGCGCTCGCGATGGTCCTCGAGGCCTTCAACTACGGCCGCAGCGCCCTGTGGCAGCGGCTCCTGCGGCCCAAGGTCGAGAAGCTCGTCTTCTGCGCGACCAAGGCCGACCACGTCGCCAACACCCAGCACGCCAACCTCAAGCTCCTCCTGCAGGACATGGTCGACGACGCGGCGCGGCGGGTGCACCTCGAAGGCATCGCCACCGAGAGCCTCGCCATCGCCGCGTTGCGCTCGACCGACACGGTCCGCACGCAGTATGAGGGGCAACTCCTGTCCTGCGTTCGCGGCGTCCTCGACGACACCCGCCGCGAGCGGATCCTCTTTCCCGGCGAGGTGCCGCCGACCATGCCGCGCGGCGCCGACTGGGACGAGCAACGCTTCGACTTCCGCCGCTTCGCGCCGCGGCGGCTCGACCTGCGCAACGGCAACGGCCAGGGCTACGGGCACATCCGCCTCGATCAGGTGCTCGAGGCGGTCATCGGTGATCGCCTGGCATGAGGCCGGCCGACACGGGGGTGACACGATGAGACGGCCGTTCGAGCTCGACCCCGAGGACGCCCAGGTCGTCGACGAGGCGAAGCCGCCGGCGCCGGTGGCTTCCGGCAAGCCGCCGCCCCGGGCCCGCTTCCAGCTCGGCTGGTGGTGGTTCTTCGGCGGCACGGCGCTCGTCACGGCGCTCCTGCTCGTCGCCGACGCCATCGCCTCGACCGCCACCTGGATCGTCACCCAGCCGGTGTTCGGCTACCCGCTCGCGGCCCTGCTCGCGGCGACGCTCGCCGTGGGCGTCGTCTCCCTCGTCCGCGAGTGGATCGCCGTCCGCCGCCTCGGCTCGCTCGCCCTGCACCGCCAGGACGCCGAGCGCATGCTCACCTCCGAGCTGCACGGCCAGAGCCAGCCGCTGATCGAGCCGGTGCTGGCCCGAGCCGGCGACCGCACCGAACTCGTCCAGCGCTATCGCGAGCACGACAGCGATGCCCTGAGCGACGGCGAGCGGATCAAGCTGTTCGAGCGGACCGTCGTGATCGGCATGGACGACGAGGCCTACCAGGCCGTCGTCCGCGGCTCGCGTGACATCGGCGTGCTCACCGCCATCAGCCCCTTGGGCCTGCTCGACGCCGCGCTCGTCCTCTGGCGCACGCTCGCCATGCTGCGCGCCGTCGCCAGGGCCTACGCGCTGCCGATGGGTGCGGTCGCCGGCGCCATGCTGTTGCGCCGCTCGATCCGCAACATGCTGCTCGCCGGGCTCGCCGACCTCGTCACCCACGGCGCCGCCGACGCGATGGGTGCAGGCTTCTTGCGCCTGGTCTCGGCCAAGGCCGGCCAGGGTGCGGCCAACGCCATGCTGTCGGCGCGGCTCGGCTGCGAGGCGATGGCGCTCGTCCGCCCCGTCCCCTTCGTCCTCGGCGAGCGCCCCAACCTGAAGCGTCTCGCCGGCCGCATCCTCGGCCCCGCCGACAAGGCCCCGCCCCAGGACCGCCTCCCTCTGCGCTGAGGCGGCGACCCGACGGCGCGATCGGAAACGCCAAGCCTTTGAAAGGCCACCCGAAGTTTGGGTTCGTTCGGTCATAAGGCGTTCCTCGCCCCGTTCCACCCCGGCGAGAACCACGGCGCACCCGACGATGAGAAAGACCGGGGCAAGGATAACATTCCGTGCCACCTCACGCCATCGGATCGTCGCCGAGCAAGACCGCCGAGGCGATGCAGCACGCTACCGCTCAATTCGGCACGGAGGAGGCATAGCACTTAGGCGGCGG
>CAYZSE010000173.1:0-5000 GCA_964481035.1 uncultured Geminicoccaceae bacterium | reverse complement strand
GAGCAACGCCAAGGCGGCGATCGGCGAGGCCGGGTGCGACGCCGGCGGCGGCAACATCGGCCTGTCACTCGCCGCCTCCTCGCCCCTCACCGGCCGCATCGAGGCCGGCTTGACGGCACAGATCGTGGCCTCGGCCGGCAAGGGCGCGGATCCGGTGACGGTCGCCGCGGGCCTCGATCTCGCGGGGCGCTTCAAAGATGAGAGCCAGCTCGCCGTGCGCGACCCCGCGCTCACCCTGGGCACCCGGGGGCGAGGCAAGTTCGGCATCGTCGACGCCACCGACGCAGGGATCAGCACGGTCGCGGTGATCGGCGCCTTACCGGCGGCGAGCCACGCGCCGGTCACCTCCCCATTCGCCATCGGCGCCGGCGCCGCCACGCCCCGGAAAGGAAGCCTTCCTGGCGTCCACGCGACCGGCGACGCCGGCCTTGCGTTTCTCGAGCGCTAGCTTCGCGCGTGACCGCCGAATGCCGGGCGCTCGGGGTCGCCACCCGACTCGACCGATCTCAACCCGCGCGCCGACGGTCGGGCGCGCACCCGGCGAGGATGCGGCCGAGGCTCTCGCGGTGCCGCACGGCGAGCTGCGCCCGTCGACCACCGTGCCGACGACGTCGCGACCACCGCCTCGATGGGCTTGGTCATCGGATCTCCCCAGGCGGCGCCAGCAGCGCGCGCCACGCGTCGAGCTTGGCCGCGAAGCGCAGCCGGGCGTTGGCCGGGCTCGTCGAGGGCAGCCGCCGCGTCGCGGGTAGGACCGGCCCGCGCAGCCGCGGGCGGACGTGCCCGCAGAAGAGCGCCTCGGCCTTGGCACCGTTGAAGACCACCAGCCGCAGCCCCGACCGCTCCTCGAAGAAGCCCTGGAAGTCGTTGGCGACCGAGGTGTCCGCATCGATGGCCGTATCGAGGCTGCCGGCGCGACGGCAAGAGCGCAGCACGTCCCAGACGGCGACGCCGGCGGCCGTGAGGGCCCGGACGCGCTCGTCATAGGGCGCGCGCGGATCAAAGCCGTAGAGGGCCGCCACGATGCCCCAAAAGGCGTTTTGCGGATGGGCGTAGTACCGCCGCTCGGCGAGCGAGCAGGCGCCGGGCATCGTGCCGAGCACGAGAACCCGGGCGTCGTGCCCGCCGAGAGGCGGCAGGCCCTCCAGCAGCGCCGGGCGCATTCAGGACGAGGCGGCAGCGGCGCCGGCGCGCTTCCAGCGACGCAGCGCCGTGCCCATGAGGATCATGCTCCACCCTTCCATGATGATCTCGATGGCGACGAGGAGGCCCAGCACCCAGATCGCGTTGCCCGGCAGGCCGGCGAGGATCAAGAGCGCCAGGAGGACGCCGACGGCGCCCGAGACCGCCAGCCAGAGCCATCCCTGCTCGGGGCGATGCTGAAAGGCGATGACCAAGCGCGTGATGCCGGTCGCGAAGATGACCGCGCCGATGAGGAAGGTGATCGTGACCAGCCCGATGATCGGCTGGGCGAGCAACAGGGCGGCCGCGACGACGTAGAGGGCGCCGCCCGCGACGTGGGAGGCGGTGCCACGCCACCCTTGGCAGCGGAAGGCATGAACGAGCTGGAAGATGCCGCCGACCCCCAACAGCGCGGCGATGTAGATGACCGAGACGACCGACAAGAGGCCCACCATCGCCAGGCCGATGGTGCCGAGGACGACCAGGAGCGCGCCGAGTGCCATGAACCAGCCCCAACGGTCGGCGAGCTTGGCGTCGACCTCGGCGGGCGTCGGCTGCGGGGCGGTGAGCGTGGGCGTGGAACTGGCCATCGGATCCTCCGGGCTGGGTCGAGCGCTAGAGCCGCGACATCAACCGAAACATAGCTCGGGAGATTGCGGTTGTCGTGACAGTGGACCAGCCGCGGGCACGGCATGCCCCAATCGAGCGGCTGCCGGCAGACGACGCGCCCCCTCGACCCGCCGGCAATGCGCCGACCTCAGGGTGCGCAATCGAGCAGCGGCCCCAACTGCTCGACCCGCCGGACGATGCTCCGTGCCGCCTCGCGGCGCTGGTCGGGGGTGAAGACGAGGGGTGCGGGGAGCAGAGCGACGAGCGTCGTGGCCTCGGCCGCGCTCAAGCGGGCGGCGCTCTTGTCGAGCCAGTAGCGCGACGCCGCCTCGGCGCCGTAGACCCCCGGGCCGAACTCGACCTGGTTGAGGTAGATCTCGAGCTGGCGCCGTTTGGACAGGAGCGCGTCGACGATCGGCGCGAGGCCGAGCTCGAGCACCTTGCGGACCGGATCGCGGTGCGGCCAGAGGAAAAGGTTGCGGGTGAGTTGCATGGTGATCGTGCTCGCACCGCGCGGCTGCTCGCCCGCCTGCCAGCGCCCCCATTCGACGGCGAACGCGTCCCAGTCCACGCCGCGGTGGCGACAGAACAGGTTGTCCTCCGCGGCGATCACCGCGCGCGCCAGCGCCGGCGCGATCTCGCCGAGCGGCAACACGTGCCTCTGGAAGCTCTGACCCTCCAGCGAACGGATGACCTGCAACGTCGTCACCGGTGGCTGGACGACGCGCCAGGCGAGGCTCAGGCCGGCGACGGCGAGCGGCGGCACGACGAGAACGAGGAGCAGCGCGCCAGCGAGGCGCCAGCGCCAGCGTCGCCGCGGCACGGCGCCGGCGCGTTCTCGGCTCACCTCGACCGCGGCCGCCCGTGCTGCCTTGCTGCCGTCCCTAGGGACAGGCCGGCGCGGGCGGCAGGGCCGAAGCGCGGGCGGTTCCAACGCATCGCGAGACGATCTACCCGAAACGGCGCCGCTTCTTCGCCGAGCCCAGATAGTTCACCGCGGTGAGCGGGATGAAACCGAAGACCGGATCGAGCCGGCTATCGACCCCGATCGGTCCGAAGCCCTTGAAGCGGCCGACCTCGAAGCCGCGTCGCGCGAGCGCGCGCTGGAGATCGGCGGGGCGGATGAAGAGCCCGGCGTCGTGGGTGCCCTCGGGCATCAAGCGCAGCACTCGCTCGCCCATGGTGACGACGACGAACCTCGACAGCACGTTCTTGTTGATGGTGTCGAAGAGGAACAGCCCACCGAGCCGGACGACCCGCGCGATCTCGTCGAGCACCTTGTCGAGGTCGTCGACGTGCTCCAGCGCGTCGCAGCTCACGACGATGTCGAAGGCGCCGTCGGCGAACGGCAACGCCTCGCCGACACCCTCGCGATAGTCGATGGCGAGGCCCTCCTGCTCGGCGTGCCGCCGCGCGGCGGCGATGGCCCCTTTGGCCTGGTCGAGACCCGTGACCCGGGCACCTTTCCGCGCCATCGCCTCGGCCATGAAGCCGCCGCCGCAGCCGAGATCGAGCACGGTCTGGTCGGTCCAGTCGCCGACCAGACGGTCGAAGAAGCGCATCCGCGCCGGCACCATGTTGTGTAGCGTCCGCAACCACGCCGCCTCGCCGGACCACCAGCGGTCGGCGAACGTGTCGTACATGGTGAGGTCGTTCGGCGTGGCCATGGCGGCTCCCGGGGACGATGCTGATCCCCTGCAGAGATGGGGCGCGGCGCGGCGGCTGTCGAGGCGATCGGTGTTGCACCGGCGCTAAGCGATGGGCGAGGCCTCATGGATCTCGCTGCAGACGAGAAAACCCGTGCGGAGAGTGCGCGCCGGGCGAGCCGATGCGGTGCCGACGGCCCGCCCGAGCGGCGCCGAGAGAAGGAGACCGAGCCACGCCGACGCCGGGGCGGCCCGGTCGCCGGAGCCCTCGTTCGCGTGCCCGCCGAGCGCGGCGGCCGACATCTCGGGCGGTAGGGTGAAGTCGCGGCGACGGAGCAACGTCTTGCCCGGTCCCTCCGGCGCCCCCGGGGCACTCTTTACTTGCAATCGCGATTTGGCTCATATGCGTCTGCACGGCGCGGATGCCGGCTCAGGAGATCGCAAGGCGACATGGTGGACGTGAGGACCCGGAGCCCGCTGCCGACGACCCGGCTCGACGCCGCTGTCGACCGCGGGCGCGCGCCGCGTCCGGCGCGTGTCGCCGGGCCCTCGATCGCGGTCCTTCGACTTAGCTGCCCCTGAGCGGCGCGGCTCCAGGTGAGCCCGTGCTCAGGGGACGCCCGTACGTTGGATCCATGACCCCACGCGATCGAGAGAACCCGACATGACGACCCCCGATTCGGCCAGAGACCGCCTGATCATTTTCGACACCACCTTGCGGGACGGCGAGCAGTCGCCCGGTGCGTCGATGACCATCTCGGAAAAGGTGCGCATCGCCGAGATGCTCGACGAGATGGGCGTGGACGTCATCGAGGCGGGCTTCGCCGTCGCCTCGGAGGGCGATTTTCAAGCCGTCCGCGAGGTCGCCAGGATCTGCCAGCGCTCGGTCGTCTGCTCGTTGGCGCGCGCCAGCGACGCCGACATCGACCGCGCCGCCGAGGCGTTGCAGGCGGCCGAGCGCAAGCGCATCCACACCTTCATCTCGACCAGCCCGCTGCACATGAAGTTCAAGCTGCAGATGGAGCCCGAGCAGGTGCTCGAGCGCGTCGTGCGCAGCGTCGAGCGGGCCCGCAAGCACACCGACGACGTCGAGTGGAGCGGCGAGGACGGCTCGCGCACCGATCCGGACTTCCTGATGCGCTGCATCGAGGCGGCGATCCGAGCCGGCGCGACCACGATCAACATTCCCGACACGGTGGGCTACGCCTATCCGGAGGAATTCGCCGATCTCATCCGTCTGATCAAGAACAACGTCCCCAACATCGACCAGGCGGTGCTCTCGGTGCACTGCCACAACGACCTCGGCCTCGCCGTCGCCAACAGCCTGCGCGCGGTCGAGGCGGGCGCGCGGCAGATCGAGTGCACAATCAACGGCATCGGCGAGCGAGCGGGCAACGCGGCGCTCGAGGAGGTCGTGATGGCGGTCAGGACCCGCCACGACCGGCTCGCCTACGCGCTCGACCTGGACACGACGCAGATCATGCGCCTGTCGCGACAGGTCAGCGCCACGACCGGCTTCCACGTCCAGCCGAACAAGGCGATCGTCGGCAAGAACGCCTTCGC
>CAYZSE010000172.1:0-5015 GCA_964481035.1 uncultured Geminicoccaceae bacterium | reverse complement strand
GACAACCCCAGCTACGCCGCCGTCAAGGAACAGATCGACGCCTTGCCCGCCGGCGGCGGTTGACCCTCGGTGCGCAAGGACGCGAGGCACGCCGGCGGCGCGACGCAGCCGGCGCCGCTCAGGCTCGCGCCGGCCGGGGGCGCGTCCATCGTCGCCATGGGCACGGGAGGGTGGTCGCCTAGCGGTTCTCCGCCGCCCGGTCGCGGGGCGTCGCTTCGATCGCGGCGAGCGCCGAGGCGAGCTCGGCCGTCAACCGGGCGTAGCCTGCCTGGTTGAAGTGCAGGCCATCCGGCCGGAACAACCCGGGATCCGGCCGGCCGCCGCCGCGGAGGAGCCAGGCCGCCGGGCGGACGAGATGCTCGGCCGCGAGACCGCGCGGCAAGGCGGCGAGGCGCGCGTTGGCGGCATGCATGGCGGGCCAATGCGCCCATCGCGCGGGGCTCGGCTTCGCGGCGATCAGGATCCAGGGTGCGGTGCCGGCGGGTGTCTCGGCGAGCGCCCGGCGAAGCTCGACGAAGCGCGCGACGACGACAACGGGCGATGCCCCCGCGACGATGTCGTTCTCGCCGGCATAGAGAACGACGGCGCCGGGGCGGTGCGGTGCGAAGAGAAGGCGGCGATGGCGCGCCACCTCGGCGAGCGTCGCGCCGCCTACGCCGCGCTGGACCACGGGCCGCGGGGCGAACGTGCGGTCGAGATGCGGCCATAGGCGGATGGTCGAGCTGCCGACGAAGAGGAGCGCGCCCGCAGGCGAGGGGCCGTCCGCGTCGTCCTTGTGAAACACCTCGAGCTGGCGGGCGAACCGCGGCGTCGCCTCGGCGGCGCCGACGCCCGCGAGCGCGCCGAGGAGGAGGACACGGCGCGTCGTCTCGAGCACTGCCCTTGCCATCAGGCCCCATCCCGTTGTCGCGACGGCCGCGATCCTCGACTGCACGCCGGTGCTGTGTTCGCGAGCGGGTCGTGCCATCTCTTTGACATGTCGACGCGAGGGGAACCATGCGCGCCTTCGTGATCGCGCCCGAGGCCGTCATGGGCTCGCGATCCGAAACGCTGGCGGCGGAGTGACGGTCATGGCGCTCACCAATACCGCGACGAGCTGGGGTCTCTTCGCCCGCTTCTTCCACTGGAGCATGGCGATCCTCGTTGTCGCCATGCTGGCCGTCGGCACCGTCATGGTGGATTGGCCCGACGCCGAGCTCGCTACCAAGCTCGCCCTTTATCAATGGCACAAATCGTTGGGCCTGCTGGTCTTCGCGCTGCTGGTCCTGCGGGTGCTGTGGCGGCTGGCCCAGCCGGTGCCGGCCTTGCCCGACGGCACGTCGCGCTTCACCCGCAAGGCCTCGGCCTGGTCGCACGGGCTGCTCTACGCGCTCATGGCGGGCCTGCCGGTGACCGGCTACCTGATGAGCTCGGTCAACACGCTCGGGGTGCCGACCATCGCCTTCGGCGTCATCCCGATCCCCCGCCTGCTCGGCCCGGATGCGGCCCTGGAGCTCGTCTTCAAGACGCTGCACAACGCCTTCGCCGTGGCGCTCATGGGCGTTGTCGCCATCCACGTGCTAGCCGCCGTCAAGCACGCCGTCATCGATCGTGACGGCATCTGGACGCGGATGACACGCGGTCAAACCCGCGCATGAGATGCATTCGCACCGCGGCGGCTTGACCGGGGGCACCATGGCTGCACTGTTCGTCAGGGAAGCTCACGAGGGAGAGAGCAGATGACGAATTGGCGCTTCGGGACGGTGGCGGGCGCCGCCGTCGGAGTGGCGTTGCTGACCGCGGATGCGGCCAGCGCGCAGCAGTTCTTCTCGATCGGCACCGGCGGGCTGACCGGCGTCTACTACCCGACGGGCGGCGCGATCTGCCGGCTCGTCAACCGCGACCGCAAGGAGCATGGATTTCGTTGCGCGGTCGAATCGACCGGCGGGTCGGTCTACAACATCAACACGATCGCCGCGGGCGAGCTCGAGTTCGGCGTCGCCCAGTCCGACTGGCAGTACCACGCCTACAACGGCACCTCGCAGTTCGCCGACAACCCGGTGCCCGGCCTGCGCGCCGTGTTCTCGGTCCATCCCGAGCCGTTCACGCTCGTGGTCCGGGCCGACAGCGACATCCAGGGCTTCGAGGATCTTCCCGGCAAGCGTGTCAATGTCGGCAACCCGGGCTCGGGCCAGCGGGCGACCATGGAGGTCGTCATGGACGCGTTCGGCATGAGCATGGACGACTTCGCGCTGGCGACCGAGTTCGTCGGCGCCGAAATGCCGCGCCAGCTCTGCGACGGCAACATCGACGCGATGATCTACACCGTCGGCCACCCGGCGGCGGCGATCGAGGAGGCGGTGACCACCTGCGACGCGCGGCTCGTCTCGGTCACGGGCGAGCCCATCGAGCAGCTCGTCGCCGAGAACCCCTATTACCGCATCGCCACGATCCCGGGCGGCATGTACCGCGGCAACCCCGACGACGTCACGACCTTCGGCGTCGGCGCCACCTTCGTGGCGCACGAGCGGGTGCCCGAGGAGATGGTCTACGTCGTCGCCAAGGCGGTCATGGAGAACATCGAGGACTTCCGCGACCTGCACCCCGCCTTCGCCAACCTCCAGGTCGAGGAGATGGTCTCCGACGGCCTGTCGGCGCCGCTGCATCCGGGCGCCGAGCGAGCGTATCGGGAGCTCGGCCTGATCCAGTAGGCTTCGGCACGCGCCTTGCTCTGGGATCGGAGCGCCTGCGGGCGCTCCGGTTCGTTTGACGCCTTGTGGACGCGAGGGGAAACGGTGATGGCGAGCGAGGCGGCGGTCGAGGGCGAGAGCACAAACGCGCGCGAGCTCGTGGCGCAGGCCGACACGGGAGCGCGGGCACCCGTCGGCTGGCAGGGACGTGTCATCGTCGGCCTGTGCCTCGCCTGGTCGGTGTTCCAGCTCTACATCGCGTCCGCGGTGCCGACGACGCTGGCGCAGATCACCGGCGTCAACGACTTCGCCAACATCGTCGCCCAGGCGCGCTACGTCCACCTGGCCTTCGCGATGACCCTGGCGACGCTCGCCTTCCCGCTCACCCGGCGCGCGCCGAAGGATCACGTCCCGCTCTACGACTGGGCACTGGCCGCGCTCGGGGTTGCGGCCTGCCTCTACCTCGTCGTCTTCGACGCGCAGATCGCCCGGCGGCCGGGCTTGTGGACCACGAGTGACGTCGTCGTGTCGTCGATCGGCCTGACCGTCCTCTTGATCTCGGTCTACCGCGCCCTCGGCCTGCCGCTCACGCTGATCGCCCTGATCTTCTTCAATTTCACCCTCTTCGGCGGCGACATCGCATGGGTCGCCAACATCACCAACTACGGCGGTGCGTCGTTCGCCAAGGCGATGGGCCACTACTGGATGCAGACCGAGGGCGTTTTCGGAGTAGCACTCGGCGTCTCGACGACGATGATCTTCCTCTTCGTCCTCTTCGGCGCGCTCTTGGAGCGGGCGGGCGGCGGCAACTGGTTCATCAAGGTGGCGATCGCCCTTCTGGGCGCGCTCCGCGGCGGGCCCGCCAAGGCGTCGGTCCTGTCCTCGGCGATGACCGGCATGATCTCGGGCTCGTCGATCGCCAACACGGTGACGACCGGCACCTTCACCATCCCGCTGATGAAGCGCATCGGCTTTCCGGCCGAGAAGGCCGGCGCCGTCGAGGTGGCGTCGTCCACCAACGGCCAGCTGACTCCGCCGGTCATGGGGGCCGCGGCGTTCTTGATGGTCGAATATGTCGGCATCTCGTACATCGAGGTGATCAAGCACGCCTTCCTGCCCGCCGTCATTTCCTACATTGCGCTTTTGTACATTGTGCACCTCGAGAGCCTGAAGATGGGGCTGCGCGGCATGGAGAAGCCCGGCCGCGCGATCGGCGTGCCGCTGATCCTGCTCCTCTTCCTCTCGGGCTTCCTCGTGATGGCGGTCGTGACCGGGGCCGTCATCCTCTTGCGCCTCGCGCTCGAGCCGCTCATGCCCGGGCAGTCGGTCTACGCGGCGCTGGTGCTGCTCGGTCTCGGCTATGTCGCCCTCGTCGCCTTGGCCGCGCGCTTTCCCGATCTCGAGGTGGACGACCCGAACGCGGCGGTGGTGCGGGCGCCGCGGCTGACGCCGACGCTGCTGGGTGGGCTCTACTTCGGCCTGCCGATCTTCGTCCTCGTCTGGAACCTGATGGTCGACACGGGGCCGCTCGATCGGCTGTCGCCGGCGCTGTCGGCCTTCTGGGCGACGCTCGCCATGATCGTCGTCATGCTCACCCACCACCCCTTGAAGCACCTCTTCCGCGGCGAGGCGGACGTGCTGGGTCAGGCGGGGCGGGGCTGGAGCGACTTCGTGCAGGGGCTGATCTTCGGCGCCCGCAACATGATCGGCATCGGCGTCGCCACGGGCGCTGCCGGCATCATCGTCGGCACCATCTCGCTCACCGGCGCGCACCAGGTCATCGGCCAGGTGATCGAGGTGGTCTCCGGCGGCAACCTGATGGCGCTCCTCTTCCTCGTCGCCGTTCTCAGCCTGATCCTCGGCATGGGTCTGCCGACCACGGCCAACTACATCGTCGTCTCCTCGCTGATGGCACCGGTGATCGTCACCGTCGGTGCCCAGTCGGGGCTGGTGGTGCCGCTCATCGCCGTGCACATGTTCGTCTTCTACTTCGGCATCCTCGCCGACGACACGCCGCCCGTCGGGCTCGCCGCCTATGCCGCCGCGGCGATCAGCCGCGGCGATCCGATCCAGACGGGCGTGCAGGGCTTCATGTACGACATCCGCACGGCACTGTTACCCTTCCTCTTCATCTTCAACACCGATCTCCTCCTGATCGACGTCGGCCCGCTGCAGGCGATCTTCGTCTTCGCCACGGCGCTCGTCGCCATGCTCTGCTTCGCTGCAGCCACCCAGGGCTACTTCTTCGCCCGCAGCCGGATCTGGGAGACGGTGGCGCTCCTGCTCGTCGCCTTCACGCTGTTTCGCCCCGGCTTCTGGCTCGATCAGGTGCAGCCGCCCTACGAG
>CAYZSE010000171.1:0-5192 GCA_964481035.1 uncultured Geminicoccaceae bacterium | reverse complement strand
GCGACGCGTCGCCCGCGGGCGGCCGCACGGAGCCGCCGAGGCCGTAGACGTCGTCGTAGCGGACGGGCGCGCCCGTCTCGTCGGGAAAGACCGTGTAGTAGCCGAGGATCACCGGGATCGGGTCCGTGGGGACGTCGCGCGTGCCGCCCGACCCGGCGAGCCGATGCACCTCCTCGAGGTCGCGGTCGAGGAGCCAGGCGACGAGCTCGTCCCAGCGCTGCACCCGGACGCAGCCGTGCGACAGCGCGCGGTCCTCGCGCGCAAAGAGCTCCCGTCGGTTGGTGTCGTGGAGGTAGACGAGCAGCCCCTGCTCGAGGCGGACGGCAGCGAGGCCCAGGGGATTGCGGCGCCCGGGCGGCCAGGTGCGGTCCTCGTACTCGCCGCTCGCGATCATCGAGGGCGTCGGCCGCCAGGTCGGCCGGAAGCGGACGGCGGTGACGTGGGTCTCGAGCCGCGGCGTGCGGTTGTGGGGCGTGCCGACGATGACGGCACTGCGCAGCACCGGCTCGGCGTCTTCGAAGGCGATCAGCTCGAAGGCCGGGATGTTGACGACGATCGCCTTGCCCTCGGCCGGCACCTCCAAGGGCACGCCGAGGCGGTCGAGCCGGGCCTGAAATCGGCTCGTCGCCGCAACCGGCGGTGACGTGCGCGCCGCAGTCTCGCCGGCTCGCGCCGTCGGCGGCACGCTCGACCCCGGCGCGCAGGCGACGAGCGCGAGCGCCGCGAGACCACCGATGAGCGCGCCGCGCCCCGCCGCCATCGCCGCGCGCCCTTCAGCCGAGCCCCGCGGGTAGCGGCACCTCGAGCTGCTCGAGCCTTCGGGTGAGGCGGGCGAGCTGGCGGTCGATCTCCGCCAGGTCGGACGCCGCCAGGCGCGGGCCCGGGCGGCGGATCGCCGGCGACGCGATGAGCCCGCGGCGGTGGTAGATCTCCTTCCTGATCGCGAGGCCCACCCCGGGCTGCTGCTCGAGGCGGATGAGCGGCAGGTGCGCGTCGAAGATGTCCTCGCCCCGCTCCGGGTCGCCGGCGGCGAAGCAGGCGCAGATCTGCACCAGCGCCTCGGCGAAGGCGTAGCCGGTCATGCAGCCGTCGGCGCCGAGGTGCAGCTCCGAGGCGAGGAAGAGCCCGCCGTTGGCGGTGAGGATCGAGAGGCGCCTCAGCCCCTCCTCGCGCTCGTGCCGGCGGATCAGGGCGAGCTTGGCGAGCCCCGGCCAGTCCTCGTGCTTGAACACGACGATCGACGGGCAGCGCTCGACCAGCCGCTGGTAGGTGGCGACGGTGAAGTTCACCCCCGTCGTCAGCGGATAGTCCTGAAAGCAGACCGGCACGTCGGCCCCCAGCGCGGCCACGGTCTCGACCATGTAGGCCTCGACCGCGGCCTCGGTCTTGGTGCCCGGCGGGCAGGCGATCATGACGCCGGCGGCGCCGGCCGTCATCGCCGCGTGCGCCCGCGCGACGAGCGGCACCAGGCCCGGCGCGCTGACGCCGACGATGATCGGCACGCGCCCCTGGACGCGGGCGAGAAAGCGCTCGGTGATGGCCTGGCTCTCGTCGGGCAGGAGCTTGGTCGCCTCGCCCATGATGCCGAGGATGGTGATGCCGGCAACGCCGGCCGCGAGGTAGCCGTCGACGAGCCGGTCGACGCTGGCGAGATCGACGGCGCCGTCGTCGGTGAAGGGCGTGGGCGCGATCACGAACGCGCCCCGGGTCGCCTCGCTGATCCGCGGCATGGCGTCCTCCGGCTGGCCGTGGTCCCCGAATGGTCGTGGCGGCGGCTTGCGCGAAACCCGTGGGCTTGGCAAGCCTCGGGACCCGAGGAGGACCGCTCATGCTCTACGCTCTCGATGGCATCGCGCCGGAGATCGACCCGACCGCCTGGATCGCGCCCACCGCGGTGCTGATCGGCCGCTGCCGGATGGAGGCGCGCTCCAGCCTGTGGTTCGGCGCGGTCGTCCGCGGCGACAACGAGCTCATCACGATCGGCGAGGGCAGCAACGTCCAAGAGAGCTGCGTCCTGCATACCGACCCCGGCTTCCCACTCATGATCGAGCGCGGCGTCACGGTCGGCCACCTGGCGATGCTGCATGGCTGCCACATCGGTGAGGGGGCCCTCATCGGCATCGGCGCCACCATCTTGAATGGGGCTGTGATCGGCAGGCGTTGCCTCGTCGGCGCGCACGCGCTCGTCCCCGAGGGCAAGGTGATCCCCGACGACAGCCTGGTCATGGGCACTCCGGGCAAGATCGTGCGCGACGTCACGCCCGAGCAGGCCGAGCGCATGGGCCGTGGTACGCAGACCTATGTCGAGCGGGCGGCGCGTTACCGCCACGCGCTCACCGCCGTTCGGGCCGACGTTGGTGGCGGTGGCGACTGAGACGGCGCTGCGCCACAGCCTTCGCCCGGAGCGTCGGCATGGGCACGACGGTGGCGCGGTGACCGTGCCGGGGTAGGTTGGCAAGGGCCCGGTGGGCAGAGAAGAAGGGTTGCCATGGACGAGATGAGGCTGGGAGGCGACGTGCTCGTCGTGCGCTTCGCCGGCGACAGCGGCGACGGCATCCAGCTCACCGGCGGCCGCTACACCGCGGAAGCGGCCTTCGCCGGCGCCGACCTCGCGACCTTTCCCGATTTCCCTGCCGAGATCAGCGCGCCCGCCGGCACGACCTACGGCGTCTCGGCCTTTCAGATCCAGCTCGGCCACCGCCGCGTGCGGACCGCCGGCGACGAGGTGGACGTCCTCGTCGCCCTCAACCCCGCCGCGCTGAAGGTCAACCTGCCCGAGGTGAGGAAAGGCGGCGTGCTCGTCGTCGACGCCCAGGCCTTCACCGAGCGCAACCTCGCCAAGGCGGAGTACGCGACGAGCCCGCTCGAGGACGGCAGCCTCGAGGGCTTTCGCGTCATCGCGCTCGAGATCACCAAGCTCACCGCCGAGGCGGTCAAGCCCGCCGGCGTCAAGGCCCGCGACGCCGGCCGGGCACGCAATTTTTGGACGCTCGGCCTGATCTTGTGGCTGACCGGCGGCGACATGGCCAAGAGCGCCGACTGGATCGCCCACAAGTTCGCAACCGACGAGGCCGTGCGCGAGGCCAACGCGCTGGCGCTCAAGGCCGGCCATGCCTTCGGCGAGACGGCCGAGCTCGGCCGTGTCGAGCCGGTCTTGAAGCGCGGCCGCTCGCCCCTGCCGCCCGGCCGCTACCGCCAGATTTCGGGTGCCGACGCGCTCTGCCTCGGTCTCGTCACCGGCGCCCGCCTCGCCGGCCTGGAGATGCTCTACGGCTCCTATCCGATCACCCCGGCGTCCTCGATGCTGCACAGCCTCGCCAAGCTCGGCGCCTACGGCGTCGACGTCTTCCAGGCCGAGGACGAGATCGCGGCCATCGGCGCGGCGCTCGGCGCGTCCTACGCGGGCAAGCTCGGCGTCACCGGCAGCTCGGGTCCGGGCATGGCGCTCAAGACCGAGATGCTCGGCCTGGCGCTCGCCGCCGAGCTGCCGCTGGTCGTCGTCAACGCCCAGCGCGGCGGCCCGTCGACGGGTCTGCCGACCAAGACCGAGCAGTCGGACCTCTTCCAGGCGGTGCTCGGCCGCAATGCCGACGCCCCCTTGCCCGTGGTCGCGGCGGCGACGCCGGGCGACGCCTTTCATGCCGCGATCGAAGCGGTCCGGCTGGCGGTGCGGGCGATGACGCCGGTCATCCTCTTGACCGACGGCTATCTCGCCAACGCTTCGGAGCCCTGGCGGATCCCCGACGCCGCGGCCCTCGCCCCGATCCCGCGCGCCCCGATCGGCGACCGCAGGCCCTACGACCACGACCCCGAGACGTTGGCACGGCCCTGGATCGCGGCGGGCACCCCCGGGCTCAGGCACCGCATCGGCGGCCTGGAGCGGGCGGACCACAGCGGGGCCGTCTCCTACGATCCGGCCAACCACCAGCGCATGACCGAGCTGCGCCACGCGCGCATCGAGCAGCTGGCGGACGCCATCCCCGAGCAGGACTTCACCGCCGGCAGCGTCGCGGACGAGCTGCTCGTCGTCGGCTGGGGCTCGACCTTTGGTGCCATCACCTCGGCCGTCGAGGATCTCCGCGCCGACGGCCTGCCGGTGGCCCAGATCCACCTGCGCCACCTCCATCCCTTGCCGCGCAACCTCGCGGACATCCTCGTGGCCTTCGACAAGGTGCTCGTGGCGGAACTCAACATGGGCCAGCTCGCCATGCTGCTGCAGGGGCACTACGGCCGCCGGGTCGCGTCGCTCGCCAAGGTGGCCGGCCGGCCGTTCCAGGTCGCCGAGATCAAGACGCGCGTCCTGGCCGAGCTGGAGGAGAAGCGATGAGCGAGACCCTGGAGCGCGCTCCCACCGGCCGCACGGCCAAGGACTACGCCGCCGACATGGAGGTGCGCTGGTGCCCCGGCTGCGGCGACTACGCCATCCTCAAGGCCGTGCAGAAGACCCTCGCCGATCTCGCGGCGGACCCCGACCGGACGGTGTTCGTCTCGGGCATCGGCTGCGCCGCCCGCTTTCCCTACTACATGGACACCTACGGCTTCCACACGATCCACGGCCGCGCCGCCGCGATCGCCACGGGCGTCAAGCTCGCGCGGCCCGAGCTCGACGTCTGGGTCGCCTCGGGCGACGGCGACAGCCTGTCGATCGGCGGCAACCACCTCTTGCACCTGCTCCGGCGCAACGTCGATCTCGTCTACCTGCTGTTCAACAACGAGGTCTACGGCCTCACCAAGGGCCAGGCGTCGCCGACCAGCCCGGTGGGTCAGGTGACGCCCTCGACGCCCAGGGGCTCGCTCGACACCCCTGTCCATGCCGGCCGCTTCGCCCTCGGCTGCGGCGCTTCCTTCTTCGCCCGCATCCCCGACGTCGCCCAGGCGCAGATGGTCGAGGTGCTCAAGGCCGCGCACGGCCATGCCGGCACCGGCCTGGTCGAGATCCTGCAGAACTGCATCGTCTACAACGACGGCGCCTGGGGCGGGGTCACGGCCAAGGCCACCGCGCCGGAGCGCCAGCTCTGGTGCCGCCACGGCGCGCCCTTGCGCTTCGGCAAGGACGGCGCGCAGGCGATCCGCCTGAACGCCCGAGCCCTCGCCCTCGAGGTCTTTACGCCCGGCGAGAACGGCACGGACGACGAGGTGCTGGTGCACGACGCGACCAACACGATGCTCGCCCGCCTCCTCGTCGAGCTCGA
>CAYZSE010000170.1:0-5302 GCA_964481035.1 uncultured Geminicoccaceae bacterium | reverse complement strand
GCACTGGGGTGGAGGAGCAGCACGGCGAGGGCGACGGCAGAAGGGGCACGCATGGCTCACCACAGCCCCCAGGCCTGGCCGACGATCTGGTGCGCGGCGATCGGGCCGAAGTAGCGGCTGTCGTAGGACTGGGGATGGAGACCGGCGACGTAGAGCCGGCCCTCGGGCACCACGGCCTCCCGGAACCAGTGCGCCGGCGGTTGGCCCAGGGTGCCGGCGAGGACGAGGCCCGGAGCGACGAGGTCGCCGTTGACGTGCAGCCCCGCCGCGTCGACCCGGACGACGTCGCCCGGCACGCCGACGACGCGCTTCATCAGCCAGGTGCCGTCGGGGTGGATCGTCGTGCCCTCGACCGCGACGGCGATGCCGAGGGCGCGGAAGGCGACGAAGTCGCCACGGCCGACCTCGCGGTCGCCGAGGTCGATCAACGCCAGCCGCCAGGGCAGCGACGGTAGCAGCTGCGGGTCGATGCCGATCCGGTAGTTGGCGACGACGTGCACCGAGGCCGGCACGGCGAGGATCACGAGCGCCAGGAAATACGCCGGCACCGGCACTCGCTGGTTGAGCGCCCGGGCGATCACTTCAGAAGCTCCTGCAGCGCCGTCGCGTCGGGTCGCGGCAATGCGGGCGCGCGCGGAGCGACGCTGCCGGGGACCAGGCTGACGAACCTGCTGCCGAACTCCGGCCGCAGGACGAGCACGCCCTCCGCCGTATCCTCGACCATCGCCGCGTTGAGGACGACGTAGCCGGCCTCGGCCAGCGTTCGGGCCTCGGCCTTGAACGCGTGCAGCGCGTCGTCGAGGCGGGCGAGGTCCTCCGGCGCGAAGCGTTGCGCCATCAGCTCGGTGAAGGGCGCGTAATCGATCACGGCCAGGGGCGGCCGGTCGGCGAGGGCTGTCTCCAGCCGTCGCTCGGCGACGAACGCCCCGCCGGCGGTGCCGAGCGTCGCCGCGACGATGCCGGTGATCAGCAGATCCTGCAGCCGGGTCATGCCGCCGACCCCTCACCGCGCCTGTGTTGGGCCCGCGAGGCCAGCACGTCGTTGATGGCCTCGGTGAGGCTCAGGCCCTGGGCCTCGCGCTCGCGGATCGCGGCGACGTCGTGCGGCTCGGTCGAGTAGAGCAGCTGGTGGAAGGGCGGCAGCACCAGCCGGCCGACGCCCTGGTCGTAGCCCGTGCGGAAGAAGATCTCGCTGTAGCGCCCGGGCAGTGTGTGCACGGTCTTCAAGAGCCGGAACGCCCAGCCGTCGAGCGCCAGGGTGCGCTCGCCCTCCAGCTTGTCGATGGTGTCGGGCGACTGCGCGAGCAGCAGCAGGTTCTGCGCGTTCTCCAGGATCGCCCGGCCGACACTGTGGTTGGTGAGATCGTAGAGGCTCTGCGTCACCACCGCCGCCGCAGCGTTGAGCTTGCGGAACCGCCGGAACGCCGTCTCGATGGCACCGGCGAACATCGGCTGGGCCAGGAGCTCCCAGGCCTCGTCGATGACGAGGAGCTTCCTGACCCCGCGCGGGGCGCGGAGCATGGTCTGCTGGATGCGGTAGATGAGCATCAGCAGCACGATCTTCTGCAGCTGCTCGCGCCGGCGGAGCCCTTCGAGGTCGAGGACCGTCAGCTCGGTCTGCAGCGTGTAGCCGTCGTGGCCTTGGAAGTAGCGGCCGAAGCGGCCCTCGCTGGTGAACAAGTAGAGCTGGTTGCCGACATCGCGCAGCCGGCGGTCGTCGCTCTCGAGCAGCCGGGCGGCGATGAGGTCGACGCTGGTGTCCGTGTGATTGGTCTCCCAGGCGTCCTTCATGACCTTGGCGAGCCCGGCGCGCTGGACGTCCTCCAAGGGCGTCTGCTGCGCCGCCATGGCGGCGACCAGCGCCTCCAGCATGTCGCCCTCGTCGTCGTAGGAGGTCGTGATGGCGAAGGGGTTGAGCGAGAGTCGGGTGGTCTCGTCGAAGTCGAGGTATTCGCCGCCCAGCACCGAGGTCAGCGCCCGGTACGAGCCGCCGATGTCGATGACGTAGACGATGCCGCCGGTGGCGCGCACCGACGCGATCAGCTCGTTGGCGGCAACCGACTTGCCGCTGCCGGACATGGCGGCGATGACGATGTTGTAGTTCGATGGGCTGTCCCAGGGGTCGATGCGGACGTACTGGCCCGAGCGGCTCACCAGCGTCAGCATCGGGCTGCCGTGGCCGCGCGGATCGCCGAACACCGGCAATAGGCGCGCCGCGTGCTCGGAGGTCATCGTCCGGTAGCGGGCCAGCGCCCTGGCCGCCCCGGCGTCGGTGCCGAAGGGCAGCGTGTTGACCAGGAGCGGCAGCGGGATGAAGTCGTCGGGAATCAGCACGTAGCCGAGCTCGGAGAAGTAGCTCACCGCGATCGAGACGCGGTTCTGACGCTCGGCCTCGGAGGTCGCGTAGACGGCGATCGACAAGGCCAGCTTCAAAGGCCGGTGCCCCTGGTCCATCGAGGCCATCAACAGCTCGAAGTCCCGCGCCGTCTGCCCCAGCCCCGGGATCCACCGCTGCACGGCGGCGTCGGTGTTGTGGATCGTCCAGTGGCGCTTGGAGACCAGCTCGGTGCGTTCGCGATGCGCCGCTGGGAAGAGCAGGTTGACGGCGAGGTAGAACGGGAAGGTGAGCCCGCGATTGCCGGCGAGCGTGTCGGCGACGAAGGCCAGGGTGTGGCCGAAGGTGAGCGCTGCCGGGAATTGCTTGACCGAGAGGAAGGTCAGCGTGGTGTGCTCGCCGAGGCGCACCTTCTTGCGGTCGTGGACGACCTCGGTGTGCCAGTCCAGCACCTGCTCGTTCAAGAGGCGCTCGGGGTCGGCGCGGGTCGCCGTCAGCTGCCGCCAGGCGGCCTGCGGGTCGCGGTGCAGAAGCACCGACATGACGGCGAGGTAGCCGTCGTTGTCGAGACGCTCGGGCGCGAGGCCCAGATGCTTGAGCGCCGTCTCGACGCGGTTTCTGAGCGAGACCGCGGCGTCGACTTCGGCAGTGGTCGGGATCTGCTCGGCGATGGCGCACTTGGCGGTGACGACGAGGCGGAAGTCGCGGACGAACTGGCCGGTCTGCGGCAACGGGCGGTCGAGGCCTTGCTCGAGGAACCGGGCGCGCTCGAGGATGAAGCGGTCGAGGAGGTCGGCCGGTGCGCCCGCGTCCTTCGGCGGGCGCAGTTTGCGGATCTCGGCGAGGCGCTCGGTCAGGTTCGGTGACGGCAGGAGCAGCAGCTGCAGCGTGCTGTGGGCCGGCCAGTCCTCCTCGAGCAGGGCCCGCAGCCGCTGCTCGGTGCGGGCGTCACCGCCCTGGAGCGGCGTGCCCATCCAGCCGAAGGCGAGGCAGGGGTCGCCCGTCACGAACAGGTCCGTCGCCGCATCCCAGGCAAGGACCGGGAAGAGCGCTGCGGCCGTGGCGGGATCGGTTTTGATCACGGCCGGGCATCCCTCAGCCAGCCGGCCAGATCGGCCGGCCGACCGCGGTGGATGACGCCGTCGAGGCGGACGAGGAAGGGGGTCTCCCGGACGCCGAGCATCTGCGCCACGACCGCGCGGTTGGCGATGGCGGTGGGCTCGCACGGGCCCAGCCGCAGCTCGCCGTAGTGGTCGCTGAGCAGCGCTTGGCGGGCGGCTTCGGGATCGGTCGCACAGTCGAGCTGGCGGACGAGGCGGATGTCGGTCTCGCTCAGCGCCACGAGCAGCAGGTGGAAACGGTAGCGGTCGCCGAGCGCCGGCAGCTCCCGGAAGAGATCGCGGCAGGCGGGGCAGCTGGGTGCGACAAAGGCGATGACGGGGGTCGGCCCGTCGCCGATGGTGAGCGGGTCGAGGTCGTCGAGCAGCCGGGCGATCTCCTCGTAGGGGATGATCGAGGCACTCGCCGCCAACTCCTCCAGCGTCGTGATCGGTCGGCGCTGCCAGGTGTCGGTCAACGTCTCCAGCTCGAGATGGTAGCGGGCGTTGGCGGTCATGCCGGTGAGCTTGCCGGTCCGCGGGTGGACGTAGAGGGTCACCGGCCCGCCCGGCAGCGTCAGGCTCTCGGGAACGTCGCTCGTGGGTTGGGCCATGCTGAGGCTCGCGGCGGCGAGAAGGAGGATCCCGGCGAGAACCACGATCGGTCGCTGTCGTGCAGGCATGGTGGGTGTCCTCGCCGGGGTCCGAGCGGGCTCAGGGTGCGGCGATCGGCAGGACCGGCAGGGTGGCGCCGAACAGCGCCGCCGAGACCGGTCCCGCCACCACCATCAACAGGCCGAGCGCGAAGACGCCGGCCATGACGCCCCAGGCCCGGAACAAGGCGGCGGAGATGCCGCCGACGATGAGGGCGCCGAAGAACAGCGTCTCGCCGAGATCGCCGCCGATCCACCCCGTGAGCGTGGTGATGCCAGCCTCGAAGGCGGCACCGCCGGTGCCGGCGAGGGCCTCGCCGCTGCCGGCGAACAGCCCGAGCGCCAGGCCGAACAGCGCCGGCGCCCGGAAGTCCATCATTGGGCGTGCCCGCCCGTCGTGTCGTCGCATGTCGAGCTCCCCATGCTGGTCACGTCACCCGTGGTGACCGGGGAAGCCTGCGCCTTCCGGGGGGAAAATCAGCCCGCTATCGGTGACAGGTTCTGTCGCCGTGCGCCTCTTGACTTGAAGAAAAGCGAAGCGCGTCAAAGCTTTGTTACGTATTCGAGTGCTAGGGGCGAGGTCGAAACGTGCTGCGGCGTGCTTTGGTCGAGGCCTTGGGCCGCGTCGCCCGGGCCGATGCGGAGACGGAAGTTTTCCACAGCCGCCCGCGCCCACTCCTACCGGAGAGTCTACCGGTAGAGTCTATCGGTTATAGAGTCGGCGCCCCAAAGTAGTCGCGATTCTCGGCCTCCTGCGCCCCAAAGTAGTCGCGAAAAGCGCCCCAAAGTAGTCGTGGATAACTCGGGTTATCCACAGTATTCGGCACCGCTGGCACTCTCGCCTGAGTCGAACAATGTCGAGCTCCATCGCGAAAAAAGTTCGGTTAGCTGTATCCCGGCGGGCGCCGGCGGTGGTGGCGTCCGAAGGTAGGAAGCTGCGCATGTTCTATTTTCGTTCCTGCTGATGCATCGTCCGCGCATGGACGACGACCCGGATGACCGCCTCGTTTTCGACATCGCCTATGCCCTGTCCAGGCAGCGAAAGGCGCTGCGGCGAACGCCCGATCACAACGGCGTCGAACATCTCCGCAGCGTCGCCCGCGCCGTCGTCCGGCACGTCGCGCTTTGCGGCTGGCGGCTGTCAAAGCGTCCGCCAGCGCCATTGCATTCCACCCATCAGGAGGGCCGGCGCGATCCGGACGGCGGATAGGCAGCGA
>CAYZSE010000169.1:4130-5316 GCA_964481035.1 uncultured Geminicoccaceae bacterium | reverse complement strand
ACGACGAACAGCTCGGCCTCCTGGCCTGCGGCGAGGCGGAAGCTCGGGAACAGCGCCACGGCGACCACGCCGTCCTCGGCGCACCAGCGCTCGTCGAAGTCGACGGCACCGCCGCCGCCCGTGCGCCGCACCCGGCCGACCACGACCTCGAGCCGGCCGCCCTGGATGACCTGCCCGCGGCGCCAGTCGACGCCGAACGAGGTCATGCCTCGGCACGCGGGCAGCACGTCCTCACGGACGATCTCGCGCAGGCGGTAGCCCTGCGGCAGCTCGCCGAGGGCAAGGTTGCGCAACAGCTCGCGCGTCAGGTCGACGAAGCGATGCGAGCCCTCCCAGGCGAGGGCCTGGGGCGAGGCGATCGGATAGGCCGCCTCGATCGACGCCGGCATGACGAGCTGGATCTGCGCCGGCGGCACCGACCGCGGCACGAAGGTGACGGCGAGGCTCGGCTCGTCCTGACCGTCCGGCGAGATGAAGACGGCGATCGGCTCCTCGGTGCGGGGTGCGAGGTAGAGGCTCCGGCCCTGCACCTCGACCGCCTCCTGGCTCGCCGTCATGACCTTGGGCGGGTGCCAGGGGGTGAGGATCTGGTTCAGGTGGTTGATCGCCACCGGCACGATCTGCACCTGCCCGGGCGTGACGCTGACCGTGCGCAGCGACGAGCCGGGCTCGGCAGCCGCCTCGCCGCGTCCCCGTGGATCGAGGCTCGACGGCACCGGCGGCAGGTCGTTCGGCCCAGGCGCGCCGGCGAGCGCCGTCGTCGCCTGGAGCAGGATCATTGCAGCAGCGAGCGCGCGCATCAGCTCGCCCCCGCCATAGCACCGACCTGCGGCGGGCCGGCATAGGTGCGGAGGTGATGCACCAGCGGCCACCAGCCGCTGACGCGGATCTCGAACTCGTAGGTGCGGGTCTCGGTGCGCTTGGCGCCCGTCACGCTCCTGACCGTCGAGGTGCCGGTGACGAAGGTCCGGCCGGTAGCCTCGTCGTAGGTGGTGCTCCTGGCCTCGAAGCCGATCGAGACCTGATCGGCCTTCAAGCGGTCCCGCTCCTCTTCCATGCGCGCCATCAGGTCGCCGTAGAGCGTCGGCTCGACGTAGCGCCCCAGCACCTCCTGCTTGAAGGCCACCGTCTCCGGGCGGACGTTGCCGAGGGTGTCGGCGAGGTAGAGGGCGATCGCCTGGTGGTA
>CAYZSE010000169.1:0-4030 GCA_964481035.1 uncultured Geminicoccaceae bacterium | reverse complement strand
CGGGTAGAGCCCCCAGAACCAGAGCCAGTGCTGCACGAACCCCTCGGGCCGCCCGGCGCGCAGGCGCTGGTAGAGCCAGGCCGCTGCGACCGCGACCAGCAGCGAGGGCAGCAGCGCGTCGGCCAGATAGCCAGCGACGATCACCGCCGCCGCCGGCGCCAGGTCGTCGAGGCGAAAGAGCAGGATGTAGGGCGGATCGTCGATCGCCCGCGGCAGCGGCAAGGTGCTCATCGCGACCTCCAACGGAAGTCGCTCCAGCCTGCGTGAATCCTGCGGAAAAGCACCAGCCGCACGGCACCAAATCCTGTAACCATGCGCCTCTTGACTTCCTCGGCCAAGTCGTTCCGGTCAGACCGAAGTACGATCAAAACAGGCCCGTCATCGATCGGCGCATTTCATGCCGGCATCGGCCCGAACTCGAAGGCCAACCATTCCGCCGCTTTTGATGCCCGACGCTGCTGGCGGCAATCCGGCGGCTTCATCCACGGGCCCATGTCACCGTGCGGACCTGGAACGGCGGGCGCACCCACCGCACGATCCGCTCGACGAAAGCATCAGCCGGCGACGCCGCCGGCCCCGTGGAGGACAGGATCGCCATGATGCCGCGACCACCGACCAGCCGCTACGCGCTCCTGCCGTCGACCACCCCGAGCCGGGCCGCCATCCGTTATTGGCGGCAGCGCCAGGACCATCCCCTCGTAGCCCATCTGTGCCTCGCCCCGGTCCAGCCGGCGACCACGCGCGCGTTCGTCCAGGAGGCCTATCTCCAGCTCTTCGTCTGGCTCCCCGACGGTCTCGTCGACCGGGCGACCGGGCGACCGGTCCTCTTCGATGCGCTCGACACCGGCATCGCGCGGGCCGCCGCCGTCGAGCCCTGCGAGGGTGACGCGCCTGCCGTCGAGGGACTGCTTGCCGCCCTCGAGGTCGCCGCGCATCATCTGGAGCAAATCAAGGTCGAAAGCGACGAGGGGGTGACATGGACGGCGCAGGACGGCGTGCCGCTCTTGCCCTGGCTCTATCGGCAGCCGTCCCGCACCGTCCGTTGCTTTCGGGTCTGCGCCATGGTCGCCTGCGGCCAGCGTTGGACCATCGTGGTGAGCATCCTGAACACGAGCGGTCCGGCACCCGGCCTGTTCGATGATGAAGGACACCCACCATCCGCGCTTCTCGCGCGGGACCGCCACACCTCACCTCACACTCTCGAGGATCAGGTTGCGGCGCTACCTGCTCAGCCGGCTCGACACCGAACACTTCCGGTGCGTGACGATGCAGGTGGCCAGCGTTGACCTCCAGCTCGGCCCGCCGCGCTCGTCCAAGACCCTGGGCAAGCCCCTCGACATGGGCATCGTGGAGCCAGGTCCCCTTTGCGGACGCAACAGCTCGCTCTGGCTCAACCCCCGCATCGTGCTTCGCGGCGAGGTGCCCGGCCGGGATCGCTCCTCCTTCGGCGTGGACGAGCCTCGCGAAGTCAGCATCTGGTCCGAGCAATCGCGCGAAGTCGTATCGCAGTGCACAACCGAAGATTGACACTTCGCCTATTCTACAAACAAATATTGGCATTAGCCTTGTGAGGAGGGGTACCGACATGAAGCGGTCCAAGCTCCTGTTTGTCCTTGCTATCGCGCCCTGGATCGCCGTCCAGCACGCCTCTGCTCTCGAGCTCGAAGGCACCGCCTGGGCGCGCGCGGCCGAACGCCACGGCATCGACGATCCGCGCCTGCTCTACGCGATCGCGCTGACCGAGAGCGGCCGGCGGACCGCACCCGGGCTCATGCAGCCCTGGCCCTGGACGCTGCACGTTCCAGGATCCGGTGCGCTCGTCTTCGACACTCACGCGCAGCTGCTCGCCGAACTCCAGGGGAAACGCCCGGGCGACCGCATCGACGTGGGCCCGATGCAGGTCAACACGGGCTTCCACATGGACAAGGTCGTCTCGATGGAAGCGCTCAGCGACTTCGAGACCAATCTCGACGTCGGGGCGCGGGTGCTGCGTGACTGCCTCGACCGTCACGACGATCTCGCGGCCGGAATCGGCTGCTACCACAGCAACACGCGCTGGCGCGCCGAGCGCTACGCCCGAACCGTGCTCGCCTTCCTGGAGGGGCTGCGCTCGTTGGGAGAACCCCGATGATGCACGCCGATCTGAACCTTTTCTATCTCAACACGTTGAAAAGTCTCGCGCTCGCCGATCCCGCCACGGCTGCGTTCGCGTGCCACGTCGATCCGGTGACCGTCGCCGCGCTGCGCCAGGTGTCGGGCAACCGCTTGCGTGATCTGGCGCACTTGCCCTTCGTCCTCGCCGCCCCGTTGCCCAATCTCGGCGTCGTCCTTGCACGACCGATGCCCGTGGAGGCGCAAACGTCGATGCTTCTCCGTCTCCCGCAGGACGTCGGGTGATGTGCCGGCGCAGCATCCTGCAGGCCGAGCCCGAGATCCGGGCCCTCGTCGAACGCGGCGCGCGGGTCAAGGACGTGGCCCGGCTCACCGGCATCTCGCCCCGTTCGCTCCGGCACTATTGGCGCAGCTTCTCCTGCACGCCGCCGCCGAGCGGACCCATGCGCACCGCCGCCGGCATCATGGCGGTCGATGCGCTGCACGCGAGCGCGTTCCTGCACATCGCCGACCGTGCCATCCGCCCCCGCGAACGGCCGGTCACCGCACAAGGCCTGGTCCAGGTCTACGATCTCTACGCCCAGTCCCTGCGGCAGAAACGGATCGCGCGGGGCAAGCGCGGCCTCTCGATCTCGGACTGCTACCAGCTGCTGACCGCGTTCCGCGCCGGTGCGATCCGCCGCCACGCCTGCGCCTGCTGGGGCACGGTGTTCTACCAGTTCGTCCAGCCGGAGGAGGACCGCCCGCCCTGTCCGTACCGATGGTACACGCGGCGCTTGGCCGAGTGCGCCCGCACCCTGCCGCCGACGACGACCGCGGCGCGCGATCGCGTCTGAACCGCGGCCCGTCGTCGACGTCGAACCCATGCGAGCGCGCTCCCATCCGGGCGGCGCCGGCGACGGTGCGCGCCCGCTGTCCGGCGATCCGTGCGACGGCAGCGGCAGCCGGGTCGTCGAACGGTTGCGGCGTGGTGCTCTGGCGATCGCGCGCGAGGCGCCCGACCGTCTGCTCTTCCAGCACACCGTCTTCTGCCAGATCGCGCTGCCCTACCGCGATCCGGGCCCCGGCACCCGCCGCTGGCTGCGCCGGCAGGGCCAGGTGGCGTGCCTCATCGAGGCCGGCCACGTCCTCGATCCGCGTTCGGGGTGTTGGCTGGAGCTCGGCCTGCCCTACGGCCCGAAGCCGCGCCTGATCCTCACCCACCTCAACGCCGAGGCGTTGCGCACGGGCTCGCCCGAGATCGACGTCGAACGGAGCCTCACGGCCTTCGTCCGTCGCCTCGGTCTGGCGTCCAAGGGCCTGAACATCCGTCGCGTTCGCGACCAGCTTGCGCGGCTGGCGGCGGCCCAGGTCCGCTTGGCGCTCGCCCTCGACGACACCCACGCCGCGCAGCTCAACGCGCACATCGTCGGCGGCCTGGACCTCTGGGTGCATGACGACCGCGGCGGGCGCCGTCCTTGGCCCACGACGGTGCGGCTGTCGTCCGGCTACTTCGCGAGCCTCCGCGCGCATGCGATCCCGCTCGACGAGCGCGCCATCGCCGCACTCTCGCACAGCGCCATGGCGCTCGACGTCTACGCCTGGCTCGCCCAGCGTCTGCATCGCATCGACCCGCGACGACCGCAGCTCGTGTCGTGGGACGCGCTGCACGACCAGTTCGGCGCCGGCTACCGGCGCGAGCGCAAGTTCCGCGAGGTCTTCCGTCACACGCTTGCGCTCGTTCTGTCGCAGTACGTCACGGCTCGCATCGGGTACACAGGCAACGGCCTCATCCTGCACGCAAGCCAGCCGCCCGTGCGTGATCGGCTCGGACCCTTGCAGTAGGAACCGGGGTGTAGCTGCGCGCGACAACGGCCCTGGCGAATAACCCCGCCGACCCGATCGCCTCTCCAGACCGCGCGGTCGAGATGCTTGCTCT
>CAYZSE010000168.1:0-5323 GCA_964481035.1 uncultured Geminicoccaceae bacterium | reverse complement strand
GGCGCAGGGGCCCCGCAGGATCTCGAGCAACTGCGGCGACAGCATGGCGTGGCGGTCCTTCTGGCCCTTGCCCTGCTCGACCCGCAGTAACATGCGGCCGGAATCGATGTCGCTCACCTTCAGGGCGACGACTTCGGAGACGCCCAGACCAGCGCCGTAGGCCACCGCCATAGCCGCCTTGGCCTTCGCTCCTGGTGCTGCTTCCATGAGGGACTGGACCTCTTGCGGCGTCAGCACCGTCGGCAGCTTCTGCGGCTGTCGCGCCAACACGAGGCGCCGGGCCAGGTCCGGGCGATCCAGGGTGATCGCCAAATAGAAGCGCAGCGCCGAGACCGAGCTGTTGAAGCTCGGCGGCTGCACGCCCTGCTCGCGCTGGTGCAGCTGCCAGCGGCGGAGGTCGTCCACCGTCGCCGTGTCGGGCGAGCGGCCGAGGAAGGCGGCGAACATCCGCACGCAGCGCACGTACTCGTGCTGCGTCCTCGCGCCGAGGCCGCGCACGGTCATGTCCTCGATCATCCGCGCGCGCAGCGGGCTCGTGGTCTTCGGGGTCGTCTCGGTCATCACGGGGCTCCTCGCACCGAGGGTGGAAAACCCGTCGATGCTCATCCCGCGTGCGACCGGCGGCACGCCGCCTTCGGTCGAGCCTCACCGATGTCGATGATCAGCCCCGGAAGGCAGAGCCGCACCTCTCCCGCGACGACGGGTTGGTCCCCTGGCGAGCTTGAAGCGTAGCCGGTCGGACCAGCTTGGACCGTTCCCGTCCATTCCGGCCGCGCCTTGGGCGAGGTGTAAAGCCCGCTTCGGGCCGAACTCGGGCGTGCTGGGTGTCGGTGACACAAGCGGCGCTCTTGGTCGATGCGGCCGGTGCGGGTCCGGCCGCCGCCGTCGTCGAAGGTGACGGGGTATTCGAGGCCGTAGTCGTCGAGGTCGGGGGCGCCCGTGCGCGGGCGCGGCACCTCGACGTCGAGTATCCGGCACAGCTCCTGGAATGAAGGGCCGGAAGTTGGCGCGCTCGTTGGCGAAGGATGTCCGCCAGCGGGCGATGAAGGCGTCGATGTCGGAGTCGGCGAGGTCCACGGGTGTCGCTCCGTCACGAATGGAGCGACGGGAGCCGAGCCGGCGCCTGCGGTCAACGGCGACCTTGCCCAGGGCCGCCCCTCGCCTTTGATGATGTGGCGGACCTTCCTCGACCTCGAGGTCCAGCGGCCCTGGCACGCGGTCAAGGTCGACGACACCGAGGTCGGCATCGAGGAGGGGCTCGCCGCCGGGGCCTGGACCGTCGGCGTCGCCATGACCGGCAACCTCGTGGGCCTCGCCGTGGAGGACCTCGAAGCGCTCGACATCGCCGATCTCGAGGCCCGCCGTAACGCGGCCCACGCCCGACTGCTCGCCACGGGCGCCCACTTCGTCGTCGACGGCATCGCCGACCTCGAGCCCGTCATCGCCACCCTCGAAGGCCGCCTCGCCCGCGGCGAGCGCCCCTGACCCCCTCGCTCCGGGAGCGGCGAGAGCATGCGGGATCGCGCCGATGGGGGCCCCTCGATCATCGGATGCCGTGCGGTGGCGGCCGTCGGGCGGTCTTGGCCCCGGTGGACGATGCGAGACTGGCCATGCTCGAGTGCATCGCCGTTGCGCCGGTCGATGCGGGCGAAGGACGGCGGTGGGCACCGATCCGCGACCGGGCCCGCCGAGGTGACGCCCAGTCGTGTGCCCTCGGGTTCGCGGATGCGCTGCGCATACCGGCGTCGTCGGAGGTCATGGCTCGCACGACCGTCGTGGCGCCGACGGTTGGACGCTCTGCGGCCGGCGCGCCCAGATGGTCGTGCAACCTTTTTACGCCCGGCTCCGGATCGCGCGCGAACCGGCCTTCACCGCTCGCCGTCGTCGACGACGGTGACCGGAGTCCCGTCGGTCAGGCGCGCGAGGTCGCCGACGGCCACCTGCTCGCCCGGCTGGATCGCGCCGCGAACGGCGACGCGCGCCTCGTCGCCGGTCTCTTCCCTTTCCGTTTCAGGCGCCCGTTCGACCGGCAGCGACCAGGCGAGGCCGCGGTCGATCCGGAAAACACGCTCGCCGGCGCCATTGCCGAGGACGGCGGCGCGGGGCACGGTGAGCCACGTCACGTCATCGCCCGGCAGGCGCACTCGGACCTCCGCGCCGGGCTCGAGCACGCCGCTGTCGGCTGCAGGCTCGGCCACGATCTCGATATCGCGGTCGAGCCCTGCAACCGCGCCCTCGAGCGATATGACACGAGCCTCGAGCGTACTGTCGGCGGTCACGACGTCGACGCGGTCGCCTGTGGCGAGCGTGGCGGTGAACTCGCGGGGAATCTTGAAGCGGACGACCGCGAGCTCCTCGTTGCGGAGCTCGACGAGGCGATCACCCCCCGTCACCAGCTCACCGACCTCGACGGCGATGCCCTCCACGCGCCCGGCGATCGGTGCCTCGACGTTCTGCCCGGCGAGGTCGGCGCGTGAAGTCTCTAGCTGCGCCCGGGCGCGCTCGACCTGATCTCGAAGCTCGTCGAGGCGACGGTCGGTGACCGGGGCCGTGGCGGCAACGGATTCCGCCTCCGCCTGCTCGCTGGCCCAGGCGTACTCGGCCTCGGCTTGCGCCAGCTCGGCCTCGGCGGACATCACGGACGCGGTCTCAGCGTTCTGCTCGAAGCGAACCACGACGTCGCCGGCCGCGACCCGATCGTCCGGTTCGACCTCGATCGCCGCGACGGCGCCCCGCCGTGGTGCCACGATCGGCAACACCGCGCCGGCCTCGACAGTGCCGGTGACGGTCGGCCCGGCGGTATCCAACTCGCGGACCTCGGCCGTACGCACCTCGACGGCCTCGTCGCTGCCGACCGGCGCCGGCGCGTCGGTGGCGCCGCGCCAGAGACCCAGCGCCACCACGAGCCCGCCCAGCACGCCCAGCGTGCCGACCGCTAGCCTAAACACGAGGCCCGGTTCCAAAGAGCGAGCGAGGCACGGATCTCATTGCCCGGCCTCTTCGCGCATGAGCTGCTGCACGCGTGCATTCAGATCGGGGTCGACCTGCGCGACCTCGAGAATGGTGTTGTAGGTCTCGACGGTGAGACCCTCGTCGCGCACCGCCTCGACCAGCTCGGCCTGGGCTTGCTCGCGCATGGTCTCGAGCTCCTCGGTGTCCTGGACGCCGGCCATCCGCTCACTCCAGTCCATGGAGATCGCCTCGACCTCGAGGGCCGCGGCGGCGAAGCTCTCGAGCGTCGCTTGGTCGATCTCCTCGGCGGCGGGCGGGGCGCCGCTCGTCTGGGCCCGCACCGGTGTCGCCACCACGAGCAGGGCTGCGGCGATGGCCGCGAAGGCGAGGCGGCCCAGGGTCGGGGCTAGGGGATGTCGGGTGGAAGCCATCGGATGATCTCCTCGAACATGGCAGGGTCGCCGGCGATCGCCAACGCCGCCGGATGTAAGGAACGACACGCCCACGAGCCTCGGAGTTCCATGGAGCGATGCGGAAAAGACGATCGCCGAGGCGATGGAACTTTCCGGCTCGTTCACGTGTCGTCGTCGCATCGGCCGGTCGCTCGATCACCCGGTCGAGATCGCTTCGCCGGACAGTGAGGAGACGGCGCTTGGACGATATCCGCTGGGCAATCGCCCAGGAGATCCCCCATCTTCGTCGCTACGCGCGAAGCCTGACCGGCGACGTCACCCGCGCCGATGATCTGGTTCAGACGTGTCTCGAGCGCGCGTTGCGCAAGCATCGGCTCTGGCTGCGGCGCGGCAGCCTGCGCAACTGGCTGTTCCGCATCCTCTATCGCACCTTTCTCAACGAGCGCGGACGCGAGCGAGCGCACCTCGACGTCGACGATCTCGCCGACGGTGAGGCAGCGCTGGCCGTCCCGGCGCGCCAGGACGCCCGGCTCGAGGCGCGCGATGTGCTCCAGGCGCTGCAGCGGCTGCCAGCGGGCCAACGGGCGGCGCTCGCGCTCGTCGCCGTCGAGGATCTCTCCTACGAGGAAGCGGCAGGCGTGCTCGACGTCCCGGTCGGCACCGTGCGCTCACGCCTCTCCCGCGCCCGCGAGAGCCTGCGCGCCTTGACGGACACGCCCGCGGAGATACCGCGCCGGGAGCCGCCGCACTTGCGGAGGGTCAAATGAACGCGGACGACCTGGAGCCGGTGCGCGAGCGCGATCTCCTCGCCTATGTCGACGGACGGCTCGCCGCCGAGCGCCGACGGGCCGTCGACCGCCATCTCGCCGCACGTCTCGAGGAGCGGGCCCGGATAGAGGCCTGGCTGCAGCAGAACGAGGCCCTGCGGCAACGATTGGGCGGCATCGCGACGGAGCCCGTGCCGCCGGCACTGCGTGCCGTGCTCGACCGGCCCCCAGCGCTCGTCGTGGCCCGCCGCCAGCGCGCTGTGCGGGTGATGGCCGCAGCCGCCTTGAGCCTCGCCGTCGGCCTCTCCGGGGGGCTAGGCTGGTGGCTCGGCCAACGCGACGGCGAGCATGCCCGTGTTCGCGCCTTCGTCGGCGCCCTGGCGACGCTGCCGACACCGCCTGATCCGTCGGGTGCGCCGGTCACCACCGCGGGCGTCGAAGAGCCGGCGCCGCTGGACTGGCTCGAGCGCCGCATCGCCATGGACCTGCGCGCTCCCGACCTTGGCGAGGCCGGCTGGCAGCTGCGCCGTCGCGCGCTCGTCGACATCGACGGCCGACCGGCCGTGCGCTTGAGCTACGCCGATGCCGAGGGGCGCGAGGTCGCGCTCTATCTGCGCCAGCGTTGGTCGGCGACGCGCGGCGAGCCGGCGATCGAGACCACGGATGACGGCACCGTGCCCGCCGCATATTGGTACGACGGCCCGCTGGTCTGGGCATTGGTCGGCGACCTCGCCGCCACCGAGCTCGAGGCGCTCGGCCGCGCCGCCCATGGCTCGATGCGGCTCAGGCCGGTGCCCGAGGGACCGGCAATGCGGCCGGTCGCTCCGCTCGACGACCCCCTCGCGCCGCCGCGAGCAGGCACCGGCGGTGACACCGCCGACAGCCGGCTGCTGGAGGTCGGCGAAGGGCGGCGCGCCATCGAATAGCGATGCGGCGCATGCAACCGGAACCGCCGCTCTGCGATTGCTTCATCGAGCGACGACGCGCCTCGTACTGCGTTCTCGTCGCGCCCACAGGAGGAGAAACGAGATGCGAGCGACACCGACGACCGTCTTCGCGTTGGCCGCGGCGAGCGCCTTGGCCATCACCGCGGCGACCGCACAGGAGGCCGTGCGAAACGAGCAGACCGGCGACGAGCTTCGCGGCAACTGGGTGATCGGCACGACCGTGCGCTCGACCGAGGACGAGGTC
>CAYZSE010000167.1:0-5460 GCA_964481035.1 uncultured Geminicoccaceae bacterium | reverse complement strand
TCGCGGGTGCGCTGGGAGGCCTACACCAAGGCCAAGGAGGAGATGTTCGAGCGGACCAACATCCCCGAGGCCCCCTGGTACATCGTCCCCGGCAACGACAAGAAGCGCGCCCGGCTCAACTGCATCAGCCACCTCCTGTCGCTGGTGCCCTACGAGGAGATCGCTTACGAGCCGCCGGTCCTGCCCGAGCGGGTGTTCAATCCCGACTACGAGCGCGAGGTGCTGCCGCGCGAGCTCTACGTGCCGGAGCGCTACTGAGGGGCGGGCGCGCCCGCGAGCGCGGCGAGGCCGGCGGCGAGCGGGCCGGGCGGCTGATAGCCGTGGGCTACGAGGGTGGGCCGCGGCCGGGTCAGCGCCACGAGCGTCGGGTAGCCGGCGATGCCGAGCCGGGCGGTCTCCTGGTACTCGCCGTCGAGCCGCGCCTCGCCTGCGGGATCGGTGAGCGCTCGCGTCACCACGGCGGGATCGAGGCCCGTCTCGCGGGCGATCTCGGCCAGGACCGGGGCGCGGGTCACGTCGTGGTTGTCGCGGTAGAAGGCCGTCTGCACCGCGCCGAGATAGGCGAGGGTCCGCCCCGACGCCACCCCGCGGACGGCGGCCACCGCGCGGCAGGCGGGCCGAGTGTCGTAGGCGAAGTCGTCGCGTTCGAGCAAGGCGAAGTCGAACGGCCGGCCCGAAGCGTCGCCGACCCGGGTCCAGGCGTCGCGCAGGTAGCGCTTCTGCTCGGCGCGCAGCGGCTCTTGGTCCGCGCGCAGCGCACCCAGGGCGACGGTCACGGTGAAGGCGTCAGGCGACGCGGCGAGCGCCGCCTCCAGACCGCCGTGAAAGCCGTAGCACCACGAGCACATCGGGTTGGCGAAGTAGAGCAGGTCGATCGTCAACGCACCCTTCCCGGCAGCGCCGTGAGCCTGCGCGGGGGCGCCGCCGGGTGCAACTCCGGAGCGCTCACGTCGCCGCGAGGCCGGCCGGCAGAGGTGGTCGGTCACCGGCATCGAGCGCGACGCGGGCTTCGTGCCGGATTGACCGATCGCGGCCGTGTCTCGAATGTGGCGGTGCCGTGAGTTGGCGGTTCGACCAAGCTTGCCGGGGACCCAGATCGACCATGACCGAGCACCTCTCCACCGACGTCGTCATCATCGGCGCGGGGCCCGTCGGCATCTTCGCGGTCTTCGAGCTCGGCCTCCTGGACCTCAAGGCCGTCGTCGTCGACAGCCTCGCCAAGCCCGGTGGCCAATGCGCCGAGCTCTACCCGGAAAAACCGATCTACGACATCCCCGGCCTGCCGGTCTGCACCGGCCAGGAGCTGACCGACCGGCTCGTCGAGCAGGCGGCGCCCTTCGCCCCGGTCTACCGGCTCGGCCACCGGGTCATGTCGTTGCGGCGCCGTGACGACGGCCGCTTCGAGGCGACCACCGACGACGGGCTCGTGATCGACGCGGCGGCGGTCTTCATCGCCGCCGGCTGCGGCAGCTTCGTGCCGCGGCGCCCGAAGCTGCCGGGCATCGAGGCGCTCGAGGGCACGTCGGTGTTCTACGCCGTGCGCAAGAAGGCCGAGTTCGAGGACCGCGACATCGTCGTCATCGGCGGCGGCGACAGCGCCATCGACTGGGTCTTGAGCCTGATCGACGGCGCGCGCAGCCTCGCCCTCGTCCACCGGCGCGACCGGTTCCGCGCCGCCCCCGCCTCGGTCGCCGAGGTCATGGCGCACGTCGAGGCCGGCCGGATGCGCTTTCTCCTGGGCGAGGTGACGGGCCTCAAGACCGAGGCGGCGGCGCTCAAGGGGGTGACGGTCAAGACGGCCGACGGCGAGGTCGAGCTCGTCTGCGACCGGCTCTTGCCCTTCTTCGGCCTCGACATGCGCCTCGGCCCGATCCTCGACTGGCAGCTCGCGTTCGAGAACGGCAAGCTCATCAAGGTCGACACCGAGAAGTTCGAGACCTCGACGCCCGGGATCTTCGCCATCGGCGACATCAATTCCTACCCGGGCAAGCTCAAGCTGATCCTCTCAGGCTTCCACGAGGCGGCGCTCGCCGCGCGCGGCGCGTTCCCGCTCGCGCGGCCCGGCGACAAGCTGCGCTTCCAGTACACCACCTCGTCGAGCGACCTGCAGCGCAAGCTCGGCGTCGCGTGAGGGCGCGAGAGAGCTCGGCTGCTCAGCGCTGGCGCGACGGGTCGGCGCGGTGGACGGGGGCATCGACCTCGGCCAGCGAGCGGCCGCGGATCAGGTCGCTCGCGCGCTCGCCGATCATGATGGTCGGCGCGTTGAGGTTGCCCGTGGTGATCTGCGGCATGACCGAGCTGTCGGCGACGCGCAGGCCCGCGAGCCCGTGCACCCGAAGGTCGCCGTCGACCACGGCGTCCATGCCCGAGCCCATCTTGCATGTGCCGCAGGGGTGGTACGCGCTCTCGGCGTGCGCGCGCACGAAGGCGTCGAGATCGCGATCGGTGGTGGCATCAGCGCCGGGCGCCAGCTCCTCTCGGCGATAGCGGGCGAGCGGGCCTTGGCGGAAGATCTCGCGGGTGAGCCGGATCGCCCGGCGCATCTCGACCCAGTCCTCGGGATCGGCCATCGCCGCCGCCGCGATGACCGGCGCCTCGTCGATGCGGTCCGAACGCAGGCGCAACCGGCCGCGCGAGCGCGAGCGCATCGGGCCGACATGCGCCTGATAGCCGTGGCCCCGGGCCGCCCGCGTGCCGTCGTAGCGCACCGCGAGCGGCAGGAAATGGTACTGCAGGTCCGGCCAGGCGACGCCCGCGCGCGAGCGGATGAAGCCGCCGCTCTCGAAGTGGTTGGTCCCGCCCCAGCCGTCGTTGGTGGCGAGCCAGCGCAGTCCCGTGAGGGCCATGCCGACGGGCCGGGTCGCGGGCAGCAACGTGATCGGCTCGCGGCAGCTCTCCTGGAGATAGAGCTCGAGGTGATCCTGCAGGTTGCGGCCGACACCGGGCAGGTCGTGCACGGGCTCGATGCCGGCTGCGCGCAGCTCGTCGGCAGGACCGATGCCCGAAAGCAGGAGGAGATGCGGCGAGCCGATCGCGCCGGCGGCGAGGACGACCTCGCGCTCGGCCACGACCTCCCTCGGCGCGCCGCCTTGAAGGTAGGCGACGGCGCGACATCGACCGCGCTCGATGCGCAGCCGGGCTGCGTGCGCGCCGGTGGCCACCCGCAGGTTCGGCCCCCGCAACGCCGGGTGCAGATAGGCGCGCGCCGCACTCCAGCGGCGGCCGCGGTGGATGGTCGCGTCCATCCGTCCGAAGCCTTCCTGGCGGTAGCCGTTCATGTCGTCGGTGCGGGCGTAGCCCGCGGCCACGCCGGCCTCGATGAAGGCCGCGTAGAGCGGGCTCCAGCCGCGCCCGGCGGTCGTGTGCAACGGCCCGGCGTCGCCGCGGTAGAGGCAGCCGCCGCGGTCGTAGGTCTCGGCCCGCTTGAAATAGGGCAGCACCGCGGCATAGCGCCAGTGCCGCAGCGCCGGGTCCTGCGCCCAGCCGTCGAAATCGAGCGGATTGCCGCGGACGTAGGCCATGCCGTTGATCGACGACGAGCCGCCCAGCACCTTGCCGCGCGGCCAGGCGAGCCGGCGGCCGTCGAGCGCGGCCTGGGGCTCGGTCCAAAAGCCCCAGTTGTAGCGCGTGCCGTTCATCGGCCAGGCGAGGGCGGCCGGCATGTGCAGGCGCCAGTCCCAGCGGTGATCCGGCCCGCCGGCCTCGAGCAGCAGCACCCGGGCGTCGCCGTCCTCGCTGAGCCGGGCGGCGAGCACGCAGCCGGCCGAGCCGGCGCCGATGACGACGTAGTCGTAGGCTTCTCGCGGCAAGCGGCGGCCTCACGGTTGACGACGGCGACCGCAGCGAGGATGCCGCTCCGGCCGCGCTCGTCAACGCCGCCCGCGCCGTAGGACGCTTGACCCGGAGCAAGGAGCCTTCAAGTTCGCGCGCGATGCGACACGACGCGGAAGGAGAGGAGACCATGCAGTCGATCATCGTGGGCGCCATGGCGACGGTGCTCATCGCCCCCGTTGCGCTCGCTAAAGTGCCGGAGTCCTGCCGCGAGGTCGTCTTTTCCGACGTCGGCTGGACGGACATCACCGCGACGACGGCGACCGCTGCCACGGTGCTCGAGGGGCTCGGCTACCGCGTGGACACCAAGATCCTGGCGGTACCGGTGACCTACCGCAGCCTCGCCAACGGCGACATCGACGTCTTTCTCGGCAACTGGATGCCGACGATGGAGGCCGACATCGCCCCCTATCGCGCCGACGGCAGCGTCGAGGTCGTCCGTGCCAACCTCGAGGGCGCCAAGTACACCCTCGTCGTGCCGGACTATCTCGCAGCGCAGGGCCTCACCGACTTCGCCGACATCGCGCGCTTTCGTGACGCCCTCGACGGCGAGATCCACGGCATCGAGCCCGGCAATGATGGCAACCGCCTGATCCAGGAGATGATCGACAACGACGCGTTCGGGCTCGGCGGCTTCGAATTGGTGGAAAGCTCCGAGCAGGGGATGCTCGCCCAGGTCGCGCGCGCCGATCGGCGCGAGGAGCCGATCGTGTTCCTCGGCTGGGAGCCGCACCCGATGAACGCGAACCTCGACATCACCTATCTCGAAGGCGGCGACGACGTCTTCGGGCCCGACTATGGCGGCGCTACCGTCCACACCAACGTCCGCAAAGGATATCTCGAGGAGTGCCCGAACGTCGGCCGGCTGCTTTCGCACCTCGCGTTCACCCTCGCCATGGAGAACGAGATCATGGCGCTGATCCTCGACGACGGCATGGGCGCCGGCGAGGCTGCCGAGACGTGGCTTCGGGGCAGCCCCGGCGTGCTCGAAGCGTGGCTCGACGGCGTCACCACCGTCGACGGCAAAGCCGGCCTACCCGCCGTCCGCGCGCATCTCGGCCTCTGAGGTCGCGCGGCGGCGCCCGGGATGGATCGGCTCGCCGCGTACAAGCTGCCGCTCGGGCGCTGGATCGCCGCCGGCTTCGACCTTCTCAACGACCACGCCGCCGGGTTCTTGAACGCGCTCTCCGACACTCTGGAGACGGTGATCGAGGCGTTGGTCGGCGGAATTCTCGCGCTTTCTCCGCTGGCCGCTATCGCGCTGTTCGCCGCGCTCGTCGCGCTGCTGCACCGCACCTGGCGGCTGCCGCTCGCCGTCGTCGCAGCCGGGCTATTGATCGTCAACTTGGGCTATTGGCGCGAGACCATCGAGACCCTGGTCCTGGTGCTGCTGGCGACCTCCACCTCCATGGTCGTGGGCGTGCCGGTCGGCATCGTCGCCGCGCACCGGCCGCGCCTCTACGCCGTGCTCCGCCCGGTCCTCGACCTGATGCAGACGATCCCCACCTTCGTCTATCTGATCCCGACCCTGATGCTGTTCGGCCTAGGTGTCGTGCCGGGCCTCGTCTCGACCATCGTCTTCGCCGTCCCGGCGCCGATCCGGCTCACCCATCTGGGCATCGTCTCGGT
>CAYZSE010000166.1:0-5481 GCA_964481035.1 uncultured Geminicoccaceae bacterium | reverse complement strand
GTCTCCATCGCGATGGCGGAGGCGGCCACCTCGACGATGCGCTGGAGGTCGCCCGGCAGGGCCGCGTAGCTCTCGCGGTTGACGATGATCTCGAGGCCGGCGCCGGGCTCGTGGAAGGCCGGCACGTAGTAGTAGCGCGCCGCCTCGTAGAGGCCGAAGGCGCGATCGTTCCAGGGGCCGACCCACTCGGCCGCATCCACCGTGCCGGCCATCAGCGCGGGCTGGATGTCGCCCGGCGCGATCAGGACGGTGTTGACGCCGAGCCGGCGCAGCACCTCGCCGCCGAGGCCGGCGATGCGCATCTTGAGGCCCTCCAGGTCGGCGAGACCATTGATCTCCTGGTTGAACCAGCCGCCCGCCTGGTTCCTGGAGTTGCCGGCGTAGAAGGGGACGACACCGAAGCCGGCGTAGACGCGGCGCCACAGCGCCATCCCGCCGCCCTGGTACAGCCAGCCGGCGAGTTCGTCCGAGGTGAGCCCGAAGGGCGTCGTCGTGAAGTACTGGAGCGCCGGCGCCTTGCCGGCCCAGTAGTAGGGCGTGCCGTGGGCGAGGTCGGCGGTGCCCTGCTGCACGGCGTCCAGCACCTCGAAGGGCGGCACCAGCTCGCCCGCGCCGTAGACCGTGATGGCGATCCGGCCGCCGGACATGTCCTCGACCATCGCGGCGAAGCGCTGGGCGTTGAGGCCGAGGCCGGGGGTCGCCTTCGGCCAGGGCATCGTCATGTTCCAGGCGAAATCGGCCTGGGCTCGAGCCGGCGGCGCCGCGGAGGAAGCGGCGAGAGCGGCGGTCGAGCCGGCGGCGAGCAGATGGCGACGATGCATCGGCTGAGACCTCCTCGGTGCCTCGATCGGTGCTTCGGGATAGCACGGGGCCCGGCCGCGCCGAAGACCGGACCGACCGCCCCATGCCGAGCGCCGCCCTCAGGTGAGACGCGCCCCCGGCGCGAGCGCGAGATAGCGCGCGAGCGTCGCGGCGACGCCGTCGCGCCAGAGTGCGGCGAGGGCGTCCGCAAAGGTTTCCCGGAACGAAGCGTTGCGGGCGAGATCGGCGAAGACGCTGTCGAGCTCGAGAAAGGCCGTGGGGGTGGCCCATGCCTCGGCCGCCGCCGCCTGCAGGCGTACCGCATCGGCGTCGTCGATGGCGATGGGCCGGCCCGTGTCGCTCTCGCCATGGAGGTAGCGCGCCCACAAGGCGCTCTCGAGCGCGAGGCCCGTCACCGGCAGCCCCCGCGCCACGCGGTCGCGGGTCGAGGGCAGGACGAACTTGGGCTGGCGGTTGGAGCCGTCGAGGCAGAGACGGGCGATGGTGTCGCCGACATCGGGATTGGCAAAGCGCCGTTCGATCTGCGCCACATAGCCCAGCAGATCGACGCCCGGCACCGGCGGAACGACCTCGACGATCTCCTCGCGTTCCAGCTTGGCGAGGAAACCGCTGACCAGCGGGTGCGTCATCGCCTCGTGGGCGTAGGTGAGGTCGAGAAGCGCCGCGGGATAGGCGATCGCGGCATGGCCGCCGTTGAGGATGCGCAGCTTCATCAGCTCGAACGCGGCGACGTCGTCGGTGAAGGTGACGCCCGCTTGCTCGAGCTGCGGCCGGCCCTGCGGGAAGCGATCCTCCATGACCCACTGGCGGAAGGGCTCGCAGAAGACGGGCCAGGCGTCCTCGATCCCGAAGCGCGCCGCGAGGGCCTGCCGCTGAGCGTCGGTGGTGGCCGGCGTGATGCGGTCGACCATCGAGTTGGGAAACGCCACCTCGGCCTCGATCCAGCCGGCCAGGGCCGGATCGACGAGCCGGGCGAGGCCCACGACCGCGCTCCGCGTGACGTGGCCGTTGCCCGGGATGTTGTCGCAGGACATGACGGTGAAGGGCGGCGTGCCGGCCTCGCGCCGTCGCGAGAGGGCGAGGCCGATGGCGCCGAAGACGGTGGCGGGCCGCTCCGGGGTCGAAGCATCGGCGCGGATCTCGGGATGGGTCGGATCGAAGCGCGTCGCGGCGTCGAGGAAGTAGCCCCCCTCGGTCACGGTCAGCGAGACGATGCGTATGCGCGGGTCGGTCATCGCGGCGACCAGCGGCGCGTTGCCGGTGGCGACCTCGACGAAGTCGATCATGGCACCCGTGACGCGCGCGGTGTTGGCGCCGGGCTCGAGCTCGACCACGGTGGTGAGCCAGTCCTGTGCCTTCAGCTTCTCGCGCATCACGGCATCGCCGGGCCGCACGCCCGCGCCGACGAGCGCCCAGTCGTGATCCGTGCCTGCGTTGAACAGGTCGTCGAGATAGATCGCCTGGTGCGCACGGTGGAAGTTGCCGACGCCGATATGCAGGATACCCGGGCCGAGCCGGCCGCGCGCGTAGCGCGGCACCGCCACGGCGGGCGGGAGATCGTCGAGGGTGGCGAGCGCCAGCTTGGTCATCAGCTCATCCAATTGCCGCCGTCGACGTTGTAGGTCTGCGCCACGACGTAGTCGCTCTCGGGCCCGGCGAGGAAGATCGCCATGCCGACGAGGTCTTCGGCCGTCCCCATCCGGCCATAGGGAACGCTGGCGCCGACGAGCTTCTTCTTCTCGCCCGGGGGACGCCCCTCCCACTTCGCGAAGAGGGCGTCGACGCCGTCCCAGTGCTCGCCGTCGACGACACCGGGGGCGATGGCGTTGACGTTGATGCGGTGTCTGATGAGATCGAGCCCGGCCGACTGCGTCAGGCTGATGACGGCGGCCTTGGTGGCGCAGTAGACGGCGACGAGCGCCTCGCCGCGCCGCCCTGCCTGGCTCGCCATGTTGATGATCTTGCCGCCCCGGCCCTCGGCGATCATCACCTTGGCCGCCGCCTGCAGGGTGAACAGCGTGCCGGCGACGTTGGTCGTGAACAGGCGGTCGTAGCTCTGCCGGGTGATCTCGACGATCGGGGCGGCGTCGAACACGGCGGCGTTGTTGACCAGGATGTCGAGCCCGCCGCCCTCGGCCAGCACCGCCGCGACGGCCCCGTCGATCGAGGTCTGGTCGGTCACGTCCATCTCGACCGCGAAGGCGCCCGCGCCGATTTCGCCCGCCGAGGCCTGGGCGCGGGCGAGATCGATGTCGCAGAGCGCGACCTTGGCACCCTCGCGGGCATAGGCCTGGGCGAACGCCCGGCCGATGCCGCGCGCGGCGCCCGTGATCATCGCGACCTTGCCCTCGAGGCGGCGCATCACGAGGCCCTCCCATGCGCATCGAAGCGGTGGACGTGATCGGCCATCGGCGTCAGCCGGACCCGATCGCCGTGCGCGACGGGCACATCGCCGCTGACGCGGACGGTGAGCCGGCCGACACCCTCCGCGTCGACGTGGACGAACGTGTCCGAGCCCAGGTGCTCGGCGACCCCGACGATACCCGGCCACTCGCCCGCGTCCGGCGAGAGCGTGACGTGCTCGGGGCGGAGGCCGATCGTGTGCGCGCCGAGCCGCTCCGCCGGCTCGCCTTCGATCAGGTTCATCTTGGGCGAGCCGATGAAGCCGGCGACGAAGGTGTTCTGCGGCCGCCGGTAGAGCTCCAACGGCGATCCCACCTGCTCGACATTGCCGGCCCGCAGCACGACGATCTTGTCGGCCATGGTCATCGCCTCGACCTGGTCGTGCGTCACGTAGATCATCGTCGTGGCGAGCGATTTGTGGAGCTCTGAGATTTCGAGCCGCATGTTGACGCGCAACGAGGCATCGAGGTTCGACAGCGGTTCGTCGAAAAGGAAGGCGGCGGGCTCGCGCACGATGGCCCGGCCGATGGCGACACGCTGGCGTTGACCACCCGAGAGCTGACCCGGGCGGCGGTCGATGTAGTCGGTGAGGTTGAGGATGCGGGCCGCGTTCTCGATGCGACGGTTCTGCTCGGCCTTGTCCATGCCCGCCATGCGCAGGGGGAAGGCGATGTTGTTGCGAACGGTCATGTGCGGGTAGAGCGCATAGCTCTGGAAGACCATCGCCAATCGACGCTCGGCGGGCGGCACCTCGGTGGCGTCGCGCCCGTCGATCATGATCCGTCCCGAGGTGACGTCCTCCAGGCCGGCGATCAGCCGCAGCAACGTCGACTTGCCGCAGCCCGAGGGGCCGACGAACACGACGAACTCACCCTCGTCGATCTGCAGGTCCAAGGGCGGGATGACACGGACCTCGTCGAAGCTCTTGGTCACCTGCTCGAGCGTGATGCTGCCCATGGCCGCTTCCCTATTTCACGGCGCCGAAGGTGAGGCCGCGGACCAGTTGCTTTTGGCTGAACCAGCCGAGGATCAAGATCGGCGCGATGGCCATGGTCGAGGCGGCGGAGAGCTTGGCGTAGAACAGACCCTCCGGGCTCGAGTAGCTGGCGATGAACGCGGTCAGCGGTGCGGCGTTGGCGGCCGTCAGGTTCAGCGTCCAGAACGCCTCGTTCCAGGCGAGGATCACGTTGAGCAACACGGTCGACGCAATCCCCGGCACGGCCATCGGCGTGAGCACGTAGACGATCTCGTTGCGCAGCGACGCCCCATCCATGCGCGCCGCCTCCAGGATCTCGCCGGGTATTTCGCGAAAGTAGGTGAACAGCATCCAGATGATGATCGGCAGGTTGATCAGCGTCAGGACGATGACCAGGCCGACGCGGGTGTCGAGCAGCCCCGTATCGCGAAAGATCAGGTAGATCGGCACCAGCACGCCCACCGGCGGCAGCATCTTCGTCGACAGCATCCACATCAGCACGTCCTTGGTGCGCTTGGCCGGAACGAAGGCCATGGCCCAGGCGGCGGGGATGGCGATCAACAGGCCCAGCAAGGTCGAGCCGAACGAGATGATCACCGAGTTCCAGAAATGCAGGGCGTAGTTGGAGCGCTGCTGCACCTGGCGATAGGCTTCGAGGGTCCAATCGAAGAAGAGGAAGGACGGCGGTGAGGCGATCGCCTCGGCTTCGGTCTTGAAGCTCGTCAGGATCGTCCAGAGGATCGGAAAGAAGATCAAGAACGCGATCGTCCAGGCGAGGGCGGTGTTGATGGCTTTGCGGCGCGGCTTGACGCTACGTGCCATGTCAACGGTCTCCGGGCGCGGTCGCCGGGTGCGCCGGCATGCCGACCTGTGGCGGCGGCGCAAGGACGGAACGGCGTGTGCTGCTCATCTCAGAGGTCCAGGCTCTTGCCGATCATCCGCATCAAGAAGATCGCCACGATGTTGGCGAGGACGATCGCGATGACGCCCCCCGCCGAGCCCAGACCCACGTCGAACTGCAAGAGGCTCTGCACGTAGATGAGAAAGGTCAGGTTGGTCGACGCGTTCCCCGGACCGCCGCCGGTGGTGACCAGGATCTCGGCGAACACCGACAACAGGAAGATCGTCTGGATCAAGATCACCACGGTGATCGCGCGCGACAGGTGCGGCAGGACGATGAAGACGAACTTTGAGAAGGGTCCCGCCCCATCCATCTCTGCCGCCTCCAGTTGCTCGCTGTCGAGCGATTGCATCGCGGTGAGGAGAATCAGCGTCGAGAA
>CAYZSE010000165.1:2816-5491 GCA_964481035.1 uncultured Geminicoccaceae bacterium | reverse complement strand
CACCGGGTCATCCCGGGCTTCATGGCGCAGTCGGGCGACCCCACCGGAACGGGGCGCGGCGGCTCGGAGAGGAAGGACCTCAAGGCCGAGTTCTCCAAGCTGCCCTTCGAGCGCGGCACCTGCGGCATGGCGCGGACGATGAACCCCCACAGCGCCAACAGCCAGTGGTTCATCTGCTTTCAGAAGACCTCGCACCTCGACGGCCAGTACACGATCTGGGGTCAGGTCACCTCCGGCATGGACGTCGTCGACAAGATCGCCCCAGGCGAACCGCCGGCGAACCCCGACAAGATCGTCAAGGCGTCGATCGCCGCCGACGTCGAGGGAGCCGCCGGCTGACATGATCACGCTCGCAGACCTGACCCTGCGCGTCGGCGGGCGGGCGCTCTTGGAAGGGGCCGACCTCAAGCTCGCGATGAACCAGCGCTACGGGCTGGTCGGGCGCAACGGCACCGGCAAGTCGACCCTCTTGCGCCTCTTGGAGGGCCGGCTCGAGCCCGACGCCGGCACGCTCGCGATGCCCGAGCGCCTGATCGTCGGCGCCGTCGCCCAGGAGGCGCCCGGCGGCGATACCACCCCGCTCGCGGCCGTCCTCGCCGCCGATGCCGAGCGCGCCCGGCTGATGGACGAGCGCGAGACCGCGACCGACGCCATGCGGATCGCCGAGGTCGAGACCCGGCTGCACGAGATCGGCGCCGACGCGGCCCCGGCGAAGGCCGCCCGCATCCTCAAGGGGCTCGGCTTCGACGAGGCGGCGCAGGCCTGCCCCTTGCGCGACTTCTCCGGCGGCTGGCGGATGCGCGTGGCCTTGGGCGCGGTGCTCTTCCTCGAGCCCGACCTCCTGCTCCTCGACGAGCCGACCAACCACCTCGACCTCGAGGCGACGGTGTGGCTCACCGAGCACCTCAAGCGCTACCCGCGCACGCTCCTGCTGGTCAGCCACGACCGCGAACTCTTGAACGCCGTGCCGCAGGCGATCATCCACCTCGGCCAGCGCCAGCTGAAGCTCTATCGCGGCAACTACGACGCCTTCGCCAGGAAGCGCGCCGAGCAGGCGAGCCTCGAGGCCAAGGAGGCCGAGAAGATCGCCGCCCGCAAGGCCCACCTGCAGAGCTTCGTCGACCGCTTCCGCTACCAGGCCAACAAGGCGCGCCAGGCGCAGAGCCGGCTCAAGATGATCGCGCGGCTGGGCGACATCGAGCTGCGTCCGCCGGAGCCCGAGGTGGTCTTCCGCCTGCCCAACCCGACCCCGCCGTCGCCGCCGATGATCACCTTGAACGACGCCGCGGTCGGCTACGGCGCTACGCCGGTGCTGCGGGACCTCGACCTGCGCCTCGATCCCGACGACCGCATTGCGCTCCTGGGCGCCAACGGCAACGGCAAGTCGACCTTCGCCAAGCTCCTCGCCGACCGGCTGGCGCCGATGGCGGGCGAGGTCGTCCGCGCCAAGGACCTGCGAGTCGGCTTCTTCGCCCAGCACCAGATCGAGGACCTCGAGCCCGAGGACAGCGCGCTCGACCACCTGCGCCGACTGAGGCCGCAGTCCAAGGAGCAGGCGATCCGCGCCGAGCTCGCGCGCTTCGGCCTCGGCGCCGAGAAGTGCGAGACCAAGGCGCGGAACCTCTCGGGCGGCGAGAAGGCGCGGCTCGCGCTCTGCCTCTTGTGCGTGCCCGAGCCGCAGCTCCTCATCCTCGACGAGCCCACCAACCACCTCGACATCGACAGCCGCGAGGCGCTCGTCGAGGCGCTCAACGACTATCCGGGCGCGGTCGTTCTGGTGAGCCACGACATCCAGCTCCTGGAGCTCACCGCCGACCAGCTCTGGCTGGTCAAGGACGGTCGGGTGCGGCGGTTCGACGGCGATCTCGCCGACTACCGGCGCTTCTTGAAGGACGGGACGCTGCCGCAGGCGAAGGCGCCGACGGCAGCGCCGACGACGGTACCGGCCGGCCGCGCCCGGCTCGATCCGGGGGTCCGCCGCCAGCGGCTCGCGCCGCTGCGCCAGGAGATCAAGGAGGTGGAGCGCGAGATGACGACGCTCGAGAAGCGCAAGCACGCGCTGGCGAGCGCCATGGCCGAGCCTGCGACCTTCACCGACGAGACGGAGGCGCAACGCCGCGCCCGCGAGCTCGGCAACCTGGAAGCACGGCTGGCCCGGCTGGAGACCCGCTGGCTCGAGCTCGGCGAGGCCATCGATGCCCTGGTCTGAGATGTCGCACCTGAAGTGGCTTGACTTGGGACTTCCCGTGCAATGCCAAAGTGTGTTACAGCAGTGTTGCGGTGCAGCATAAGCTCAACCGAACGCCTGCGGATTCGTGGAGACCGACCCGTGAAAGCTCCTTTCTTCGACGCCATGCGCACGCCGCTGCAGTCGCCGAACCAGTTCATGCAGCTTCTCCAGGAGCAGCAGCTCGACACCGTCGAGACCAGCGTGAAAGCGCTGTCGTGCCGCGATCCGATGGCGTTGGTGAGGCTGCACCAGGACTACATGCAGCGGATGGTCGAACGGTGGAGCAAGCTCGCCGCGGCGAAGGCCGCAACGCCCGCCGCGACCGCACCGGCGCCGAACAAGCCCGCGCCGGCGACGGCCGTGTCGCAACCGGCCGCCATCGCGAAGCCCGCGCCGAAGTCCGATGCCGCGCCTAAAGCCGAGCCCGCACCGAAGGCCGAACCCG
>CAYZSE010000165.1:0-2716 GCA_964481035.1 uncultured Geminicoccaceae bacterium | reverse complement strand
CCGTGGTGGCCCCGGTCGGGCGGCCGGCGCCGGCCGCCCAGGACGATCTCACCATGATCAAGGGCATCGGGCCCAAATTCGCGCAGACGCTCAAGGACCATGGCATCACGAGCTACAAGCAGCTCGCGGCGCTGACCCCGGGCGAGATCGAGGCGCTCGAGGAGAAGCTCGGCTTCAGCGGTCGCTTCGCGCGCGAAGGCTGGATCGAGCAGGCCCGCGCGCTGGCCTACTGACCGTCAGCGCCCGGCCTCAGTAGCGGAATTCGCGGCAGCCGCCCGCGAGCTCGCCGCCGGTGCAGGCGCGGCGGGTGTAGAGCGAGGCCTGCAGGCTGCTCGACGCCGTGGTCCGCAGGATCAAGGGCAAAAGGTCGGCGTCGTCGCTGATCAAGGCCACCACCTCCCGGCGTCTGCCGTCGTCGTCGCCTTGATCGAAGCCGGCCAAGGGCACGAGCGCGATCGCCAGCTCGATGACCGGTGTCGGGCCCTGGGCGAACCGGGCGATGCGGCGGTCGACGAGGAAGACCTCGAGGTCGTAGCGCCGGCGCCCGTCGAAGACCGGGATCGTCGTCTGAACGCCCGGCCCGCCGTCGCGTGCCTCGGCGAGCCAACGGCGGATCACCGGGATCGCCGTCAGCGGATCGATGGTGTGATGGCGCAACTCGGCCGGCACCTCGGACCGATCGCGCTTGCCGCGCTCGAAGCTGGCGACCTCGACGACCCGCCCGCCGTCGTCGTAGCGGACCGCGACCTCGCGCGTGGCCCGCTTGGTCTCGCTCGCGGTGGCGAAGCGCCGGGTCGCGAGGTCGTCGCCGACCATCCGGCTGAGCGCGGTCGCCTCGCTGCGGAAGCCGGACACGGTGTGGACCAGGCCCAGCGTCTCGACCGAGAAGCTCTGCGCGAGCTCACCGCCCACGTCGTCCGCACGGATCGCGACATTGGCCACGGTCATGCCGAGAAAGACCGCCTCCATCTCGAGGCTGTAGTCGACCGGCGCCGCCGCGGCGGGCGCCGCCCAGAGCGCGGCGGCGGCAACGACGAGGGCGCAACGCTGCGACATCTGGAAAGCTCCCACGGGACGGTATCACCGCGCTTGACGTGGGGCGCTTGAACGCTTGGTGAATACCCCCGACGATGCTGGCCGGCAGCGGCGTCCCGCGCCATATTGCCGGGCAGACCCGAGGGAAGTCCCGACCGCCCATGGATGACCACATTCGCGTGCGTGGCGCGCGCGAGCACAATCTCAAGTCGATCGACGTCGACCTGCCGCGCCACAAACTGGTGGTGGTCACGGGCCTCTCCGGCTCGGGCAAGAGCTCGCTCGCCTTCGACACCATCTACGCCGAGGGCCAACGCAAGTATGTCGAGAGCCTCTCGGCCTACGCGCGGCAGTTCCTCGAGCTCATGCAGAAGCCGGACGTCGACCAGATCACCGGCCTGTCGCCGGCGATCTCCATCGAGCAGAAGACCACCTCGAAGAACCCCCGCTCGACGGTGGCCACGGTCACCGAGATCTACGACTACATGCGGCTCTTGTGGGCACGGATCGGCGTGCCCTACTCCCCGGCGACGGGGCTGCCGATCGAGAGCCAGACCGTCTCGCAGATGGTCGACCGCATCCTCGAGCAGGGCGAGGGCGCGCGGCTCTACCTGCTCGCGCCCATCGTCCGCGGCCGCAAGGGCGAGTACAAGAAGGAGTTCCAAGACCTCCAGCGGCGCGGCTTCCAGCGTGTCAAGGTCGACGGCGCGCTCCTCGAGATCGACGAGGTCCCGCCGCTCGACAAGAAGCTCAAGCACGACATCGACGTCGTCGTCGACCGGCTGGTGCTGGCCGAGGACGGCGCCCAGCGCCTCGCCGACAGCGTCGAGACGGCGCTCGAGCTCTCCGACGGCCTGTTGACCGTCGAGAATGCCGACCGGGCGGCGAGCTTCACCCTCTCGGCGCGGTTCGCCTGCCCGGTCTCGGGCTTCACCATCGACGAGATCGAGCCGCGGCTGTTCTCCTTCAACAATCCCTTCGGCGCGTGTCCCGAGTGCGACGGCCTCGGCCGGCGGATGAACGTGGACGCCGACCTCGTCGTCCCCGACCGCGCGCTGTCCCTCGCCGAGGGCGCGATCGAGCCCTGGGCAAACTCGACCGCGCAATATTACGCCCAGACGCTCGACAGCCTGGCCTCCTTCTATGACTTCGACCTCAAGACACCGTTCGGGGAGCTGCCCGAGCGCGTGCGGGAGGTGATCCTCTGGGGCTCGGGCCGGCAGAAGATCCCGCTGCGCTACGCCGACGGGCTGAGGACCTACGACCTCGAGCGGCCGTTCGAGGGCGTCGTGCCGAACCTGGAGCGCCGCTGGCGGGAGACCGACAGCACCTGGCTCAAGGATGAGCTCGGCAAGTATGTCGCGACCAGCCCCTGCGAGGCGTGCGCGGGCCACCGCCTCAAGCCCGCGGCGCTCGCCGTCAAGATCGACGGCCGCCACATCGGCGAGGTGAGCCAGCTCTCCATCGAGGCGGCGGGTGCCTGGTTCGCCGCACTCGACGGCAAGCTGCGGGCGAAGGACCAGGCGATCGCCGCGCGCATCCTCAAGGAGATCAACGAGCGGCTCGGCTTTCTCCTCAAGGTCGGGCTCGGCTATCTCACGCTCGCCCGCGACAGCGGCACGCTCTCGGGCGGCGAGAGCCAGCGCATCCGCCTCGCCTCGCAGATCGGCTCGGGCCTCAC
>CAYZSE010000164.1:0-5537 GCA_964481035.1 uncultured Geminicoccaceae bacterium | reverse complement strand
CTAGGCGGCGCGAGCCTACACGCCCAGCCGCGGCTTGACAGCGGCGCGTGCGGCGCCGACACCGTGTGCGGCGCAACATGGCAGGAGCTTCGCGATGGCTTTGACCAAGATCGGCATCATCGGTGCCGGAACCATGGGCTCCGGGATCGCTGTCGCGAGCGCGCAGCACGGCTGCGAGGTCAAGCTGCTCGACGCCAACGCCGAGGCGATCGCCAGGGCGAAGGGTCTCGCGGAGAGCTTCTTCGGCCGCGCCGTCGACAAGGGCCGGATGAGCGCCGACGACGCCGTGGCCGCCACCGCGCGCATCCACGGGGTGAGCAGCATTTGCGAGCTCGCCGACCGCGAGGTCGTGATCGAGGCGGTGTTCGAGGATTTCGACCTCAAGGCCGACGTCTTCCACGAGCTCTCGAAGGTCGTCGACGCCGCCTGCGTCGTCGCCACCAACACGAGCTGCCTCAAGGTGAGCGACCTGCAGGCCCACATGAGCGCGCCCGGCCGGTTCTTGGGCCTGCACTACTTCAGCCCGGCGCAGGTCAACCCGATCGTCGAGGTGGTCAAGGGCGAGGCGACGAGCGACGCGACCTTCCAGGCCGGCATCGACTTCTGCAAGGCGACCGGCAAGGACCCGCTGCCCTGCAAGGACCAGTACGGCTTCGCGATCAACCGCTATTTCTGCCCCTACACCAACGAGGCGGCGCGCGCTCTCGACGCCGGGCTCGGCACCACGGCGGAGATCGACAAGGTGGCGCAGCAGGCGCTCGGCGCCGCTGCCGGCCCCTTCCTCGTCATGAACCTCATCAAGCCGCGCATCAACCTGCACGCCATCCGCAACCTCGGCCCGCTCGGCGACTTCTACGCGCCGGCGAAGTCGATGGCCGAGACCGGCGACGCGGATGCGAGCTGGGAGATCGGCGAGGCCGGCGACGTCCCGGCCGAGCGCGCCTCGGCCATCGCCGACAAGCTGCGCCTGGGATACTTCCTGCCGACCCTGCAGGAGCTCGACGAGGGGATCGCCGAGCCGGCGGTCATCGACCACGGCGCGCGCGAGGCGCTCAAGCTCAAGAAGGCCCCCTGCGCGCTGATGGACGAGCTCGGCCGGGCCGAGGTGGAGCGCATCCTCGAGCCGGCGCTCAAGGCCTACGGCATCGCCGCGCCCAAGTCGCTCGCCCGCGTCGGCAGCCTCACGGGCTGAGGTGCGGTGGCGGCGACGGCGCGCATCGGCGGCCTCTTCGTCTACCCCGTCAAGGGCGGCGCCGCGGTGCCGGTCGCCGAGAGCGTCGTCAGCCGAAGGGGCCTCGCCCACGACCGGCGCTGGGCCGTCGCCACCGACACCGGCCGGGTGCTCACCCAGCGCGAGTACGCGCAGCTCGCCCGCATCCACGCCTGGATCGACCACGACGGCGCGCTCGGGTTCCAGATCGAGGGCGAGCGCTTCGAGGCGCCCGAGGCCGGCAGCGGCCGGCGCGAGGCCGTGCGGGTGTGGGGCGACACCGTCGAGGCCGAGGCCTATGACGGCCGCATCGACACGGCGCTGAGCGAGCTGCTCGGCCGCCGCGTGCGCCTCGTCCATTTCCCCGACGACACGACGCGCCCCTGCGATCCGCAGATCGCGCCGGGCGCCGAGACGGCGTTCGCCGACGGCTACCCGATCCTCGTGACCAACGAGGCGACGCTCGTCTGGCTCGACGAGAAGCTCGTCGAGCTCGGCGCCTTTCCCGTGCCGATGAGCCGGTTCCGCCCCAATGTCGTGCTCACCGGCGCCGCGGCGAACGCCGAAGACGAGCACAGCCGGCTCGTCGCCGACGGCCTCGTCATGGAGCTCGTCAAGTCCTGCGAGCGTTGCGTCGTCACGACGATCGACCAGGAGACCGGCACCCCGGACGGCGACCAGCCGCTCGCGGCGCTGCGGCGCCTGCGCCTGCACCCGCTCATGCGCCAGCCCGTGTTCGGCCAGAACGCGGTGCCCCTGCTGGCACCGGGCGAGACCGGTCGGCTGGAGGTCGACGCTTCGGTGACGTTGGAAGGCTCGGCCGCGATCTGAGGCGCGGTGGCCGCGTCGCGAGCGGACGGTCCGTGGCGCCGAAGCCACCCTCGACGCGTTCTCCGAACTGCTTGACCATCCCCGATCCCCGCCCGGCCGCCCATGGCATCGTAACCTCGTGGGCGGCGTAACCTCGTGGGCGGCGGGGCGGGGGTGCGGGATGGGTGAAGATCAACCTGGCCGGGAAACGCGCTCGACGCGCGCGCCAGGCATCGCCTACCGGTGGTCGCGCCAGGTCTTCACCGCGGTGACGGTCGTCGCCCGAGGAGACGGCGACGTGCATGGCGAGCAACGCCTTCGCGCGCAGCCCGTGCGGACCGGCGCGCGGCATGCCCCCTGTCCTCAACCGCGGCCGTAGTAGCGGTCGAACCACGTGGCAAAGGCGGCGAGCCCGTCGTGCAACGTGGTCCGCGGCGCGAAGTCGACCGCCGCTTCGAGGGCGCGGACGTCGGCGAAGGTCGCCACCACGTCGCCCGGCTGCATCGGCGCGTTCTCGACGATCGCCCGGGCACCGAGGCAACTCTCCAAAATGGCCAAAAAGTCGCGCAAGGGCACCGGTGTGTGGTTGCCGATGTTGTAGAGGCGAAAGGGAGCCGTCGAGCGGTCGGGCGCCGCCGCTGCTCCGTCCGGCTCGGGGGCACGGTCGAGCAGGCGCACCAATGCCTCGACGACATCATCGATAAACGTGAAGTCGCGCGCCATCTCGCCGTGGTTGAAGAGCTTGATCGGCCGCCCCGCGCGGATCGCCTCGGCGAAGATGAAATAGGCCATGTCGGGCCGACCCCAGGGACCGTACACGGTGAAAAAGCGTAGTCCCGTCGCCGGCAGCCCGTAGAGGTGGCTGTAGGTGTGGGCCATGAGCTCGTTCGCCCGTTTGCTGGCGGCGTAGAGGCTCACCGGGTGGTCGACCGGGTCCTGCTCGGAGAACGGCAGCTTGGCGTTGCCGCCGTAGACCGAGCTCGACGAGGCGAAGAGGAGATGCCTGGTGCCCGCATGACGGCAGCCCTCGAGCACCGCCATCGTCCCGACGAGGTTGCTGTCGACATAGGCGAAAGGATGATTGATCGAGTAGCGGACCCCGGCCTGCGCCGCCAGGTGCACGACGCGGCCCGGCCGCACCTCGGCGAACAGAGCGGCCGTCGCGTCACGATCCGCCAGGTCCAGACGCCGGAAGTCGAAGCCGCTCTGCCGACCCAGCTCGGCCAGCCGCGCCTCCTTGAGCGTCGGATCGTAGTACGGCGTGAGGTTGTCCACGCCCACCACGGCGATGCCACGTTCGAGGAGCGCGCGGGCGAGATGAAAGCCGATGAAGCCCGCCGCCCCCGTGATCAGCACCGGATCGTTTCGCTGGACCATCGAGCACTCCTTGGATCGCCGCGGACAAAGAGGATGCGGGCGGCCGCCTGTCAACGTCCGCGGCCCGACGAGCGCGCATGCATGGATGTGCGGTCATGCCGCAACGGCTCGTACCGTGGCGACAACGTGCCGGCGGGTTATACTTCAAGTTCCAGAAGGTGTCGGCAGCGGGGAGTGCGCATGAGTATCGGGGTGCAAGCGGGCTCGGTCGCCCAGCGTCGGCCGGCGGAAGTGATGGGGCTCGCCCGGCTCGGCGCCTCGCATCCCACACGGCTCTCGTTCACGCGGGTGCTGGTACGTCGTCTGGCGGCCGAGCGCTGGCAGGTCTCCTGCGCCCTCTGGCGCATCGACGACGTCGGCGCGGGCGTCGCCGTCTACCGGGTCGCCCGCGGCGCGCACGCCTACAGCCTCGTCGCGTTCGGCCACCCTCCGGACGTCGGCGCCCGCAGCGACGCGCCGACAGCCGACGCCTGGGACGCGACCTTCGCCCTCGTCGACGGCGAGGTCGACGGCAACGACCTCGAGCGGCTCGCGGCACAGGTGCCTCAGCAAAGCGCGGCGCGGCTCTCCGCTCGCGAGCTGTGCCTCTCCCGGGCCAACCGTTCCGGACGCCTCGTCGCGCACATCGTGGAGCACCTGGCCGCCGGCCGGCAGCCGGACCCGTCGGAGATCGAGCGTGTCGGGTACGTCCTGCGCACCACTGCCGTCTACGGCTCCGGCAGGTTCGGCTGTGCCGATCGCGAGCTTTGGTCCGATCGCCCGGAGTTCGCCGCACCCTTTCAGGTCGAGATGCTGACCCTCTACCTTATCCGCCTCTTCGGCCTCGACCTCGTCGATCACCTGGCGCGGCGGCGCACGCAGGCGACGGCGGCCTCGCTCGCGCCCGAGTTGCGGCGCCGCCTCGGGGTCGGCAATGCCACCGGACCTGGCCTCGCCCCCTTCCTCATCAACCACCCGCTGCTCTTGCACAACTGGGTCACGGCCCGCGAGACGGCGCTCGCGCGCGTGCGCGCGGTGGAGCGGCCGACCGCCGATGAGCGCGGCGTTTTCGCCCGGCGGCTGGCCGAGGCGCGGACGCTGGTTGCCGCATGGCGCTCGACGCACCCACCGCAGCAGCGGCGGCTGCACGCCCTTCGCCGCGACCTCGACCGCCTCGCGCGGGAAATCGCCGGCGGCCGCATGGCCGAGCCGCGACCCTGGGATGCGCTCTATCGCTGGGCCGAGCGGACGTGCGGCCTCGAGGGTCAGGAGCTGCTGGTGAGCCTCCTGCTGGAGCCGCACGGAGCGCTGGTGGACGACCTCGCGGAGACGATGAGCGCCGACGAGGACGGGGCACGGCGGGTCGACGGGCGCATGAGCGTGGCCGAGGTGCGCGCGATCCTCGCCCGCATCTACGACTGGGCGCTGGACCACGACGATGACTGCACGGCGCCGGCGCGGACATGGTGCGCGGCGCCGGTAACGGGCGAGCCGCACCTCGTCCATGGAGCGCCGATGGCCGACGTGTGCGCTTTGCCCGTCGCGCCCGGCCGCGATGCGCGGGCGCTTCACGAGGCGCTCGCCTTTTGGCCCGATGAGACGGCTTTGGCCGAGGTGCTGCTGCGTCATCCGGAGCACCGGCGCGCGGCACGCCGGGCCCAGCTCGCGGCGGATCGGCCCTACGCGGAGATCCGCGACGACGCGCTCGTCGCCGAAGCCGATCCCTTGGATCTGCTGCGCGCGACGCTTGCTTTCTTCGGCGCCACACGTTTCGATCCCGTCCCGGGCGACACGCTGCGCAACACGCTCTTTCAGGGTGCACCGTTGCCGGACGACCTCGCCGGGCGGGACGCCGACGGATGGATCGACGACGCGTGCGAAGCATCGACGGGTCACTGAACGAGCTCGGCGCCCTCGCGCTGCGGGCGGCGCGCGGGGCTGGACGGCCTTGGGGGCTCGCCGACGACGCCGGCTGGGCGGTGCGTTGGCTGGAGGCACGCGGCCTGCCTGGCGCGAGCCTGCTGGCGGCGTGGCTCGACGCCGCCGGCGATTTCGACCCCGCGTCGTCGGCGCCCGCCGGCGCTGCCGGCGTGTGGGCAGCGCCGGGCGGGCGCCTTTGCCCGTTGCTGGCGGGCGCCGCGCTCGCCGATCGCGCCGAGCC
>CAYZSE010000163.1:0-5549 GCA_964481035.1 uncultured Geminicoccaceae bacterium | reverse complement strand
AGAGCTGGTTGGCCTTGACGAGATAGAGGAAGTGGTTGGCGTCGCTCACCGCCGCGCGCGCCCGGGCCACCTCGTCGAGGACCGCCTCGAAACGGTAGAGATGGCCTGTCGCCGTCGCCGGGTCTTTGCCTTCCTCGGCCCATTCACGGCCGAAGGTCGCGTTCGCCCACTCCCAGTGGTTGGCCTGCAGCGTGACGAGCTTGAGCGCCTCGGCGAGGCCGGCCGTGGGCGGCGTCTGCCCGTAGTAGTCGCCGCCCTGCCAGTTCGCATCCAGCCTGATGGGCGCGGCCCAGGCATTCAGCCAGCCGATGAGGAAGGCGTCGGCCGCGCCGCTGCCGATCACCGGAACGACACGGTCGACCATGCCGGGATAGGCGCTCGCCCATTCGATCGCCTGCAGCGCCCCCATCGACGCACCCATGACCGCATGCAGCCGCTCGATGCCGAGGCTCTCGACGAGCGCCTTCTGCACGTTGACGAAGTCGCGGATCGTCACGACCGGGAAGTCCAGGCCGTAGGGCTCGCCGGTCGCCGGGTCGATCGAGGCCGGGCCCGTCGTCGTGACGTTCGGGTCGCCGGTATTGAGATTGACGAGCGTATCCGAGCTCAAGACGAAATACTTGTCGGTGTCGAGCGGCAGGCCCGGGCCGATGAGATAGTCCCAGTAGCCGCGGGCACCGTCCTCGGCATAGCGGCCGGCCGCGTGGCTCGTGCCGGAAAAGTAGTGGGTGACGAGGACGGCGTTGTCGCGCGCCGCGTTGAGGGTGCCGTAGGCTTCCCAGCCGACCCGCACCTCGGCGATCTCGGCGGCGCCCTCGGTCGTGTACGGCCCGAGCGCGAAGACCCGCTTCTCGACGATGCCGTCATAAGCGAGGGTCTGTGGGCTCAGCACGAGGCTCAGGGCGGCCAACGCAAAGCGCATGACGTTCTCCTCCCGGTCCGTTCGCGCGAAGGTAGCGGCTCGTTTCGGCAATTGCCAGCCGACGATGCCGCCGCGGCGGCTGACGATTGCTGGACCCCGGTGCGAAGTCGCGGTCGTGCGCGCGCTCTTCGGTCGAGCTTGAAAGCACGGCGGGATCGCGCACTTATCGTCAGGCGGGCGTTGCGGGAACCTCACATGGATCTATGGCGGCAGCTGCTGATGACGGCGGCGCTGCTGGCGGTGGCCGGCGCCGGCTATTACGGGTGGTCGACCTACGCACCGCAGAGCACGGGCGCCGAGCGGCGCGGCGGCGACGCTCCTGGCGTCGTCCGCGCTGTCGAAGCCCGCGAGGCCCGATTGCAACACCGGGTCGAGGCGGTCGGCAGCACCCGGGCGCGCCGTGCTATCGAGCTGGTGCCGCTCGCGAGCGGTCGGGTCGTCGAGGTACTGTTCGCCGCCGGCGACACGGTCGCGGCCGGCGCCCCGCTGGTTCGTCTCGACGACGACATCGAGCGCGCCGATCTCGCCGAGGCCGAGGCGCTGCTTCGCGAGGCGGAGCTGGCGTTGGATCGGGCGCGGACCTTGCGCTCGACCGCCGCCGTTTCCGAGGCCGCCATCGACCAGCTCGTCGCGCAGCGCGCGACGGCTCAGGCCCGGGTCGATCGGGCGGCGCGGCGCCTTGCCGACCGCCTGGTCGAGGCGCCCTTCGCCGGCACCGTGGGGCTCGCGCGCGTCGACGTCGGCGCGCGCGTCGACGACGACACGGTGCTGACCACCCTCGACGACCTCGAGGCGATCGAGGTGGCGTTCGACCTCCCTGAGCGGCTCTTCGGGCAGATCGTCGCCGGCCAGTCGGTGCGAGGGCGCAGCGCGGCCTTTGCCGGTCGGGTGTTCGAAGGCGCCGTCGAGAAGGTCGACAGCCGCATCGACGCGGTCACCCGCAGCTTCGCCGTGCGCGCCGTCCTGCCCAACCCCGACCGCGCGCTGCCGGCGGGGATGTTCATGCACCTGGAGCTCGTCGTCGCCAGCCGCGTCGCCCTCGTCGTGCCCGAGGAAGCGATCCTCGTGACCGGCGACCGCGCCTTCGTCTTCGCCGTCCACGACGGTCGGGCCAGACGCTCCGAGGTCGTCCTCGGGCAGCGCGAGGTCGGCCGCGTCGAAATCGTCGAGGGCCTCGAGACCGGAACACTGGTCGTCGTCGAGGGCGTGCAGCGCGTGCGCGACGGCATGCCGGTCGAGGTCGACGGCGAGCCGCCGGGGGCGTCGCGCGCACCCGTGGCGGCCACGAGCGCAGCCGGGGCGAGCGGTTGACCCCCTCCGACCTCGCGATCCGCCGACCCGTCCTCGCCGCGGTGGCGAGCCTCCTCATCGTCGTCTTCGGGATCGCGGCGCTCAGAGGCTTGCCGGTGCGCGAGCTGCCCGACGTCGACAACGTCGTCGTCTCGGTGCGCACCGCCTACCCGGGCGCCGCGCCCGAGGTCGTCGACAGCGACATCACCGAGGTCATCGAGGGTGCGGTGGCCGGCATCTCCGGCATCGAGAGTATCAGCTCGCAGAGCCGGCGCGGCAGTTCGAGCACGACGATCACCTTCGCCACCGGCCGTGACATCGACGAGGCGGCCAACGACGTGCGCGACGCGGTGAGCCGGGTCCGCGACGAGCTGCCCGACGACGCCGACGAGCCGCAGGTCGTCAAGAGCGACGATGACGCCGACCCGATCATGCGCGTCGCCGTCACCAGCGACCGGCTCACCGCCGCCGAGATCACCGACTTCGTCGAGCGGGCGCTGGTCGACCGCCTGGCGACGGTGCGAGGCGTCGCCAGCGTCGAGATCTACGGCGAGCGCCGCTTCGCCATCCGCATCTGGCTCGACCGCCGGGCGATGGCCGCGCGCAAGCTCACCGTCGCCGACGTCGACGAAGCGCTCCGGCGCAGCAATGTCGAGCTGCCGGCGGGCGAGATCCGCTCGACGGCGCGGCAGCTCGCCGTCCGCCTCGACAGCCGGCTGCAGACGCTTCAGCAGTTCCGCGCGCTGGTCGTCGCCGAGGTCGACGGCTATCCGATCCGGCTCACCGACATCGCCGAGGTGGAGCTCGGCGTCGAGGACGACGAGACCCGGGTCCGCGCCAACGGCGTGGTCAGCGTCGGGATGGGTATCCTGCGTCAGTCCCAGGCCAACACGGTCGCCATCTCCGACGCCGTGCGCGCCGAGATCGAGCGGCTCCGGCCGAGCCTGCCCGAGGGCATGGCGATTTCGGTCGGCTCCGACGACGCGCTCTTCATCGCCGCCTCGATCCGCGAGGTCGTCGAGGCGCTCTTGATCTCGCTCGCCCTCGTCGTCGCCGTGATCTTCGCGTTTCTCCTCTCGGCCCGGGCGATGCTCGTCCCGCTCGTGACGATCCCCGTCTCGCTCGTCGGCGCCTTCATCCTCATTGCGGCGATGGGCTTCTCGATCAACGTGCTCACGCTCTTGGCGCTCCTCCTGGCGATCGGCCTCGTCGTCGACGACGCCATCGTCGTGCTCGAGAACATCCAGCGTCGGATCGAGGACGGCGAAAGCCCGCTGGTCGCCTCGTTCCTCGGCGCGCGGCAGGTGACCTTCGCCGTCATCGCGACATCTCTGACGCTCATCGCCGTCTTCGTGCCGATCTCGTTCCTCGAGGGCCAGGCCGGCCGCCTCTTCGTCGAGTTCGGCTTCGTCATGGCGGCGGCGGTGGTCATCTCGACGTTCGTCGCGCTGACGCTCTGCCCGGCGCTCGCCTCCAAGGTGCTCGCCGACCGAAGCGGCAGCGGCCCCGCGGTGCACGCGATCGAGCGGCTGTTCCACGGCCTGGAGCGCGGTTATCGGCGGTGGGTCGGAGCGGCCGTGACGGCGCCTCTGCCGGTCATCGCGGTCTGCCTCGTCGTCGCCGGCGGCGCTCTGCAGGTGTTCGCGGGCTTGCCCCGCGAACTCACCCCGCGCGAGGATCGCGGCGTCGTCTTCGTGCCCCTGACCTCGCCGCAGGGAAGCACGGTCGACTACACCGACGCCCAGACGCGGCTCGTCGAGGCGGCGGCCCGGCCGCTGGTCGACGAGGGGGTGGTCGATACCGTCTTCGCCATCGTCGGCAGCCGCGGTCGGCCCCATCGCGCCTTCGTCGTCTTCCGCCTCGCGCCGTGGGACGAACGCGAGGCGAGCCACCAGGACGTGGCCGACGCGCTGCGGCCGGCGGTGAGCTCGCTGCCCGGTGCCCGGGGCTTTCCGGTGACGCCGGCGGGCCTCGGCCTGCGCGGCTCGAGCACGCCCTTGCGCGTCGTCGTCGGCGGGCCGGACCACGCCACCGCCAAGGAATGGGGCGAGACGCTGCGCGCCCGGGCGGAAGCCAATCCGGGCCTCCGCAACCCCGAGATCGACTTCGAGGAGAACCAGCCGCAGCTCACGGTGCGCATCGACCGCGCCCGTGCCGACGATCTCAACATCGCCGTCGACGCCGTGGCCGCGACCCTGCAGACGCTCCTGGCCGGACGCGAGATCACCTCCTGGATCGACCGTGGCCGAGAATACCCGGTCATCGTCCAGGCCCAGGCGGACGATCGCCGAACGCCCGCCGATCTCGCCAACATCTTCGTCCGCACCGGCGACGACGCGACGCTCGTGCCCCTGAGCGCGCTCGTCACCGTCGAGGAAGGGGCGGCGGCGCCGGAGCTGCGCCGCTACGACCGCCTCCCGTCGGTCACGCTCCAGGCCTCGCTCGCCGACGGCTACGATCTCGGCAGCGCCATCCGCTTCATCCAGGAAGCCGTGGCCGAGACCCTGCCGGATCAGGCGCGCACCGCCTTCGCCGGGCAGTCGCGGCAGTATCTCGAGACCGCCCGCGGTGTCGCGCTGACCTTCGCGCTCGCCCTGCTCATCGTCTTCCTCGTGCTGGCCGCGCAGTTCGAGAGCTTCGTCCACCCGTTCATCATCATGCTCAGCGTCCCGCTCGCCGTCGCCGGCGCCGTCTATGCGCTGTGGCTCGCGGGCGCGTCCTTGAACCTCTACAGCCAGATCGGGATCATTCTCCTGATCGGCCTGATGGCCAAGAACGGCATCCTCATCGTCGAGTTCGCCAACCAGCTTCGCGACGACGGCCGCAGCGTCCGCGATGCCGTGATCGAGGCGGCGACGTTGCGGCTGCGCCCGATCCTCATGACCGTCACCTCGACCGTCCTCGGTGCCGTCCCGCTCGTCTTGGCCTCAGGCGCCGGGGCCGACGCGCGCATCGCGATAGGCACGGTGATCATCGGCGGGCTCACGCTGTCCACGCTCTTGACGCTCTTCTTGACGCCGGTGCTCTACGACCTCCTCGCCCGCGTCACCCGCCCACGCGGGGCGGTCGCCGAGGAGCTCGAGAACGCTCTCTCGCGCCCGGGCGGCGACTGAGAGGCCCGGCGGCGAAGCCGGCCCGGCCGCGCGGGGTTGCTTCGTGGCCCACGAGCGTCGATCCTGCCGCCCGGCAAGTTTGGAGTACGGAAACGGTGGTCGGGCGAGGTTGGAGCTTGCGCTTGTTGGGGTTGGGGCTCGCCCTGGTCGCCGCGACCCCCGTTCTCGGCCAGGAGGTCGATTGGAGCGGCGGCTGGGACACCCGCTGGCGCGACGGCGGCGCG
>CAYZSE010000162.1:0-5553 GCA_964481035.1 uncultured Geminicoccaceae bacterium | reverse complement strand
CTCAGTCCTCCGTCGCCGGGCGGTCGGCGACGTCGACGACATCCTCCTCGAGGGCGAAGAGGATCGTCAGCACCGCGCCGACGACGACGAGATAGACGCCGATGTCGAACAAGAGCACGGAGCCGACGGGCAGGCCCGCCTTCGAGCCGTCGGCTTCGGTCGTCAGCAGCGGCCATATGCCGGCCAGGAAGGCGCCTCCCTGCACGAGGCCCCAGAGACCGGCGAGCGCGGCGATGCCGAGGCCGCCGACGGCGACGGCCTCGGGTGCGAAGCGCAGCGCCTGGCGTGCCGCGCCGACGCCCATGGCCTTGGCGTAGAGGGCAAAGGCCGTCGCGGCGATGAGCCCGCCGATGAAGCCGCCGCCCGGCTCGTTGTGCCCGCGCAGGAGAATGAACAGCGAGAACGCGAGCATCAGCGGCGTGATGATTCGGGTTGCCGCCGAGAGGATGATCGAGTTCATCGTGAGCCCTCACCGGACGTATCCCCGCGGACCTTCAACAGCGCGAGCGCGCCGAGCGCGGCGATGACGACGACGGCGATCTCGCCCAGCGTATCGAGCGCGCGAAAGTCCACCAGGATGACGTTGACGATGTTGTGTCCGAAGGCCTGGGGCACGCTGACTTCCTCGTAGTAAGAGGTGATCGCGCGGTTCAGATCCTTTGTCAGCACGGCGAATAGCGAGAGCGTCACGCCGGCGCCGAGCGCCGTGCTGATGCCCAGATGCGCCCAGCGGATCCGAAGCCCCCCCAACGGCGCGAGCCGCGGCAGCTTCAAGAGCGCCACGGCGACGATGACGACGACGAGGGTTTCGACCAGAAGTTGGGTCATGGCGACGTCGATCGCGCCGTAGAAGACGAAGATGGCGGCGACCGAGATGCCGAGGAGGCCGAGCGCGAGGATCGCCAGCAGGCGCGACCGGGTGACAACGCTGGCCACGGCGGCGAAGGCGGCGAGCGCGAGCATCGTCCACTCGACGAGCGTCGGCACATCGTAGGCGCGGGGGACGACCGCGAAGCCGCCGAGCGCCAGGCCGCCCCAGATCAAGACGGCCAACGTCGCGGCGATCCAGCCGAAGTAGCTCGTGAGCCGGCCCGACTGCAGCGCGCCTGTTTGCCAGGCGGCCACCGCCTTCAGCCCCGCGAGCAGCCGATCATAGCCCGTCTCCGCCGCCCAGAGGCCGCGCGCCTCGGCGGCGGCGAGGCCCGCGCGGATGCGTCCGACGAGCAGGTAGGCGGCGACGCCCAGAAGGAACGTCAAGATGCTCAGCAGCAACGGTATGTTCACCCCGTGCCACAGCTTCAGCTCCTTGGCGACGAGATCGCCGGCCATGACGGTGGCCATCGGGTTGATGAGCGCGCCCACCATCTCCGGGGCCATGCCGAAGACCAGCCCGCCGACGGCCAGGAGCGCCGGGCCGATCCACATGGCGAACGGCGGCTCGCCGGCCTCGTCGGCGGCGGCCGTGCGCCGGCCGAGGAAGGGGTTGATGGCGACGAGCCCGGCGACCGCGACCATCATCGCGTTGGCCGCGACGGCGAAGGTCACGACCAAGAGCGGCTCGGACGCGACGGCGAGGGCGCCTTCGTATTTCAGCTCCTTGCCGATGAAGCCGAGGAACGGCGGGAAGCCCGCCATCGAGAACGCGGCGAGCGCGGCCACGATCCAGGTCCGCCACATCGGCCGCGCGAGCCCGCCGAGGGCGCTCACCTCGCGCGAGCCGGCCTTCTTGTCGATGATGCCGACAACGAGGAAGAGCGCGGCCTTGTAGAGGGCGTGGACGATGAGGAAGGTCGCCGCGGCGGTGAGCGCGATGGCCGAGGCGCCGCCGAGAAACATCGTCAGCGTGCCCAGCCCCATCACCGTCGTGTAGGCGAGCGCGAGCTTGAGGTCGGTCTGCCGGAGCGCCCACACCGAGCCGAGGACGGCGGTGATCCCGCCGGTGAGCGTCAGCGTCCAGAGCCAGAGCTCGGTGCCGCCGAGCGTCGGTGCGAGCCGGGCGAGGAGATAGATGCCCGCCTTCACCATCGTCGCCGAGTGCAGGTACGCGCTCACCGGCGTGGGCGCCGCCATCGCGTTCGGCAACCAGAAATGGAAAGGGAACTGCGCCGACTTGGTGAAGCAGCCGAGCGCTACGAGGACGAAGATGGCGGCATAGAGGTCGTGAGCCTTGATGTCCTCGGCGAAGGCCGGCAGCCGCGAGGCCTCGTAGGTGCCGGCGACGGCGCCGAGCAGGAGGATGCCCGCGAGCAGCGCCAGCCCGCCCGCGGCGGTGACGAGCAGGGCCTGGAGCGCCTTGTTGCGTGCGTCCGCTCGTTCATGATCGAAGCCGACGAGCAGGAACGACGTGATCGTCGTCAGCTCCCAGAACACGAACATGAGGACGAGGTTGTCGGCGAGCACCAGTCCCAGCATCGACAGCTCGAACAGCACCAGGAGCGTCAGCAGCTGCGCCAGCTTGCGATGCCCTTGAAAGTAGCTGGCCGAATAGGCGAGGACGAGGGCGCCGATGCCGGTGATGAGCAGGGCGAAGGTCAGGCTGAGCCCGTCGACGAGAAAGGACAACGTGACGCCGAGCCCGGGTATCCAGGGCCTGGCAACCCGCACGACCTCGTAGGCCGCGATCTCCGGCAACAGGGTGGCGAAGGCGCCGCAGGCGAGCGCCGAGCCCAGGGCCGGAGCGTAGGGCAGGAGGCGGCGGTCGAGCCCGGCCCGAGGCCGAGGCTGGCTGGCGGTCGTCGCGGCCAAAAGGGACTATCCCATGAACGGAGTTGCGGCGTCAAACAAGGTTACGCGGATGAGGTAAACCTTCGCCGTGAATTCTTCATGAATGTTTCACTCATCAATCGTTACAATTGCGCGGGGCGCGGCGAGGGGCTCATGCTCGGCTTACGTGGGCGAGAACCACGTCGTTGAGCACGGCGAAATAGTGGCAGGTGGCGCCGGCGAAGACGAAGCCGTGCCAGATCGCCCGGCGATAGGGCAGGCCGTCCCAGCGGTAGAAAACCACGCCCAGCGTGTAGAGCAGTCCGCCGCCGATCAACAGCACCAGCCCGTCGCCGGAGATGTTGGCGATCAAGGGCGGGAGCGCCAGCAGGACGAGCCAGCCGGTCGCCAGGTAGAGGGCGGTGCCGAGGCTGTCCGAGACGCTGACGCCGGCGAGCCGAAACGCGGCCCCGAGCACCGCCAAGGCCCAGACCGCGAGCAGAAGCAGGCCGCCCCAGGGCGCCGGGATCACCAGCAGGCAAAAGGGCGTGTAGGTGCCGGCGATCATGATGTAGATGCAGGCGTGGTCGATCCGTTGGAACACCGCCGTCGGCGCCGTGCCGTGGGTCACGTTGTAGAGGGTCGACGCGACGGCCAGCGCCGTGAGGCCCGAGAGGTAGATGCCGACGGCGATCGCGAGCTCTGGACGCTGCGCCGTGGCGACCAGCCGGAGCAGTACGAAGCACGCGATGCCGGCGCCGACCAGCGCCGCGACGTGGACGATCGCGTCGGCGACATACTCGCCACGCGAGCTCTGCCGGCTGCCGCTCAACCTCTTCTCCTCGTTTGGCTGGCCATGTCGTCGTCGAGGCGGCGAGCGTCGAACGAGGTTTCGACGAACTCCCCGGCCTCGTGCCCGTGACGTATAGCGCAAGCGCCACGGCGCGCGCAGCCGCATCGGCATCCTTCGTTGAGAGAGGTCCGCGGTACGTGGCCCGCCGGTGAGGCCGCGGCGTAGGATCCTGGTTGCGGGCGACGTCATCGCGATGCGTCTCGCTCTCTCGATGAGGCGGACAGGTCGTCGATGCCGTCGCCCGTGAAGGCGAGGATGGCGTCGTCGTTGTCGCGGTAGACCCAGAGTGCGCCATGCCTGGACATCCTTTCGATGCTGATCACGTGCAGCCAGCCCTCGTCCTCACGAAGCATCCGGGCGGGGTGTAGACGGTGCTGATCGCGGGCATGATCGGGCGACCTTTGCCACGACCTCGCGGGTGGCCTGCAGCTCCACGGGCGGAGGTCGTCGAGGCGGAGAGGAAGGACATCGGCGAGCCGGGCTTCCGCGTTCACAGCGGCGAACTCTTCGGGCTCGATGAGGGACACGGCGCCGGCGTGCGAGCCTATGCCCACCACTACCACGGACGCTAACCTGGAACGTTCCGGTGCGATTCGACCGGCGGCGCCTGCGTGCCGTGCGCCGCGGCATGTGCTGCGCACGGGCAAGCCATCCTTGTCCTTGATCGCCTCGGAAACGGGCCTGCATTCTCGCATGCCGGAGCGCCGGCTGGCGCACGAGGGGGCAGACGTTCGGGTTGCCGGGTGACGACGTCCTACGCCCAGCGGCTCGAGGTGTTGGACATCGCGATCGGCGAAGTCGGTGCAATCCTCGGCTTCGCGCCCCAAGCGTGTTCACCGATGCCTGTCACCGCATGAGCGGGCTATCGATGTCAAACGCCTTCTGCTTGGTGAGCAAAGGCGTCGGAGACGGCTTAAAGGTGCAGCCAGAACTCCTGTAGGATCAAGAACAAAAACGCGGTTGAACAGCCGAACATCAGAACTCCGGTTATCGCTATAAGAGTGCCTATATGCCTCCAAGGAAATTTTAAAAGTATATCGCCATAGCCTAGTGTTGTGATCGACGAAGCACTGAAATACATACCATCAGCTATAGTTGGAAAAAAACCATAGTATCGCAAAAAAAGACCCCAAACTGCGGCCTGTGTCAGATGCATAAGCATCATTGCTAAAAAACAACCAAGAACAAAAATCTTTCCTGCATTTTTTGGTCCCATGTTTTCAATGAGCCATGGCTTGTGATAGATAAACTCGCCGGCAACGTCAAAAATGATCACTAACTGAAAATAAAACATGGCAACAGTAAGCGTTACCGCGACGCTGTTAATAATGAAAATTCTATAAAAAGAGCGCGAAACAGGCTTATTAATTACTGTTATATCCGACCTGTTGGAACGCACCCGTCGATCATGGTGCAGGGTTTCAGGTGGTTGAGGGTTCATTCGCGTATCTCCCCGACACAATTCCAGACGCAGCCCGCGGGTCGTGTCTCGTTGCTGGTGGGAATTCTCGAGCGGCGAACAACCCGTTGTGGCGCCCGAGGGCCAGCGGGCGCATGGCGCGGTCGATGGAGTTGTTGTCGAAGGCGACGCGGCCGTCGTCGAGGAAGAGGGCGAACGACGGCCAGCGCCGGAGGCCCGAGCGGTCGATGCCGACGGCGATCGCGAGCTCTGGGCGCTGCGCCGTGGCGACCAGGCGGCGCCGCACGACGCAGGCGATCGCGGCGCCGATCAGCGCCGCGACGTGGACGATCGCGTCGGCGACATCCTCGCCCCGCAAGCTTTGCCGGCTGCCGCTCAACCTCTTCTCCTCGCTTGGCTGGCCATGTCGTCGTCGAGGCGGCGGGCGTCAAAGAGGTTTCGACGAGCACGCCGGCCTCTTGCGCGTGACGTATAGCGCAAGCGCCACGGGGCGAGCAGTCGCGTCGGCATCTTCGACCGGGTGGGGCGGCGGCGGAACGGTGAGAGGGCGTGGATGTCGGGGGTATGGTCCATTTTC
>CAYZSE010000161.1:0-5589 GCA_964481035.1 uncultured Geminicoccaceae bacterium | reverse complement strand
GCTAGTGGCCCGTGCGCGACACGGGTGTGCGCGTGTGGCGCCACCGCCATGGTGCCTGCTCCGGGCACTCGCGGAGCCTAAGCCTCGGCAGCGTTCCACACCGTCGTGCCAGCCGCCGCCCCCTAGAAATTTTGCGCGAGGGCCGCACCTTGCCGGCCCTCGCGCAAGTCAGTTGAAGCAGAGGATCAATCGCTCACTTCTTGAGCAACTCCGCGTTCAACTTAGCCATCGCTTCTTCGAGCTTCTTGGTGTCGGCCTCGCTCAGCTCGGGCCGGTCGATCTTGATGGTGAGCTTGTCGAGCTTGGCGGTCAGCGGAAACGGCGGCACGTAGTCCGCATCGTTCACGCCTGTGATGGTGTCCGAGCCGATATCGAAACTCTCGTCCCACTGCAGGATGATCGGAATGGTCCTCTCCATCCGCTTCGAATCGACCACGACACCATCGACCTTGAAGGTGGTTTCCGCGGCTTGGCCGATACCCGAGAAATTGTTGAACTTCATGGTGCCGTCGCCAAGACCCTCGTACTTGGATTCGAACTCGATGACGTGCTTGCCCGGCGACAGGGCCTCGGGGCCTTCCCACTTGATGCGCTCGAGATCGAGCAGGTTCCAGAGGAAGACCGGCTTGCCCTCGAGGAGATACATGCCGTAGCCGGCGAAACGGCCTCCCGACGTCACGATCATACCTTCCGCGCCGCCTTCCGGCACGGTGATCTCCGCCGTGATGGTATAGGAAGTGTTCAGAAGATAGGGCGAGTCCCCTTGCGGCAGGCCGGTCATGACTTGGGTGTAAACGAGCTCGTCACGCCCGGCGATCACGCTCGGCCGCTGCGCGGCGACCCGTGCTCCCACGGACGCGTCGAGCGGCAGCACCTGGTACTTCTTGGCTTCTTCCAGGAACATGGCGCGCAATTCCTCGACCTTCCCGGGATGCTGCGCGGCGATGTCCTCGGACTGGTTCCAATTGTCCGGGAGGTAGTAGAGTTCGAATGCCTGGTTGTTCAGCGGGTCCGGGTTGGCCGGCTTGAAGGCTTGCCAGGGCGCCCGGTCGACCTTGGTGCTGAGCAGCCAGCCGTCGTGATAGAGCGCCCACTGCCCCATCATCTCGAAGTACTGGGTCGTGTGGCGTGTTGGTGCGTCGGCGTTGGCCGCCTCGAAGGTGTAGGCGTAGCTCGTCCCCTCGATCGGTTTCTGCTCGATGCCGTCCACGACTTCAGGAGCCGCAATGCCGGTGACCTCGAGGACCGTCGGGACGTGGTCGATGACATGCATGAATTGATTGCGCAGGCCACCCTTGTCCTTGATGCCGTTCGGCCACGTCACGACCATGGTCTGGTTGGTGCCACCGAGTCGCGAGGCGTTCTGCTTGAACCAGTCGAAGGGCGTATCGAACGCCCAGGACCAGCCGGCGGACATGTGGTTGTAGGCAAATTCGGTACCCCACGCCTCATAGAACCTCATCTGCACGTCGATCGGCGGACGCACGCCGTTGAAGAATGCGACCTCGCTGAACGTGCCTTCCGGCCCGCCCTCGGCACTCGTGCCGTTGTCGCCGTTCTGGTAGATGATCAGCGTGTTGTCGTAGCGTCCGAGATCCTTGAAGTGCTGGATCACCCGGCCGATCTCGTGGTCGTTGTAGGCAACATAGGCGGCGAACACCTCGACTTGGCGAATGTAGAGCTTCTTCGCTTGGTCGCTCAGCGTGTCCCACGGCGCCAGGATATCGGCCGGCCACGGTGTCAGTTCCAGGTCGGGCGGGATCACGCCCATCTTCTTCTGGTTCTCGAAGATGCGCTCGCGCAGCTTCTCGTACCCGTCGTCGAAGAGATGCATCTCGTGGATCTTGTCCACCCACGCCTTGGGCGGGTGGTGCGGCGCGTGTGACGAGCCGGGCACGTAGTTGACGAAGATCGGCTGGCTGGGGTCGGTCTGATGGATGCGGGTCATCCAGGCAATCGCGTCATCGGCCATCGCCGTGATGAGGTTCCAGGAACTCTCCTCGCCGGTGACCGGCCAGATTTCGGCGTTCGGATCGGACCGGTCCATCTTCAAGGTGCCGGGGAAGTCGTTGAACGGATAGATCTGGGTTGTGTTGCGGAAGAGGTTCGGCCCCCACTGGTTGGCGTCGCCGCCGACGAAGCCGTAGAAGTAGTCGAAGCCCATGCCTGTCGGCCATTGCGTGAACGGCCCGGCCTGGCTGGCCTCATAGCTCGGCGTGTTGTGGTCCTTGCCGAACCAGGACGTGGCGTAGCCGTTGTCCCGCAGGATTCGGCCGATCGTCGCATTATCGACGCCGATCACGCTGTCATAGCCGGGAAACCCCGTCGCCTGCTCGGCGATGACGCCAAAACCGACCGAGTGGTGGTTGCGTCCGGTCATCATCGCGGCGCGTGTCGGCGAACACAGCGCTGTGGACATCATGCGGGTGTATCGCAAACCATCCGCAGCCAGCGCATCCATGCTCGGCGTCGGGATGACGCCACCAAAGGTGCTCGGGACGGCAAAGCCCGCGTCATCCGTCATGATCATCAGGATGTTCGGAGCCTCCGCGGGGGGGACGACGCGGGGTGTCCACCACGGGGTGGACTGCAGGGCGTCATCCTCGATCAGCCCGCCGAATTCCGGCGCGGGCGGAGGCAACTGGTTGCCCGGAATGGTGGTCGTGGCATCCGGCGACCCCAGTGTGCCGGTCGTCTGGACGTTATGCCGGCCCCGATAGCCGAAGTAGGGTACCACCGTCGCGTCCGGCTGCGCCGCCGCGGCGCCGCTGGGCGCGCCGGGGATGGTCAAGCGCTGGCCGATCCGGATCAGGTCAGAGGCGAGGTCGTTCGCCGCCTTCAGCGCCTCGACCGTGACGCCGAAGCGCGCGCCGATGGCGTCGAGGTCGTCGCCCGCCACCACCGTGTACACCGCACCGGAAGCATCGAAGGCGCCCTCGGCGTGCCGGCGCGGACCGGTGTCGGCGGCCTGCGCGACGCTCAGGCAGAGCCAGAACACGACCAGCACGCCGGCGACGTGCCGCGGCCCGGAGCAAAGCTTCGTCCAACTCATCGGTGCCTTCCTTTGTCGACCATGAACCGCGCACCGACATCGGCACGCCGCGTCCGCCCTCATTGTGAACGTGTAACACGACGCCGCGGCCGGTGCTTTGCCCTGTGCGCCATTGGCGACGGTTCTGGGAAGTCGAACGGGGACGGCCGCTCCCTCGGTGCACGTTCGCCCAAACCCGTGCGCTGCCACGGCTGGGCATGGGGAGGTGCGAACTCGCGACGACGGACGCGACTTTGGACGGGGCCGGCGAGCGCAGCGCCACCATCCCGGCCGCGTCGACGTGCCGGTGCCGGCACCGCGGCGGGTGTCGGCCGAGCGCAAGCAGAGTGTCCGGTTGCGGCTGCGGCCAGGCGGGGCGATCGAGCCGGGCGCCACGGCGGCCGAGTGCGACGCCGGGACCGCGCCGCCTTTGGTGGCCTTGTGCCGCTTCGCCTGCCCGGCGACACAGACCCGTCGTGATGTCGAGCCGGGAGGGCCGGGTGGCGCCCATGCGATCGACGCTGATGGCTACGCTCCTGCTGGTGGCGGCAGGCACGGTCTCGGCCGAGCCCGGCCATGTCGGCTCGGCCGCCTGCGCCGACTGCCACGACGCCGAGCACGCGGCGTGGACCGGCTCGTACCACCAGCTCGCCTGGACCCTGCCGTCGCCGGCGACCGTGTTGGGCGATTTCGACGACGCGGCGTTCACCCACGCCGGCGTGACCACCCGCTTCGCACGGGAAGGCGACACCTACCTGGTCATCGCCCCAGGGCCCGCGGGACCGGAGCAGCGCTTCGAGGTCGTGGGCATCGGCGGCTGGGCGCCCTTGCAGCAATACCTGATCGAGACCGAGCCGGGCCGCACACAGACGCTCGACATCGGCTGGGATGTCGTCGAGCGACGCTGGTATCCCGTCTTTCCCGACCACGTGATCACGGGACCCGCGGACGGCCTGCACTGGACGGGACCCTACAAGTCGTGGCAAGCTCGCTGCGCTGAGTGCCACGCCACCGACTATCGGCGCAACTACGACCCCGCGACACGCACCTATGCGCCGGAATTCGCCGAGATCGGGGTGGGTTGCGAGGCCTGTCACGGCCCCGGCAGCGACCACGTCGCCTGGGCGCGATCGCCGAGCACGTTCGGCGGCGCGGGCAACGGGCTCGCCGTCGACATCACCGCCTCGGCCGAAGCCGAGATCCAGCAATGCGCGCCCTGCCACAGCCGCCGCGAGGCCTTCTTCGACGGCCTGCCGGCGCCGGGGACCGACTACCACGACGCCTACCGCCTCGCCCTCTTGCGCCCGGGCCTGTACCACGCCGACGGCCAGATTCAGGACGAGGTCTACGTCTACGGCTCGTTCCTGCAGTCGAGGATGTACGCCCAGGGGGTGCGCTGCAGCGACTGCCACGACGCGCACGGCGCCGCGCGGGTGCTGGAGGGCGATCTCGTCTGCACGCAGTGCCACTCGCCCGCCGGCAACCCGCGTTTTCCGAGCTTGCGCCTCGCCGATTATGCCGATCCCGCGCATCATTTCCACGACCCGGCCTCGGACGGCGCCCGCTGCGTCAACTGCCACATGATCGAGCGTCTCTATATGGGCATCGACGGTCGCCGGGATCATTCGTTTCGGGTGCCGCGCCCGGACCTTTCGGCGCTCGTCGGAACCCCCGACGCCTGCACCGACTGCCATGCCGACCGCGATGCCGCTTGGGCGGCGGCGGAGGTGGCCCGACGCTATCCGAACTCGCCGCACCACGAGACGCAGGTTGCCGTCACCTTCGCGGCCGCGGCGACGGACCCGGCCGCCGTGGCAGCCGACCTGCTCGCCATCGCGGAACGCGGCGACCTCGCCGCGATCGTGCGCGCGACGGCCCTGGACTTCCTGCAGCCGGTCGCCGATCCGCTCATCGCCGAGCGCGCTGCGCGGTGGCTGGACGACCCCGACCCCTTGGTCCGCGAGGCCGCGGCGTCGCTGCAGGTCGGCGTGCCCGCCGCCGAGCGGCCGATCCGCCTCGCCAGCGCGCTGCAAGACCCGATCCGTGCCGTCCGCATCGCCGCCGCTCGGTCGCTGCTCGGCGTTTCACCGGCCGATCAACCGCCCGAGGTCGTGGCGGCGATGCGGCGCGCCCTCGGCGAATGGCGCGACGCGCAGATCGCCAAGGCGGACTTTCCGGAAACCCATATGGGCATCGCCGGCGCGGCGCTCGCCATGCGCGATGCCCGCACCGCCGAGGCCGGCTTCCGCGAGGCCGTCTCGCTCGATCCGCAGTTGGTCGACGCTTGGGTGATGCTGGTGCGCATCCAGCTCGCGACCGGCCGCATCGCAGCCGCACGGACGACCGTCGACACCGCGCTCGACGCCAACCCCGCCTCCGGCCCGTTGGCGGCGATCCGCGAACAGCTCGCCCGATGAAGCGCTGAAGCGCCCAATTTTCTCGGCAACCGTATGCGGCAATACCCGCATTGTAATTGCACAAGAAGGTTATGGTATCTTTTTGTGTGCGACGATGCTCGACTGCGGCCACGTGTTTGTTTGGGGAGGGCGGCTTGCTAG
>CAYZSE010000160.1:0-5674 GCA_964481035.1 uncultured Geminicoccaceae bacterium | reverse complement strand
CGGTGCGATCGGCTCGGCCGTGCTCCTGGTTCTCGAGGGTCCTTCCACCTTGACGCTGCTGGGACCGGTCGGCGCCGGGATCTCGCTTCGCCTCGATACCGTGAGCGCCACCATGGCGACGCTGGTCGCCTTCGTCGGCTGGATCGTCCTGCGCTACTCGGCCACCTACCTCGACGGCGAGCCGCGCCAGGGCGCGTTCCTCGGCTGGATGGCCGCGACGCTCGCCGCCGTCCTCGTCCTCGTCCAGGCCGGCGGCCTCGTGCTCCTGCTCGCCGCGTGGATCGCGACGGGTCTCGGGCTGCACCGCCTGCTCCTCTTCTACCCCGACCGGGTGCAGGCGATCCGCGCCGCGCGCAAGAAGGTCGTGGTCGCGCGCGTCGGCGACGCGGCGCTGCTCCTCGCCGCCATCGCCCTCTTTCTTGAGTTCGGCACGCTCGACATCGCGAGCATGCTGGCGGCGGCGAGCGCGGGCGGCGCCACGGCGCTCACCACCACCGCGGCGGCCCTCCTCGCGCTCGCCGCGGTCGTCAAGTCGGCACAGTTCCCGACGCACGGCTGGCTCACCGAGGTCATGGAGGCGCCGACGCCGGTCTCCGCCCTCCTCCACGCGGGCGTGATCAACGCCGGCGGCTTCCTGCTGATCCGCTTCGCCGACGTCATGCTGTTGAGCCCGGGCGTGCTCGCGGCCCTCGTCGCCGTGGGCGCGGTCACCGCGCTCGTGGGCGGGCTCACGATGCTCGCCCAGCCGGCGGTCAAGACCTCGCTCGCCTGGTCGACGATCGCGCAGATGGGCTTCATGATCCTGCAGTGCGGGCTCGCGCTCTTCCCCTTGGCGCTGCTCCACATCGTCGCGCACTCGCTCTACAAGGCGCACGCCTTCCTCGCCTCGGGGACCGCCGTCGACGTGGTCGCGGCGATCCGCCGTCCGGGCCCGGTGGCCGTGCCCGACGGCGCTGCGGTGGCGCGGGCCTTCGGCCTCGCGCTCCTGATCTTCCTGCCGATCGCCCTCGCCTTCGGCCTCGTCGGCAAGTCGCCGCAGGCGATCACGCTCGGCGCGATCCTCATCTTCGGCGTCGCCTACCTCCTGGCCCAGGGGCTCGCCGACGCCGCGCCCCGCGAGCTCACCCGCCGGACCACGATCTACGCGCTCGTCGCCACCGTCAGCTACTTCGCGCTGCACGCCGGCGCCGGCGCCCTGACCGCGAGCATCCTGCCGCCGACCCCGGCGCCCGGCCCGCTCGAGTGGGTGCTGATGGTGGGTGCCGTGCTCGCCTTCGGCCTCGTCGCCCTCGCCCAGGCCCTGTTCCCGCTCTGGGCCCATCATCCCGCCGCCGCCGGCCTGCGCGTGCACCTGTCGAATGGCCTCTACGCCAACGCCCTCTTCGATCGGCTGGTCGGCAACTGGGCCGTCCGTCGCCACGCCTGACGGCGAGAGAAAAAAGGAGCTCGATTTCATGGACATGGAAATGACGACCCCCAAGGAGGACCTCTCGGCGCTCGCCGCCGCCGCCGATGCGGCAGCGCGGCAGATCCCGCCGGCCTGGCCGCTCGCCTCCGTCGTCGCGGTCAACCCCTATCTGGGGCAGACCGGCGAGACCCTGGCGGCCACGAGCGCGCGCCTCACGCGCATCGCCGCCGTGCCGGTGACGATGGGGCGTGGCTGGTATCAAGAGCGCATCGCGACGGGCGAGATCACCGAGGACGACCTCGCGGCAGCGCTCGCCGCGTGCCCCGAGGACGCCAAGCCGCGCGATCTCGAAGCACTGCGCGCGGCCGCCGCTGCGCCGCGGCCGGAGCGGCGAGCGTTGCCCACCATCGCCGACCTCGCCGCCGAGGCGAGCGGCATCGACTGGCCGGCGCTCATCGCCGATCGGATCGGGGCGTGGGCGTCGAGCCATTTCGATCAGGGCCAGGCGCTGTGGACGGCGCCGCGCGGCCACAGCGCCTGGGAAGCCTTCCGCAGCCACGCGACCCACGACCTCACCACCGAGATCATGGGGCTCGACGGCTTCGCCCGCTTCGTCTTCGACGCCGGCGATTCGCCGCTGGAGACGCTCGCCCGGGCGGTGCGACGCCTGGATCTCGAGACCGCCGCACGCGCCACCTACTTCCATCAGCTCCTCTTCTCGCTCGGTGGCTGGGCGCAGTACGCGCGCTACGAGCTGTGGCGGGCCGAGCTCGCCGGCGGCAGCGACCGCGCCATCACCGATCTCCTGGCGATCCGGCTGCTCTGGGAGGAGGCGCTCTTCGCGCGCTACGAGACGGCGATCCGCGACCGCTGGGAGGTGGTGCTCGCGGACCATGCGGCCCCGGTGACGCCGTCGGCCGACGACATCGTCGACGAGATCCTGCAGGAGGCCGCCGAGCGTGCGGCGCAGCGCGGGGTGGCGACGACGCTCGCCGCTTCCACCCCCGTGGCCCGCGACGAGCGGCCCACGCTGCAGGGGATCTTCTGCATCGACGTCCGCTCGGAAGTTTTCCGCCGCGCCCTGGAGGCGGTCGACCCGGCGATCCGCACGAGCGGGTTCGCGGGCTTCTTCGCCGTCTTCGCCAAACATCGGGGCTTCGCTTCCGATGTCGACGAGCTGCGCCTGCCGGTGCTCTTGAACCCGACGATCACCTCGTGCTCGGGGCACGCGGGCGACGTGGACAAGGATCTCACCACCCGCTACGCCTTGCGCGCCAAGCGGGCGTGGGGCCGCTTCAAGCTGGCGGCGGTCTCGTCCTTCGCGTTCGTCGAGGCGATGGGCCCGGTCTACATCCGGCGCCTCCTGCGCGACGCCCTCCACCTCAACCCGAAGCCCACGCCGAACGACCCGACGCCGCGCTTCGACCCGGAGCTCGACCTCGCGTCGCGGATCGCGGCCGCGGAGACCGTGCTGCGCGCGATGTCGCTGACCAGCGGCTTCGCCCGGATCGTCCTGTTGGCCGGCCACGGCGCCAGCGTCGTCAACAACCCGCACGCCAGCAGCCTGCAGTGCGGCGCCTGCGGCGGCTACTCGGGCGAGGTCAACGCGCGTCTCCTGGCACTGCTTCTCAACGACAAGGCCGTCCGCGAGGGGCTCGTCGAGCGCGGCATCGAGGTGCCCGCCGACACGCTCTTCGTCGGCGCGCTCCACGATACGACGACCGATGACGTCACGGTCTACGACCAGGACACCGCTTCGCCGGAGCACGCCGGCGATCTCGCCACGGTGCGCGGGTGGCTCGCCGCCGCCGGCACCGTGTGCCGCGGCGAGCGAGCCCTTCGCCTACCCCGCGCCGCGAGCCCGAGCGACGTGGCCGCGCGGGCGCGCGACTGGGCCGAGGTGCGCCCGGAGTGGGGCCTCGCCGGCTGCAAGGCGTTCATCGCCGCACCGCGGCGGCGGACCGCCGGCCGCAAGCTCGAGGGCCGGGCCTTCCTCCACGACTACGACTGGCACCAGGACGGCGAGCGCGGCTTCGGCGTCCTCGAGCTGATCATGACCGCACCGGTCGTGGTCGCGAGCTGGATCAGCCTGCAGTACTACGGCTCGACGGTCGCCCCCCAGGCCTTCGGCTCGGGCAACAAGCTCCTGCACAACGTGGCGGGCGGCATGGGCGTGCTCGAGGGCAATGGCGGGCTGTTGCGCGCCGGGCTGCCGTGGCAGTCGGTCCACGACGGCGAGCGCTACATCCACGAGCCCTTGCGGCTCTCGGTCGTCATCGAGGCGCCGCTCGAGGCGATGACCGCGGTGCTGGAGAAGCATGCGGCGGTGCGCGACCTCTTCGACCATCGCTGGCTGCACCTGTTGGCCATGGACGAGGACGGTGCCATCTCCCACCGCTACACCGGCAACCTCGAATGGGCGCCCGTCAAAAGCGAGCACGTCCGTCTCGCCGCCGCCTGACGGCGCACGGCGTCGCGATCGCCCGCAATCTGGGCGCCGCCGGGCGGCGTCCACCTCCGGCCGATCGCGTCGGCAAGCCAGCGCCGACAGAGGTTCGACCCCGCCGGCCATGCCCGGCGGCATCCTGGCAGTGGCGCACGGACGCGAGCTTCGGTGTCTTCACGGACGACGGTGGCGAGCCTCGGGTCGGGCCGGCGGCTCGGTCGGCCGACGCCCGCTCCGCGCGGATCGACCGGGCCGCACGCCGGTCGGCGGTGACGGCAGCCGCCATCGAGAAGCGCGAGCGCCGCCTCCCGGCTCGTCGACCGCCGCCGTTTTCACGTCCTCAGGGTGGAAGAGGGCCGGCCACATCCCCGCCGGGCGCGAAGGCCGGGCTCGTCGGCATCATCGTCATACTCGCGCCTCCACAGGCTGGAGGCCGAACGCCGTCACCGGACGAGCAGCTCCGCGAGGTGGGTCTCCAGGTCGTGCGCCGGCCGCATCGCCAGGTCCTTCGCCGTCTCGGCGACGACCATCGCCCGAAGCTGCGGCGAGAGCAGCGTGCGCAGATCGCCGAGCATCGGCGGCGGGGCCACGACCGCGAGGCGGTCGAACTCGGATCGCCCGCGCGCGCTCTCGAGCAGCTCCACGACCGCGCGGGCGAAGCGCTCCTTCTCGTGGCGCTTCGGATCGGTCGGCGGCGCCTTCGCGTGGCGGCCCTCGCCGGCGCTGTCGAAGGTGCGTCCCGGCCGATCGCTCGCGATCTCGCGCGACGGCGCCATCTCCGCGGTCAGCTCGTGGAGCGGCTCGCGCTCCAGCGTCGCGCCGTCGGCCGCGACGGCGAAAATCCGCGCGCGCTCGGCGTCGGCGACGAGAAGCCAGGTGGTGGCCTTGGTCATGATCGAACTCCCGTCAGGCTATGGGCAACAATCGTCCAGGTCGAGGGTCATCGGCGGCGCCAGAGCTGCTCGAGGTCCTGCCAGCTCCGGGTGTTCAAGACGTCGGCGGGCCCGAGCCAGCCCCGGCGCGTCTGGTCGATGCCGAAGCGCATGGCGGCGAGCCCTCCCGGCAGCTCCGTCTGGAGCTCCTCCAGCTCCGCGAAGACGCCGCTCTCGACGATGTGGCCGATCTTGGCGGCGAGATCTTCGCCGATGCCGGCGAGCTCCGCGAGGTCGCAGCCCTCGGCCAGCATCCCGGCGACGCTCTGCGGCAGGTTCTCGATGGTGCGCGCAGCGTTGCGGTAGGCGGGCACGCGGAAGGTGTTGGCGCTTCGGATCTCCAAGAGCGTGGCGTAGCGCTGGAAGAGCCGGGCGATCTCGGTGTTGGCGATGGGCACGTCAGTCCTCCTCCGCCAGCATCGCCGCGAGCCGCTGCGCGTCCTCGGCGGCGAAACCCGCCTCGTCGTTGTCGAAGAAGCAGAAGACGTCACGGCCGTGACGGCGCCAGCCGGCGAAGGTTCGCGCCCAGCCCCTGAGCGTGCGCCCGTCGTACTGCCCGCGATAGGCGCCGTCGGGTCCGTGCAGGCGGACATAGGCGAAGTCCGTGGTGAGCTGCTCCGGCGAGCGCCGGCCTTCCAGATCGAACACGCACGGCGCCGCCTTGTTCCGTTCGAGCACGGCGGTCACCTCGTCGGTCCACCAGGTCGCGTCGCGCAGCTCGAAGGCATAGCGATGGCCCGCGGGCAGGGCGGCGAGAAAGGCCTCCAGCCGCGCGACGTCGACGTGCCAGCGGGGCGGCAGCTGGAAGAGGACCGGGCCGAGCTTGGCCCCGAGCGGCGCGATGGCCTCGAAGAACCGCGCCATGGCCGCGGCCGGGTCCTTCAGCTT
>CAYZSE010000159.1:1559-5682 GCA_964481035.1 uncultured Geminicoccaceae bacterium | reverse complement strand
TGATGCCGGGCGAGGCGATCGTCGCCGAAGATGGCCGCTGGCTCGTGCCACACGGTGTGGACGTGGTTGGCGCCGTTCTGGACGTTGTCGTACTCGATGACCGTGACGGGTCCGTGCAGACGGAAATAGTGCGGTTCGCCCAGCCGGGTGCCGCCGGCCCAGGCGAAGTGCAGCGCGTCGAGCCCCGCCTCCTTGATCTGCGCCTCGTGCGCCCGCTGCTGCGGCTCGGGCAGATGGCGCAGGAAGGCCTGGACGAGCTGCCACCCCAGCGCCTTCTGGCCTTCGGCGAGGGCGGCGAAGGGAACGCCCTCGGGTGTCTGCAGGCGCCGCTCGTGACCCGGCCCGGTGAGGATGTCGCGCGGCGCCTCGACGGCGGTGCGGCAGCGCTCGAAGCGCGCGCCGTCGAGGCTCTCGACCAGCGCGAAGCCGCGCTCGCGCTCCAGGCGGAGAAGCTCGTCGCCATGGGCGTGGTGATGGTCCGGCACGACGGCCGGGTTGGCGCCGAAGAAGCAGGGCGTCACGGCGGGGAGCGCGCCCGGCACGAGCACGGCCGCGACCGAGAGGTGGTGGCCCTCGAAGCGCCAGCCCCAGGGCGTCTCGGCGCTGGGCTGCCCGTGGACGACCAGCGCGTAATTGTCGGGATCGCGGTAGGCCGGCCGCCCCTCCAGCTCGCCCAGCACGCGCTCCAGCGCCATGACCGCCCGCACCTCGAGCCGGCCGCTTTCGCTCAGGGCCGCGTCGATGAGCGCGAGCGCGCCGTGCCGCTGGCGGCCGTCCATGTCGCGCAGTACCAGGCCCGACCGCGACCGCGGCACGTAGTGCCAGTCGCGCCGCGCGGCGAAGGGCTCAACGGCCTGCGCGCGCTGCTCGGGCGTGAGGCCGTCGAGCCAAGCGCGGGCTAGCGTTTCCAGGGCCTTAAACCCTTGCCCATGGAGCTCGAACCGCGGCCTCCCTTCCACCCGATTCCATCACATACTCGCGGGTGGAAGGGAGAGGGAGCGGGTGGTTCCAGGAAATCGGGAAACCTCGGCCGGCGGCGCGCTCGAGGGCGCGAGCGACGAGGCCGGGGGTCAGAACCTGCGGTAGCACCTCGGGCGGGCCGCCGCCCGCGGGCCAGACGACGTAGAGCGGCACCCCCGGGTGGTCGAAGTCGGCGATGAACGCCGAGACCTCGGGGTCGTGGTTGGTCCAGTCGCCGACGAGATAGGTCGTGCCGGTCCGCGCGAGAAGCTCGGCGAAGCCAGCGCCCGAGAGCGCCACCCGCTCGTTGACCTGGCAGGTGATGCACCAGGCGGCGGTCATCTCGACGAAGACCGGGCCGGACCCGGCGAGCGCCCGCTCGAGCCGAAGGGGGCTGTAGGCCTCACCCGGCCGCGGCGTCTCCGCCGCCGCCGCGTCGCCGCCCCGCAGGCCCGCGGGCACGGCGAGCAGAAGGAGGCTTCCCGCCACCGCCGCGATGCCGACGCCGCGGGCGATGCGCCCCGGTCGCGTCACGGCCGGCACCGCGAGCCAGAGCCCGAAGGCGAGGAGCACGGCGCCCGCCAGGACCGCGAGCACGGCGTCGGGCCCGGCCTGCTGCGCCAGCACCCAGACCAGCCAGGCGGCCGACGCGTACATCGGAAAGGCGAGACCTTGGCGCAGCCGGATCATCCATGGGCCCGGCCGCGGCAGGAGGCGGCCGAGCGCCGGGACGAGGCTCACCAGCAGGAAGGGCAGCGCCAGGCCGAGGCCGAGCGCCGCGAAGACGGCGAGCGTGACGGTAGGCGGCTGGACCAGCGCGAAGCCCAGCGCCGTCGCCATGAAGGGTGCCGTGCAAGGCGTCGCCACGACGACGGCCAGCGCTCCCATCGCGAAGGCGCCGACGGCCCCCGAGCGGCCGGCGAGGCGCCCGCCGAGCCCGAGCGCGCCGCCGATCTCGAACAGGCCCGAGAGGTTGAGGCCGACGGCGAAGAGCAGGTAGGCGAGCCCGGCGACGATGAGCGGCGATTGCAGCTGGAAGCCCCAGCCGATCTGCGCGCCCGCGGCCCTCGCGGCGATCAACGCCCCGGCCACGGCGATGAAGGTCGCGAGCACCCCCGCCGTGTAGGCGAGCCCCTCGAGGCGGGCGCGGCCCCGGTCGTCGTGCTGGACCAGAGCCAACGCCTTCATCGACAGAACGGGCAGCACGCAGGGCATGAGGTTCAAGAGCAGCCCGCCCACGAGCGCGAGGCCGAGCGCCGCGACCAGCGTCACGCCCGGCACGCTCGCCGTTACCGGCGCGGCCGCCACCGGCGCCTCGATCGCGTAGGCCTCGCTGAACCGCTGCGGCCCGAGGATCTCGCTGACCACGAGCACGCCTGCGAGCTCCGCTGCGGACGCCTTCGGGGTCAGCCGGAGCGTGAACCCGTCGCCGTCGCGGTGCACCGGCTGCGCTGCGGCGGCGTCGATGACGCCGCCCTCGTAGGGAAAGAAATGCGCCTCGGCGCCCGGCGCGAGCCCGCTTTTCACCCGCAGCTCGAGCGGCTCGGGTCCGTGTGCGGTCACGGCGAAGGGCGCCGGCTGCGGCAGCGCGGCGGCGAAGCGCTCGAACAGGGGACCTTTCTCGGGATCGACCTCGCTCGCGGGGCCGGTCGGAAGGTCGAGGGCCACCGTGCCACTTTCGGGAATGCAGAGCTCCTCGCAGACCAGCCAGAAGGCCTCTGCCTCGAGACGAAGGGGCGAGCCTGCGGGCCAGTCGGCCGGGACCGTCACGTCGACCAGGTGCAGGACCTCGTCCTCGTACCCGTAGTTGACGAGCGGGCCGTAGGGGATGGCCTCCGGGTGCGGCCAGCGGATCGGGCCCGCCGCGACGCCCTCGGGCAGACGCCAGTCGAGGCTCGTCGCCGCCCCGCTGTCGCCGGGATTGCGCCAATAAGTGTGCCAGCCGTCGATGATCTCGAGGTGGAGGCCGACCCGCACCGTGTCGCCCGGCGCCGCCACCGCCGCCTCGCTCAAGAGGCTCGCCGTGATCCGCTCGGTGCGCACGACCTCGGCCCCGGCGGCGAGCGGCGCCAAGAGTGCCGCGAGACAAGCGAGGAGGGCACGCACGTGCGACATGCCACTTCATTAGCGAACTGCGCCGGCGGTGCAAGTTGGTCTTGGGTCGCTCGCTGGAAGGTGATGGGGCTCGGCCACCGACCCAAGCCGCGCGTCCCCCCTCGTGTTTGCGACCGGCCCTAAACGAAGGTTGGCGCCGGAATCCTAGCCGCTGCGATCATAGGGCCTGACCACGAGCCCGCTCGCAGCCGAGGAGAGGCTGGCCGCCGGGCCTCTGGTCTCGCGCTCGTGGAAACGAGGCAACGCCGCCGCGGTTCCGACCAGCGCTCGCGGGCGGGCTTCACGCGTTCTTGCGTTGCGTCGACCGCCCCATCCTGGCCATCGGTGGTCGGGGGGCAGCCACGCCCGAGGAGACCCGATCATGGCACCGCGCCCCGAGGTCATCGCCTTCGACGTCATCGAGACGGTCTTCGCTCTCGACAAGCTGCGTCCGCGCTTCGCCGACGCCGGCCTGCCGGGCGAGACCGTGGAGATCTGGTTCGCCCGGCTGCTGCGCGACGCGTTCGCCCTCGACGCCACCGGCGTCTACCAGCCCTTTCGCGCGGTCGCCGAGGCGGCGCTGACCGGGTGCTTCGAGGATCATCTGGGCCACGCGCCGGAAGCCACGGCCATCGCGCGGGTCATCGACGGCTTCGCCGAGCTCGATGCGCACCCCGACGTCGCGCCGGCCCTGGCGCGTCTCGCCGCGGCCGGGATACCGGCGGTGGCGCTCACCAACGGCAACGCGGCGATCACCAGGGGTCTGTTCGAGCGCGCGGGCCTCGCGGCGCGGCTCGCGCGGATCGTCTCGATCGACGAGGTCCGCCGCTGGAAACCGAGCGCCCTGGTCTACCGCCACTGCGCCGACGTCGCCGGCGTCGCGCCGGACCGGCTGGCGCTCGTCGCGGTGCATCCCTGGGATGTCCACGGCGCCAAGATGGCGGGCCTCGCGGGCGGCTTCGTCGCCCGCGGCGGGGCGTCGTTCCCCTCGATCATGCGCGCGCCGGAGGTGACGGGGGCGACGCTGGTCGAGGTCGTCGACCAGCTCGTGGCCGGCTGACGCTCGCCG
>CAYZSE010000159.1:0-1459 GCA_964481035.1 uncultured Geminicoccaceae bacterium | reverse complement strand
CGCCGCGCGCCGCGCGGGCGGGAGACGTCAGCCGATGGCGCGGACCAGCGGCCGCACAAACTGCGGGCCATGCGCCGTGACGGCGCCGACGCCCAGGCCCAAGAGGACGTGCCCCACGAGCGAGCTCCAGGCCATCGGGCCGAAGTTCAGCATGAAGGGCGCGCCGACTTGCGGGGCGATGACGCCGAGGGCGACGATCCACGTCACGACGCCCAGGGCGAGCGCCGGCACGAGCCAGGGGCCCGGGAGCAACGGCCGCAGCACCAGACGGAAGGCGAAGGCGTAGGCGACGATGCCGGTGAAGGCGTGGACGGTGTAGGCGAGCGTGTCGTCGCCGATCCCGAGGAGACCTTTCACCAACGGCAACGGGCTCATGGCGAAGCCGAAGAGCAAGGGGCTGAGCCAGCCGCCCCAGACCTCCCAGAGCACAAAGCCGGCGAGCCCGCCGGCGAGGGTCCAGGCGAACGTCGCGGGATCGAGCATCGAGCGATCGAATGTCATGGTCGGTATCTCCTTCGTTGACTGGCGGACGGTCCTGTCGAGCGCCCGTCTCGCGAGCTTGGATGGCGGCGGCGCGTCGTGCGTTGCGGGCGGTGCGGTCACGTCGGCGTGGGTGGCCGGTGAGACGCGGTCGTCAGGCTTGCCGCGGGCCGCGCGCCCGGCTGAGGTCGCGCCCGCACAACCGAGGGAGGAAGCGATGCTCGATGGATCCACGCTGCTCGAGGCGGTGCGTTCCGGCGGCGTGCTGCACCTCGGCTTCGCGACGGTGGCGCTCGCCTATCTCTTTCGCGACATTCTCCATCTCCGGCTCCTCGCGGTTGCCGGCTACGGCCTCTTTATCGTCCATACGGTATCGCAGGGGACGACGACCGCGCTGACGGCCGCGGCCTGGTACACACTGTTTCTCCTCGTCAACGCGGTCCAGGCCGCCCTGCTCGCCTACCAACGGCGCTGCGAGAGCCTGACCGCCGAGGAACGCCGCCTCGCCGGCGGCGCCTTCGCGAGCATCGACGTCGGCGCGGCGCGGCGGATGATGCGGCGCGGCACCTGGAAGACCTTGGCGCCCGGTGCGGTGCTCAGCGAGGAGGGCGAGAAGGGCAAGGCGCTCTACGCAATCCTCTACGGGCGCGTCGCCATCGAGGCCCGTGGCGAGACCGTCGCCGAGGCGGGGCCGGGCGAGTTCATCGGCGAGATCGGCTTTCTCTCGCGCGGGCCGGCGACCGCCACGGCCGTCGCGGCCGAGCCCGTGCGCGCCCTGGTCTGGGATCGAAACGAGCTCGAGCAGGCGATACGGCGCGCGCCCGAGCTGCACGCGACGGCCCATGCCGCCTTCGGCAGCGATCTCGCGCGCAAGGTGGCCCAGCAGTCCCTCGGGCCCCGCCGCCACGTCGCCGAGGTCGAGAGAGACGCCCGAGGCGGGTCAGAACAGGCGATCGAGCGGTAGGCCGACGGCGAGGAG
>CAYZSE010000158.1:0-5707 GCA_964481035.1 uncultured Geminicoccaceae bacterium | reverse complement strand
GGCGCGCGGGGCTAGCGCCGTTCCAGCTCGGCCGTGGTGGGGGCCGCGGTGGTGACGGCGCGCACGATCAGCTCGTAGCTCACCCGCATCGTGCTGGCCTGGCGGTAGAAGGCGACGAGCTCGCGCCAGGGGCCCTCGATGCGGGCGAGGCCCGAAAGCGCGGCGACCACGGTGCCGGTGTCGGTGCGGCCCTCGATCACGTACCAGCCGCCGAGCAGCAGGATCGCGGCGACGCCGCCGGCGCTCAAGAGGCTCTGGACGAGCTTGATCGACAGCTTGAGGCGGAAGATGCGCAGGCGGATGACCATCAGCTCGTCGAAGTCGTCGACGACCTCCTGCTCGATGCGGCGGAGATCGCTCGCCGAGATCTCGTCGGAGGCGCGGCGCAGGCGCTGGGTCCGCAGGCGCACTTCGCGGTTGATGCGCCCCTGCATGACGAGCACGATGATCATCTGCGGGACGACGACGCCGAGCGCGATCGCGCCCAGCACCCACGAGCTCGCCGTCATGAAGCCGACGACGCTCAGGAGCGTGCCGATCTGCATGACGGGCGTGGCGATGGCGGCGCCGGCGAAGGCGCCGACGCCTTCCGCTTCCGCCGCCACCATGGTGACCAGGGTGCCGCGGGGGATGGGCGTCGCAGCGCTGCCCTCGACGGCGCGGGTGTAGAGCCGGTCGCGGATGTAGCGGACGGTGATCTCGCCCGAGCGCGCGGTGAGGTAGCTGTTGGCGAACTTGAGGAGGCCGCTCAGGACCACGACGCCGAGAAAGCCCGCGCACAGCCAGGCGAGCGTCGCGAAGACGCCGCCCCTGACCATGTGGTTGATGATCTCCTGCTGGAACTTGAGCGGCGCCGCGGCGAGGGCGGCGACGGCCAGCGAGAGGACGATGAGGACGATCTGGCGCCGCCACGTCGCGCGCCAGATGACCCGGTAGAACTCGATCATGGCGCAGCCCTCCGCGAGCCGGCCGGCGCGAGCTAGACCAGCTCGCGGACGTCGGTGAGCCGGCCGGTGACCGCCGCCGCCGCGGCCATGGCGGGGCTCAAGAGGTGGGTGCGGCCGCCGCGGCCCTGGCGGCCCTCGAAGTTGCGGTTCGAGGTGGAGGCACAGCGCTCGCCGGGCTCGAGGATGTCGGGGTTCATGCCGAGGCACATCGAGCAGCCGGCCTCGCGCCACTCGAAGCCGGCGTTGGTGAAGATCTCGTCGAGCCCCTCCTCCTCGGCCTGGTGCTTGACCAGCCCCGAGCCCGGCACGACCATGGCGCGCACGCTGGCGGCGATCTTGTGGCCGGCGACGACCTTGGCGGCGGCGCGGAGATCCTCGATGCGGCCGTTGGTGCACGAGCCGAGGAAGACCCGGTCGACGGCGATCTCGCGCATCGGCGTGCCCGGCTCGAGCGCCATGTAGGCGAGAGCCTTCTCGATGGCCCGGCGGCGCTCCGTGCTCGGCGCGTCCTTGGGGTCGGGCACGCGCCCGGAAATGGCGACGACGTCCTGCGGGCTGGTCCCCCAGGTCACCTGCGGCTCGATGTCGGGCGCATGGAGGACGATCTCGACGTCGTAGCGGGCGCCCGGATCGGAGGGCAGGGTCCGCCAGTAGGCGAGGGCCTGCTCGAAGGCGCCGGCCTTGGGCGCTTTGGGGCGGCCCTGGACGTAGCGAAAGGTGGTCGCGTCGGGGGCGATGAGCCCCGCCCGGGCACCGGCCTCGATCGACATGTTGCAGATCGTCATCCGCCCCTCCATCGAGAGCCGCGCGATCACGTCGCCGGCGTACTCGATGACGTGGCCGGTGCCGCCGGCGGTGCCGATCTTGCCGATGATCGCCAGCACCACGTCCTTGGCGGTGACCCCGAAGCCGAGCTCGCCGTCGACCGCGATGCGCATGTTCTTCGGCCGCTTTTGGACCAGCGTCTGGGTGGCGAGCACGTGCTCGACCTCGGAGGTGCCGATGCCGAAGGCCAAGGCACCGAAGGCGCCGTGGGTCGAGGTGTGGCTGTCGCCGCAGACGATGGTCATGCCCGGCTGGGTGAAGCCCTGCTCGGGGCCGACGATGTGGACGATGCCCTGGCGAACGTCGCGGACGTCGTAGAGCTCGATGCCGAACTCACGGGCGTTGGCGATCATCGCCTCGATCTGGATGCGCGAGGTCGCGTCCTTGATGCCGTGGATCCGGTCGGGATCGGTCGGCACGTTGTGGTCGACGACGGCGAGCGTCGCCTCGGGGCGGCGGACCCGGCGGCCGGTCGCGCGCAGGCCCTCGAAGGCCTGCGGGCTCGTCACCTCGTGGACGAGATGGCGGTCGACGTAGATCAGGCACGAGCCGTCGTCCTGGCGGTCGACGACGTGGCTGTCCCAGATCTTGTCGAAGAGCGTCCTCGGCCCGGTCATCGCGTCCCCCTCCGCTACCGCCCGCGCCTACTCGGCGGCCGTCTTGGCGGCACCCTTGCCTGCCCCCTTGGCCGCGCCCTGGGCCGGGCGCGTGTCGCTGCGCTCGGCGATCCTGGCCGCCTTGCCGCGCCGGCCGCGCAGGTAGTAGAGCTTGGCCCGCCGGACCTTGCCGCGGCGCACGACCTCGATCGAATCGATGCGCGGGCTGTAGAGCGGGAAGACGCGCTCGACGCCCTCGCCGTAGCTGATCTTGCGGACCGTGAACGCGGAGTTGATGCCGCGGTTGCGCCGCGCGATGCACACCCCCTCGAAGGCCTGGACGCGCTCGCGCGTGCCCTCGATGACCTTGACGTTCACGCGCACCGTGTCGCCCGGCTGAAATTCCGGCACCGGGCGCTCCGCGACGAGGCGCGCGATCTGCTCCTGGCCGATCTGGTCGACGATGTTCATCGCAAGTCCCTCCGCTGGGGTCGGCTCGCGCCGAGCCCGTCATCCACCCCGTTCGTCCGGCCGCGCGTCCCGACCGCGGCCCCGTCGTCGTCCCGCCCGAACCGGGCCCAGAGGTCGGGCCGGCGCTCCCGGGTGAGCCGCACGGCCTCGGCGCGGCGCCAAGCGCCGATCCGCTCGTGATGCCCGGAGAGCAGGACCTCCGGCACCTCCAACCCCTCGAAGACCCTGGGCCGCGTGTAGTGCGGGTATTCCAGGAGCCCGCGGGCGAAGCTCTCCTCGTCGAGGCTCGCGGCCGAGCCGACGATCCCCGGCAGCAAGCGGACGCAGGCGTCCAGGAGGACGAGCGCCGCCGGCTCACCGCCGGAAAGAACGAAATCGCCGAGGCTCACTTCCTCGAGGCCGCGCGCGTCGAGCAGGCGCTGGTCGATGCCCTCGAAGCGTCCGCATAGAACCACGACGCCGGGGCCGTCGGCAAGCGCTTGCACGCGCCCCTGATCGAGCGGGCGCCCGCGGGGGCTCGTGACCAGCCGCGGACGATCGTCGGCGGCCACGCTGTCGAGCGCCGCCGCGAGCACGTCGGCGCGCATGACCATGCCGGCGCCGCCGCCGAAGGGGGTGTCGTCGACGCTCGCGTGGCGGTCACCGGCGAAGTCGCGCAGGCGCACGGTGTCGAGCCGCCAAGCGCCCGCCGCCAGCCCGCGGCCGGCGAGCGAGCAGCCGAGCGGGCCCGGAAACATCTCCGGAAAGAGCGTCAGGACCGAGGCGTGCCAGCTCACGACGCCGCTCCCGCCTCGAGGAACACCGAGGGTGCCGCCACCATGCGGCCACGGGCGATGTCGACCTCGGGGAACTGCGCGCGGGTGAAGGGCAGGACGAGCTCCTTGCCGTCGCCGGTCACGATCTCGACGACGTCGCCGCTGCCGTGGTCGACAACCGCGCGCACCCGGCCGATCTCACCCCCCGCCTCGTCGACGACGGCGAGCCCCTTGAGGTCGTCGGTGTACCACTCGTCGGCGGCCGGCTCCGGCAGACGGTCGCGGTCGACCCAGAGCTCGGTGCCGCGCAGCGCTGCGGCGGCGTCGCGGTCGTCGCAGCCGGCGATGCGGACGACGACCCCGTTGGGCGTCACCCGAACGACGCGCAGCCGCAGCTCACGCCGCCCCGCATCGTCGCTCACCGGCCCATAGGCGGCGATCGCCTCCGGCGCTTCGGTGAAGGGGCGCACCTTGACCTCGCCGCGCACGCCGTGCGCGCCGGTGATCACGCCCAGGCAGACCCGCCGCACAGCGCCCATGGCCCACGCCCGACCTCAGACCTGCGCCGTCTCGGCGGGCGTCTCGGGCGCGGCCGGCGGGGCGTTCTTGGCCTCCTCCTCGGCCTTCTTGGCGGCGATCTCGGCGGCGCGCTTGCCGGTGCCGCGCGGGCGCGTGGCGCCCGGCTTCAGGCCCTTGACATCGAGGAAGCGGGCGACGCGGTCGGAGCACTGGGCACCCTGGGCGAGCCAGTGCTCGACGCGCTCGACGTCGAGGACGACGCGGTCGTCGCGGTCCTTGGGCAACAGCGGGTTGTAGGTGCCCACCTTCTCGAGAAAGCGCCCGTCGCGGCGCGACCGGCTGTCGGCGACGACGATGCGGTAGAACGGGCGCTTCTTGGCGCCGCCGCGGGCGAGGCGAATGGTGACGGCCATGCGGTCGATGTTCCTCTTCGTAAGGGCCGGCGTCAGTGGGGCGGGAGGAGGCCGGGCGGCAGCTGGCCGCCCGTGGGCATCCCGCGTCTGCCCATCTTCTTCATGCGCTTCATCATCGTCTGCATGTCCTGGTACTGCTTCAAGAGCTTGTTGACGTCTTGAACGCTGGTGCCGGACCCGCTGGCGATGCGCCGCTTGCGGGACGCGCCGAGCAGCTTGGCGTTGCGCCGCTCGGCGGGGGTCATGCTGTCGATGATGGCGGCCTGACGGACGAAGATGCGCTCGTCGATGTTGGCCTCGGCGATCTGCTTCTTCATCTTGGCGACGCCGGGCAGCATGCCCATGAGACCGCCCATTCCGCCCATCTTCTTGATCTGCTGGAGCTGCTTCTTGTAGTCGTCGAGGGAGAAGGTACCCTTCTGCATCCGCCGGGCGAGCTTCTCGGCCTCCTCCTCGTCGACGGTCTCGCGCGCCTTCTCGACCAGCGAGACGACGTCGCCCATCCCGAGGATGCGCGAGGCGACGCGCTCGGGGTGGAACGTCTCCAGCGCGTCGAGCTTCTCGCCGGTGCCGACGAGCTTGATGGGCCTGCCGGTCACCTGGCGCATCGACAGCGCCGCGCCGCCGCGGGCGTCGCCGTCCATGCGCGTCAGGACGATGCCGGTGAGCTCCAGGCGAGCCTCGAAGGTCTCGGCGGTCTTCACGGCGTCCTGGCCGGTCATGGCATCGGCGACGAGCAGCACCTCGTGCGGCCTGGCGCGCTCCTTGACCGCGGCGAGCTCGGCCATGAGCTCCTCGTCGACCGAGAGCCGGCCGGCGGTGTCGAGGATGACGACGTCGTAGCCCTCGCCGCGCGCGGTCTTCAGCGCGCGCTCGGTGATCTCGAGCGGCCCCTGGCCCTCGACGATCGGCAGGGACGTGCAGCCGACCTGGCCCGCCAGCACCTCGAGCTGCCGTTGCGCCGCCGGCCGGCGGGTGTCGAGCGAGGCGGTGAGCACCTTGTGCTTGTCGCGCTGCATGAAGCGCTTGGCGAGCTTGCCGGTCGAGGTCGTCTTGCCCGAGCCCTGCAGGCCCGCCATCAGGATCACGAGCGGCGGGTTTGTGGCCTTGGCGAGCTCGGTCGCCTCGCCGCCGAGGAGCTCGACCAGCCCGTCATTGACGATCTTGACGACCATCTGGCC
>CAYZSE010000157.1:0-5773 GCA_964481035.1 uncultured Geminicoccaceae bacterium | reverse complement strand
CGGTGAGCAGCCCCGCGATCAGTTCGATCACGACGTAGGCGCTATTGAGCAGGACGGCCCATCTGAAGGCCGGGTTCAGATCGAACGAGGGCGGCCGGGCGGGGCTGTGGTCGTGGCCCGGCGGCCAAATCGTCTCCCGCCGCCGCCGCCGTCAGGCTGGCTGCTCCGTGGTCGGCACCATCAAGACGGGCAGCTTCGAGGTCTCGCAGACCTTGGCCGCGGTCGTGCCGATCAGCTTGCCTTCGAGCCAGTTCCGGCCGTGCTTGCCGACGACGACCAGCGTGTAACCCGCCGCCGCGGCGTCGGCGAGGATGGCGTCGATGTCGCCTTCCTCGATCCGCGACGTGGCCTTGCCGCCGGCGGCGGTCAGCCGCTTCACGAGATCGGCGTGGGCACGTTCTACCGCCGCCCGATCCTCGTCGCCGAGCGTTCCCGGCAGAACGGTGAGGCAGTCGATCAGGCCCGCCTTCGCCGCCAGCCCGAGTGCCGTTTCCTCGACCCCCTCGGAGGCGTCGGAAAGGTCGGTGGCGAGCAACACCCGGTCGAGCGCGAGCGGGGCGGCGTGGCCGGTCGCCCCGAGCCGCACGATGAGCACCGGCAACGTCGCTCGTCGCAGCAGTTCTTGCGCCACGCCGCCGAGAAACACCTCGTAGAGCACGTTGTGGCTGCGCGAGCCGACGACGACGAGGCTGGCCCCTTCCAGCGCGGCGACGCTCAGCAACTCGTCGGCAACGAGCCCGCTGGTCGAGACCGAGGTGGTGACCTCCAGGCCCGCGCTGCGCAAGGGTGCCGCCCGCTCCTCCAGCCAACCACGGAACTCCTCCGGCTGGGCAAAGCCCGCACCGGCCACGTAGCCGAGCGGAATGACGTGGGCGAGCACGAGGCGCTGCACGCCCCAGCTCTGCAACTCATGCAGGCGCGCCGAGAGCGCGTCCTGGGCCAAGGACAGGTCGACGGCGACCAACGCTTTCTCGAACATGGTGTTCTCCTCAATTATGGCCGGAGAGGGCGAAGGGGTCGTCGTCATCGAGCTTGGCACGGATCGCGTCGCGGGCCGCACGAAAGCGTTGCCGGATGATCTCCGCCGACAGCGATGGATCGTCCGTTGCCGGATCGGCGATCGGCCAGTGCAGCCCACGCACCGGGCCCGGCAGGCTCGGCCCGAACCGTCGTCGGGCCGAGCCTTCGGCCATCTGGCTGCGCCGCGAATTGGCCACGCAAAGGAAGAGAACGCTTCGTGTCGCCATGGCGTCATTCTCCCGGGCTGCGGGCGGGCGTCGTCATCTCGTGGGCGAACCAACGGCGCTTGAGCCAGAGGGCGACGGTGACGAGCGAGATCAGCACCGGCACCTCGACCAAGGGGCCGATGACGGTGGCGAAGGCGACGGGCGAAGCGAGGCCGAAGGCGGCGATGGCGACGGCGATGGCCAGCTCGAAGTTGTTGCTGGCGGCGGTAAACGCGATCGCCGTTGTGCGCGGGTAGTCGGCCTCGATCAGTTTGCCCATCCAGAAGCTCACCACGAACATGACGACGAAGTAGATCGCCAGCGGCAGGGCGATGCGCAGCGCATCGAGCGGCAGCTCCAGCACCATGCCCCCCTTGAGCGAGAACATGGCGACGATGGTGAAGAGCAAGGCGGCGAAGGTGATGGGCGCGATCCGGGGGATGAACCGGCTCTCGTACCAGACCACGCCCTTCTTTTTGGTGAGGATGCGGCGGGTGAGGTAGCCGGCGCCGAAGGGGATGCCGAGATAGATCAACACGGCCTCGGCGATGGTGAAGAAACCGACGTCGATCACGCTGCCCGCGAGCCCGATCCAGCCCGGCAGCACCGAGAGGAAGAACCACGCATAGACGCTGAAAAAGATGATCTGAAAGATCGAGTTGAAGGCGACGAGGGCCGCCACGTACTGGTTGTTGCCGCCGGCCAGCTGGTTCCAGACGATGACCATGGCGATGCAGCGGGCGAGGCCGATCAGGATCAGGCCGGTCATGTATTCCGGTTGGTCGCGCAGGAAGATGACCGCCAGCGCGAACATCAAGAACGGGCCGATCAGCCAGTTCTGCACCAGCGACAGGAGCAGCACGCGGGTGTCCTGGAACACCAGCGGCAGTTCCTCGTAGCGCACTCGGGCGAGCGGCGGGTACATCATGAGGATCAGGCCGATGGCGATCGGAATGTTGGTCGTGCCGAAGGACAGGCGGTCGAGAAAAACCGGCAGCCCCTCGAAGACGGCGCCGAGGCCCACCCCCAGCGCCATCGCCGCGAAGATCCAGACGGTCAGGTAGCGGTCGACGAACGACAGACGCTTGCGCGGGGCTTCGGCGGTCATGGGCTGGTCCTCGCGGAAAGCTCTTGGGGCGAAACGGCGCAGACGGCCGGTGCCGTCGCGGCCTCGGTGATGCTCACCAACAGGCGAGCCAGGGGCGCGACGCTCGCCGGGTTCAACGAGTAGCAGACGCGCGGGCGCTCGATCTCGCCGGAGATGATCCCGGCCGCCTTCAGGATGCGCAGATGCTCGGAGACGGTGGACTGGGCGAGCCCCACCTCGTCGACGATGTCACCGCCGATGCAGCTCTGCCTCGCCAGCAACAGCCGCACGATGTGGATGCGCGCCGGGTGGCCGAGCGCCTTGGCGATGCGCGCCAGGGCGTCGGCGCTGAACGCGGCGTTTGAGAGTTCTGCCACGAAATCCTCACATCGTTGATCGACGATGGTCGATGTTTAGGCCCGGCCGGCAGACGGGACAACCCGTCGGCTCCGGCCGGCACCCTGGCGGTTGGTGCCATGCACGGTCGCGTCCCACGAACCGGCCGCGCGAGCGGTGCGGGCAGCCAGCCGATCGGCGACGAGGGCGGCGAAGCTGGTGTCGTCCGCTGCCGCCGTCACGCTGCGCGCCAACCAGGCTCGGCGTCGACGAGGGCGCGAAGGCCGTCGGCACCGACGGGATCCTCGCCCCGCAGCGCGACGACCGCCATCCGCGATGCCAAGTCGCCGCGCACGCGTTCGATCAACGCCCGTTCGCCAACCCCGCGCCGGCGAAGGAGCGGGTTGGTCGTCGTCGCAGCCGCCAGGCTCGCATTCACGATCCAGCCCCAAGGCTCGATGCCCGCCCGCCGCAGATCGGCCTGAAGTTTCGTCGCCTCGAGCACCGGCGTCGTCTCGGCCAGGGTGACGATCAGGATCTTGGTCTGCGACGGGTCCTGGAGCCGCATCATCGGCGTGACCATACGGCCGCGCGCGCTTTCCTCGGCGTGGCGGACGACATCGCGGTGATAGGCGCCGGTCGCGTCCAGCAGCAGCAGGGTGTGACCCGTCGGCGCGGTGTCCATCACGACGAACCGCCGTGAACTTTCCCGAATGACCTTCGAAAAGGCTTGGAAAACGGCGATCTCCTCGGTGCAGGGCGAACGGAGGTCCTCTTCCAGCGTCGCCCGCGCCGCGTCGTCGAGGTCCTTGCCCTTGCTGGCCAGCACGCCGGCCCGGTACCGCTCGGTCTCCGCTTCGGGGTCGATGCGCTCGACCGTCAGCGAGGGCACCTCGCCATCGAGGGTCGCCGAGAGATGCGCCGCCGGGTCGGTCGTCGACAACAGCACGTCGTGGCCACGTCCGGCAAGCTCGGTGGCGACGGCCGCGGCCAGCGTCGTCTTGCCGACGCCGCCCTTGCCCATGAACATGACGAGGCCCTTGCCGTCCCGCTCGATCGCGTCGACCAGCGTGGACAGAGCCGGCAGGTCGACCATGGCCGCGCCGGGCGGCACCGTGTCGGGTGCCGACGACGGTGCGTTGCGCACGAACCGGTCGAGCGCGTCGATGCCGACCAGGTTCTCGCCGGTCAGGGGAAAGGTGGTCTGCGGCAAATCGGCGAGATCGGGCGCCATCGCCGCGACCGCCGCCGTCTCCCGCGCCGCCAACGCCAGGGCGAGCCCATCACCAAGGGCCTCGCCCGTCAGGACACCGTTGATGGCGAGATGCTGATTGGCGAGGCCGATCGCCCGGAGTTCGGCCGAGGTTCGCGCGGCCTCCGCCAGGGCCGAAGTGCTCGGCCGGGCGACCAGCACCAGCCTCGTGGCGGTGGCGTCGGCCAACCGAGCGACCGCCGCGGCGTAGCGCTCGCGCTGCTTCTCCAGGCCGGCCAACGGGCCCAAGCAGGATGCATCGCCCTTGCCGGCCGCCAAGAAACCCGACCATGCCCCCGGCAGCTTCAACAACCTGATGGTGTGCCCGGTGGGGGCCGTGTCGAACACGACGTGGTCGTACCGATCGACCAACGCCCCATCGGTCAAGAGCGCCGTGAACTCGTCGAAAGCAGCAATCTCGGTCGTGCAGGCACCCGACAATTGCTCGGTGATCGATTGCAACGCACGCTCCGGCAAAACGCCCCGCATCGGGCCGACGATCCGCTCGCGATACGCGCCCGCCGCCGCTTCCGGATCGAGCTCCAACGCATCCAACCCCGGCACCGCCGCGATCGGCCTGATCTTGCTGCCGATGTCGGTGCCGAACACCTGGCCCACGTTGGAGGCGGGATCAGTGCTCACCAGGAGGACGCGCCGCCCGTCCTTGGCCGAGCCGAGTGCGGTGGCGCAAGCCAAGGAGGTTTTGCCGACCCCGCCTTTGCCGGTGAAAAAGACGAACTTCGGGAGATCATCGAACATCGGCACGAGCGATCCTTCGCCATGGAGAGAACAAGAGCGTCAGCCGCAGCATTTGCCGCCGCTGGCCGGCTCTGCGGCAGCGAGACGACCGCCGGCGGCGGCGACATCCGCAGCCGGCGCGCCGAGCATGCGATCGGCGAGCCCGACGATGTTTTTGGCCGACGCCGCCTTTACGGCCTCGCCGACGCGCACCGCCTCGCGCATGGCCGCGACCGACACACCCAGCTTGCGCGCCTTGTCGTAGTGAAACTTGAAGCAAGGCTCGCAGCTGGCACCGATCGCAGCACCGATCGCGATCAACTCGCGGACACGTTCGCTGACCGACGCCGCCGCTTCCAGCGCCGCAAACGCCGCGAGTTCCTCGCGTTCCGGATAGCGGTTTTCGGCGACGAGGACGCCGTCGACCACGATCGCCGGCAGCGCGTCGCCGCCGGAGCGCTCGAGCAAGCCCTTCACGGCGGGGTGTTCCGCGAACATCGCCGGCTCCTTGGCCAAGTTGAAGCGCCGGACGTCGACCCCTTGCGCGCGGAGCCAGTCGAGATCGGCTGCAAACCGGCTCAGCTCGGGATCGACCTCGGGCCCGCAGACGCCGCTGGTGCAGCACATCGGCGGGTCGAACACGGTCACGGTCGTCATCGCATCGTCTCCTCGAGATGGGGTTGCCGCTCGCACGTCGGCTCGGTCGCCAGGTCCAACGCTCGCCGAACGTCCGGCCGCCCGACGTGGCCAAGGGCCGGCTGGCCGATCGCCGTGGCAGGCGGCACCGGCGAGCCTGCCCAAAGCGCCATGTCACGGGTTCCTGCGCGGTGCGTTATCATCGTTCATCGACGATGACCGATGTGTACGCCGTATCCGGCAGACGCACAACCCCTATGGGTTCGCCGATACCTTGGCGGTTGGTCCGATACGCGGTCTTGGCTCGAGCGGCCGCCGTGGACGTCTGCACCAACCGCCCGGTCTCCGCACCCAGGGCGTTGACGGCTTTCCGCAGCCTCTCCGCCTCCCGGCGCAAGGCGACGGTCGCGTCGTGGTTCGCCGCCGCTTCGGCCGAGACGTGGCCGATCCCGCTGGACAGGCTGGCAATGGCCGCGGGCGAGCGGCGCACCGAGCGGG
>CAYZSE010000156.1:3026-5876 GCA_964481035.1 uncultured Geminicoccaceae bacterium | reverse complement strand
ACGGCATCGTCTACCCGAGCGTGCGCCGCCCCGGCGGCGAATGCATCGCCGCCTTCTTGGCGGACGTCGTCGGCCTGCCCGTGCCGGGCGACCACCTGAAATACTTCTGGGACGGCGCCCGCATTCTCTACATCCGCAAGATCACCGGCGACGGTCTGGTCTACCAGCTCTGAGCGAGTGCGGGGCCGGGCTCAGCCGCGGGGCGGCTCGACGGGGAGCGCGAACAGCGGGCGGAGCTTGATGCCGAGCCAGCAGCCGGGGAGGGCGGCGAGGAGCCAGAGCCAGCCGTGCAGGCTGCCGCTCATGGTGCCGCCGACGAAGGCGCCGATGTTGCAGCCGAAGGCGAGGCGCGCGCCGTAGCCCATGGCGAGCCCGCCCAGCACCGCCGCGAGCGCCGGCCGCCAGGGCACGCTGCCGGCCGGCTTGAAGCGCCCGGCGAGGGCCGCGGCGAACAGCGCGCCGAGGATCACGCCGACATTGGTGACGGAGGTGGCGTTCTTGAGCACGCTCTCGTCGAGGGCGGCCCGGGCCCAGCCGGCCGACCAGAACGGCACCGTCGCCAGGTCGCCGCCGACCGCCTCGTAGATCTTGCCGCCCCAGAGCGCGAAGGCGAACGTCACGCCCCAGGGGGCCCCCTGCAGGTAGAAGACGACGACGGCGAGCAGGGCGAGCGCCGTGGCGGCGGCGTAAGGCGGCCAGGGTCCGCGCCAGAAGCCCCCCGCCTCCGCCCGCGGTGCCGCCGTCCCGCGCTCCAGCCGAGCGATCAGGAGGAGCAGCCCGCCGATGATCGCCGCCTGCGCGGCGAGGCCACCAGCGACGCCGAGCTCGGCGACGAGGCTCACCGCCGGCAGATCCGGCAGCGTGCGCCAGAGGTGGAGGTGAAAGGTCGCCGCGAGCGAGCCCGCGATGAATGCCGCGAGGGTCAAGAGCATCTTGGTGCTGCCGCCACCGAGGGTAAAGAGCGTGCCCGAGCCGCAGCCGTTGGCGAGTTGCATCCCGACGCCGAAGAGAAAGGCGCCGAGCACGAGCTCGAGCGCCAGGGGCGCGACGAAGCCGCCGGCCGAAAAGCCGGGCAGCCAGCCGCCGATCATCGGGAAGAAGGCGAGCGAGCCCAGCGCCACGATCCAGAGCTGGATGCGCACACCCTGCCCCTCGCGGTTGACCAGCCAGCGCCGCCAATAGGCCGTGAAGCCGAGCGCGCCGTGGTAGAGCACGACGCCGAGTGCCGCCGCCACCAGCATCAGCCACGCCTGGCGCGGGCTCACCGTGGCCCAGGTGAGGGCGGTGAGAAGCGCGAGCGCGGCGCTCGCGGCGAGGGCCGCGGGCGGCAGGCGCAGGGCCGGGCGGGTCAAGCTGGTGGCCAAGGCGGTGGCTCCGGGAAGGTGCGAGATCCGGGTCAGCGGCCCGTGTCGGCGAGCGTCGCCACCGGCCGGCTCGGGTCGGCGGTCCATTCGGTCATCGAGCCATCGTAGAGCCGAACGTCGTCGCGGCCCACCACCTCGCTGAGCATGAACCAGTTGGTCGCGGCCCAGTGCCCGGTGTTGCAGTAGCTCACGACCGGCTCGTTGCCGGCGCGCAGCTCGGGCGGCAGGCTCGCCAGAACGGTATCGACTTCCTTCAGCCGGCCGCTCTCGGGCTCGAACCAATGCCCCTGATCGAAGCTGAGCGCCCCCGGGATGTGGCCTGCGGCCGTCGCCGCGGGGTGCTTGGCGGCACCGGCGAACTGCTCGGCCGGCCGACCGTCGACGAGGGCGGCGCCGCCGGTGGCGAGCACGGCCTCGACGTCACCGGCCGTCGCCAGCAGGTCCGAGCGCGGGTCCGCCGCGTAGGCCGCGGGCCGAATCGCCCCGGCGCCGCGGGCGACGGGCCGGTCCGCATCGGCGACCCATCCCCGATAGCCGCCGTCGAGGATCGACAGCTCCCCGTGGCCGAGCTGCCGGAAGGTCCAAAAGACCCGGGCCGCGCTGCCGAAGTCGCTGCTGCTGACCCCGCCGTGAACGATCACGACGTGGTCGTCGTTGTCGATGCCGAGGCCGCCGATCAGCGCCTCGAGGTCGGCCACGGGTGGCAGCATCGCCGGAACGTCGCCCGCGGGCTGGCGCCAGCCGTCCTCGCCGTAGCTCGAGTAGACCGCGCCGGGAATGTGCCCGGCGCGAAACGCGGCACCGGAGCCGCCGTCGATCGCGTTGCGGATGTCGAGCACGACGAGATCTTCGCTGCCGAGGCGGTCGGCCAGCCATTCGGGCGAGACTAGCGGCTCGGCGGCCTCGGCGGAGGCGGCCGAGGCGAGGACGACGGCGGTGGCGATCGAGAGGACGCGCATGGGGATCTCCTCACAAGGCCATTTAACACTGGGAATAGGCGGCGCCGAATTCAAAGCAAAAGTTTGGTGTAAAATGTGCTCGCAGCAGCGGTGTTCGCCGCGTGCCCGGTCAGCGGCGGGCGAGGGGAGCGATCCGTGCTTCGAGGACGCGGACGAGATCGCCGGTCGCCAGCTCGATCTGCAGGCCGCGGCGGCCGCCATTGACGAGGACGCGCTCGTGCTCGCGGGCCGCGACGTCGAGCACGGCAGCCAGGCGGCGCCGGGTCGCGAAGGGGCTGATGCCCCCCTTGACGTAGCCCGTCGATCGCTCGGCGGCGGGCACGCTCGCCATTTTCGCCCGCTTGCCGCCGAGCGCATCGGCGGCGGCTTTGAGATTGAGCGTGCGGTCGACCGCGATGAGCGCCAGCGCCATGCCGCGGCCGTCGACCTCGACGACCAGCGTCTTCAGCAAGCGCTCGGCGGAGACCCCGAGAGCGATGGCGGCCTGCGGGCCGATGCCGTCGTCGCCGGGCGCGAACCCGTAGGCG
>CAYZSE010000156.1:0-2926 GCA_964481035.1 uncultured Geminicoccaceae bacterium | reverse complement strand
AGCGAGACGGCGAAACGGGCGTTCGCCAAGGTGTACTCGTGCCCGCAATAGACCTTCGTGGCCGGCGGCAGCGCGGCGAGCTTGGCGAGCGAGCCCCACATCGCCTCGGCGCTCTCCTCGAACAGCCGCCCGCAGCCCAGCACGAAGAGCGTGTCGCCCGAGAACAGCACCGGGTTGTCGGCGAAGTAGTAGACGATGTGCCCGGCGGTGTGCCCCGGCGTCTCGAAGACCTCGGCGACGGCGTGGCCGAGGGCGAAGCTCTCGCCGTCGGCGACGGTCAGATCGAGGCCGTCGATACGGCCGTACTCGGCGCGCGGGCCGACGGCCTTGCACCCGGTCCGCCGCTTGATCTCCGCGAGACCGCCGGTGTGGTCGGCGTGGTGGTGAGTGATGAGGATCCAGTCCAGCCGGCGTGCCCGCTGCTCGAGCACGTCCAGCACGGGGCCGGCCTCGCCCGGATCGACGATGCCGGTGCTGCCCGTCTCGTTCTCGGTCACCATGTAGGCGTAGTTGTCCCGCAAGAGCGGTATCAGCTCCACGTTCACGCGTGCCATCCCAGCTCTCCTATCGACGTCGGTTCCTTTTTTGTGCGCTCAGACGTACACTGCTGCAAGCGGGTGCAGCACGGAAATCGACGATGCGGGCGGACATCGCGGATCTCACCGCCTTCTACGCCAGCCCCTGCGGGCGGCTGGCGCAGCGTTTGATCGAGCGGCGCCTCGACGAGTTGCGGCCGCGCGCGCCGCGCCTCAACGTGCTGGGCCTCGGCTATGCCGGCCCTTTCCTCGAGGGGTTCGCCAGCGACGCCGAGCGGGTCGTGGCGCTCATGCCGCACGAGCAGGGCAGCGCGGCCTGGCCCGCCACGGGCGCCAACCGCGCCGCGGCCGTCCAGGAGACCATGCTCCCGCTCGCCGACCAGAGCATCGACGTCGCCGTGCTGGTCCACGCCATCGAGGCCACCGACCGCGTCCATCGCCTGCTGCGCGAGGTCTGGCGCGTCTTGGACGACCACGGCCGCCTGCTCGCCATCGTGCCCAACCGCCGCGGCGTCTGGTGCCTCGCCGAGCGCACGCCGTTCGGCCAGGGCCGGCCCTACAGCGGATCGCAGCTGCAGTCGGTGCTCGCGAGCAACCTGTTCGCCCCGCGGCGCCGCGAGCGCGCGCTCTACGTGCCGCCGTTCCAGTCGCCGCTGTGGCTCAAGACGGCACCGCTCTGGGAGCGCGCGGGAGCGTCGCTGGGCCGCCAGCTCGGCGGCGTCATCCTCGTCGAGGCCGAGAAGTCGATGGTCGCCGGTACCCCCGTCCTCGCCGACGCCGAGCGCCGGGCGCCGCGGGTTCATCCGCTGCCGGTGCGCAGCGCCGCCGCGCGCGACGGCCAGGCCGTGCCGCGTGACCAGGCGGGAACGCGCGCGATCGCCTTTACGGAACGGCGTCGGCGCGACTACACCGGGGCTCCTTCCTGACCCGGCACGACGCGACAACATGACCCCAACAGACGATCACCGGCTCGCCGAGCTGCGGCGCGACATCGACCGGATCGATTCCGCCATGGTCGCGCTCCTCGCGGAGCGTCAGGCCGTGAGCCGCAGGATCGCCGAGGTGAAGACCGCGAGCGATCTCCTATACCGGCCCGGCCGCGAGGCGCGCGTCCTGCGCCGGCTCGTCGGTGAGGTCGCCGGCAGGGTCGACCAGGCCGCCGTCGTCCGCCTCTGGCGCGAGATCTTCGCCGCGTCCACCCGCGCCCAGGGAGCCTTCGCCGTCGCGGTCTGCGCGCCGACGGGCGAGCGGCCGATCTGGGACCTCGCCCGCAACCATTTCGGCGGCGCGACGCCGCTCGTCCGGGTCGAGCGGCCGGCGCAGGCGTTGCGCGCGCTCACCGACGAGAGCGTGCAGGTGGCCGTGCTGCCGCCGCCCGGCGACGAGGTGCTGTGGTGGGCCGGTCTCATCGAGGCGAGCCCGCGCCTGCACGTCGTGGCGCGCCTGCCCTTCGGCGTGTTCGAGAAGGGCGGCGACAATGACGGCGTCGAGGCCTTCGCCGTGAGCCCGGTGCGACCCGATCCGTCCGACGCGGATGCGAGCCTGCTCGCCGTCAACGCGCCGGCGGGCGTCAGCCGCGGGCGGCTCAAGGATCTGCTGGCGGAGGCCGGGCTCGAATCCTCCTCGCGGGCGGCGACCCGGCCGCCGGGCAGCGCGGAGGCTTGGCATCTCGTCGAGGTCGAAGGCTTCGTCGACGAGAGCGATGCACGGCTGGCCAACCTGGCACGCGAGCATGGCCGCGAGGTCGAGCGGTGCGTCCGCGTCGGCGCCTTCGCGAAGCCTCTCGCGACCCGCGAGAGCTAGCCGGCTCTTTTCCGCGCCGGCGTCTGAGCCTAGACCATGGCGCACGGGACGAAGTTTCACCTTTCGAAGCGCGAGGACCAAACGATGGCAGGACCGCGACCGCGGCCGGGCATCCTCGACATCGAAGCCTATGTCGGTGGTCGCGCCGAGGCATCGGGGCGGGCCCGCGCGGCGAAGCTCTCGGCCAACGAGTCGCCGATCGGGCCGAGCCGCCGGGCGATGGAGGCCTATCGCGCGCTCGCGACCGAGCTGCACCGCTATCCGGACGGCGGGTCGTTGCGCCTGCGCGAAGCGTTGGCTGCCGGCACCGGGCTGGACGGCGATCGCATCGTCTGCGGCGCCGGCTCGGACGAGCTCATCAGCCTGCTGCTGCAGGCCTATGCCGGACCCGGCGACGAGGTCGTCCACAGCGCGCACGGCTTCTTGATGTACCGGATCTCGACGCTCGCCGTCGGCGCCACGCCGGTCGCGGCGCCGGAGATCGACCTGCATGCTTCTGTCGACGCCATTCTCGCTCGCGTCACCGCCAAGACGCGGCTGGTCTTTCTCGCCAACCCCAACAATCCGACCGGCACCTACCTGCCGGC
>CAYZSE010000155.1:4427-5963 GCA_964481035.1 uncultured Geminicoccaceae bacterium | reverse complement strand
CGGAACGGGTGCTTGACCAGCGTCATCTCGGTCACGAGGTCGGCGGCCTCGATCAGCTCCGGCTTGGCGTTGCGGCCGGTGCAGACGACGTGCTGCATCGCCGGGCGCTGGGCCAGGTCCCGCAGCACCTCATGGACGTCGAGATAGTCGTAGCGGAGCACGATATTGAGCTCGTCGAGGATAACGAGGTGGTAGGCGGGATCGGCGAACATCGCCTTGGCCTCCGCCCAGGCGGCGCGGGCGGCCTCGATGTCGCGCTGCTTGTCCTGGGTTTCCCAGGTGAAGCCCTCGCCCATGACGCGGACGGTGACGAGGTCGGCGAAGCGCGCCAAGAGCTGGCGCTCGCCGGTCTCGCGCCTTCCCTTGACGAACTGGACGACGCCGACCCTCCGTTCGTGGCCGAGGGTGCGCATGACGAGGCCCCAGGCGGCCGTGCTCTTGCCCTTGCCGGTGCCGGTGTGGACCATCAACAGGCCCTTCTCGACGGTCTTGGAGGCGTAGAGCTTGTCCTTGGCGGCCTTGATCCGCGCCTTCTTGGCGGCGTGCTCGAGGTCCTCGTCGGTGATCGTCATGCCGTCCTCCCCAGGGGTCGCGCGTCTGCGAGCTCGCGCACCAGCGCCGTGTGCCGTGAGCCCGCCCGCAGGTGCAGATTGGCGACCTCGGCGCCCGCCGTCGAGAAGCCGAGCACGAGATCCAGCGCGGCGACGGGGCCCGCCTCGCGCGCGGCGAGGTCGGCGAGGGTGCGCGCCACCGCCGCCGGCGCCGGCACGACCAGCGCCAGGACGTTGGCGAGGCGGCCGCCCTGATTGACGGCGTCGAACTGGGCCCGGGCGCGCACCAGCTTGAGCGCGAGCGCGCCGTGCCCGGGGCGCGCACTGTTGAGCGTCTTGACCTCGACATAGAAGGTCGTGCCCGCCGGCGTGGCGACGCGGAAGTCCGGGGTCTTGGCGAGCCGGCGGCGGTACGGCGAAAAGCGCTCGCACGAGAGGCCGCGGGCGCGCAGCCAACGCTCGACGAGCAGCTCCGCGGCGCGGCCGTCCGTGCTCATCCGGTGTCGAGGGGCGGCAGGCCCTGGAGGTTGCGGTGGGGGTGCCACAAGCCCCGGCGCACCGCTTCCGCGAACCGCGCCTCGATCTCGGCGAGCGCGCTGGGGTTGGCCTCTTCGAGAAACGCCCTGACCGCCGCGTCCTCGAGATAGGCGTCCCAGAGCGCGTCGAAGTGATGGTCGCCCACGAGCCGCGTCGTCGCGGCGAAGGCGAAGAGGTAGTCGACCGTCGCCGCGATCTCGAAGGCGCCCTTGTAGCCGTGGCGCATGACCCCTTGGATCCATTTGGGATTGGTCGCCCGGCCGCGGACGATGAGCGAGACCTCCTCCTCGAGCCGGCGGATCCGCAGATGCTCAGGGCGGCTGTGATCGTTGTGGTAGACGACGGGCCGACGACCGCTGAGATGGCGCACCGTCGCGGTGAGCCCGCCCTCGAACTGGTAGTAGTCGTCGCTGTCGAGGATGTCGTGCTCGCGGTTGTCCTGGTTGTG
>CAYZSE010000155.1:0-4327 GCA_964481035.1 uncultured Geminicoccaceae bacterium | reverse complement strand
GTGACGTCGACGCGCGGGCGGCCGAGCTGATCGAGCGGCAGGATCTCGGTGCCGACGACACGGTGCGAGCCGGGATCCCAGCGCGGGCGCACGCCCAGCAACGCGAGCGCTTGGGCGACGTCGTCGCCGCCGGTGCGCATGTTGGCGGTCCCCCACGCCGAGAGCGCCACCCGCCTCGGCCATTCGCCGTGCTCTTGGGCGTAGCGCTCGACGATCGCCTGGGCCGAGCGCCAGCCGATGTGCCAGGCGGCGGGGGTCGGCACCGCGCGGCTGTCGACCGAGTGGAAGTTGCGGCCCGTGGGCAGGACGTCGGGACGGCCGCGGGTCGGCGCGCCGCTCGGGCCCGGTGCGACGAAGCGGCCGGCGAGGGCGTCCACCAGCGCCTTGCGCTCGGCCGGCCCGGAGCCGTCGAGCCGCGGCCCGAGATCGGCGTCGGCGGCGTCCAGGACGGCCCGCGTGGCCACCCATTCCGGTGGGCAGGGGGCATCGGCCAAGAGCGCTTCGGCCAAGATCTCGAGGCGCTCGACGGTGTCGCCGGCGGTCCGCCAGGCGCTCGGCGAGAGCGCTCGGAGGACGGCGGGCTCGGGCCCGTCCCAGGCGGCGGCGAGATCGCGGGTGAGCGGATCGAAGCCCCGGAGGCCGAGATCGTCGGCGAGTGCCCGCAGGAGCGAGCGGGTGCGCGGGCCGTCGCCGCGGTCGACGCGAAGAAGCGCCATCATCAGCTCGCGCCGGGCGGCGCCTTCGGGGCTCGTGCCGAGGACGTGCAGCCCGTCGCGGATCTGCAGCTCCTTGAGCTCGCAGAGGTGGTTGTCGAGGGCCGAGAGGCGCGCCTCGTCATCGGCCGCGACGCCGAGGCCGAGATCGGTGTCGAGGCCGAGCCGCTCGGTCGTGCGCGCGATCTCGCTCTTGAGATGCTGCGCGCGTCGACCGTCGAGGCCCGCCGCCTCGTAATACTCGTCGACCAGCTGCTCCAGCTCGGCATAGGCGCCGTGGCTCTCCGCCCGTGCCAGCGGCGGGGTGAGGTGGTCGATGATCACCGCCGCATTTCGTCGCTTCGCCTGACTGCCCTCGCCCGGATCGTTGACGATGAAGGGATAGACGTGCGGCACCGGCCCGAGCACCGCCTCCGGCCACGATGCCTCGTCCAACGCCACCGCCTTGCCCGGCAACCACTCGAGATTGCCGTGCTTGCCCATATGTACGCACGCCTGCAGTCCGAATTCCTGCCGCAGCCAGACATAAAAAGCCAGATAGCCGTGCGGCGGCACGAGGTCGGGGTCGTGATAGGTGGCCTCGGGGGCGATGTGGTAGCCGCGGCTCGGCTGGATGCCGACGACGACGTTGCCGAGCGGCAGGATCGACAGGGCGAAGGCGAAGTCCTGCACGTGCGGGTCATGCGCCGGCGCGCCCCAGCGGGCGAGGACGGCCTCGCGCAGCGCCGCCGGCAGGGCGGCGAAGGCCGCTTCATAGTCGGCGAGCGGCAGGCGCGCGCGCACCTTGCGGGCCGCGCGATCGGCGAGCGCATTGGTTGGGCCGGCCGCGAGGCTGGCGATCAGCTCAGCGCCGTCCGCGGGCAGGTCCGCCGTTCCGTAGCCGGCCTCCTCGAGCCAACGCAGCGTGGAAGCGGCGCTCGCCGGGGTGTCGAGACCGACCCCGTTGGCGAGCCGGCCGTCCTTGTTGGGGTAGTTGGGCAGAACGAGCGCGATGCGGCGCTCGGCCACAGGCGTGCGCGCGAGCCTCGTCCAGGCCGCGGCGAGCCGGGCGACCCAGGTGCAGCGCCCGAGGTCGGGGACGTGGCGGGTGAGAGGTGCCTGCACCTCGGCGTCGATGTCGCCGATCTCACGGAAGGCGACGGCGCGGGTGTAGAGACGGCCGTCGACCTCGGGCAGCGCCACCTGCATGGCGAGGTCGCGCGGTCCGAGCCCGCGCGTCGACGCGGCCCACGCCCCGCGCGACTGGGCGGCGAGGCTCGCCTGCAGCACGGGCCGCCGGCCGGCGTCGAGGAGCGTGCGCTCGTCGCCGAGCGCGAAGGCGGTGAGGTTGACGACGATGTCGAGCGGTGGCTCGGCGAGCAGCGCCGCGACGATGGCGGCGGCCTGCGGGTCCTTGAGGCTCGTGGCGTACACCGCGCGCACGCCGAGGCCCTCCGCCTCCAGCGCTCGGGCGAGCGCGTCGACGGGCTCGGTGTTCCCGGCTTGGACCAGCGCCCGATAGAAGACGAGCGCGGCGTTGGGCCCCGCGGGCGTCGCCGTGTCGCGGTAGAGGCCCGCTGGCAGAAGCGGCGCGGGCTCCTGCCAGGGCCCCGCGGGCGCGGCGATGGCGGCGGCGAGCCAGGCGAGCAGATGGCGCGCGTTGTCCGCCCCGCCGTGCACGAGGTAGAGCCAGAGCCGGCGTCGGGCCTCGACAGGGGCGGTCGACCAGTCGGCGAGATCGGCATCGGGGCGGTCGTCGCCCGGCAGGAACGCCAAGGGGATGCCCCGCGCCCGGCAGACGGCGGCGAGGCGCTCGACCCCGTAAGGCCAGTAGCCGCGACCGCCGAGGAGCCGGACGACGACATAGCGGGCGTGCGCCACGACCCGCTCGGCGTAGAGGTCGACCGAGTAGGGATGGTTGAGCTTGAGAAGGTTGGCCAAGCGCAGGCTCGGTGCCGCGGCGCCGAGCGCGCGATGCCCGGACTTGAGCACGGCGAGCTCGGTCTCGGCGGTCGAGAGGATGACCAGATCGGCGGGCGTCTGGGCGAGATCGACCGGCTCGCCGCCGTCGGCGTCGACGGCGGCGGCGTTCAACAGATGCAAGGCGGTCCTCCGCGGCCATTCTTCGAGGCGGAGTTCGCCCGTGCGGCGGCGGCCGGCCAATACGCCTTAAGGCGCACGCCACGGCGACGGCGCGGGCCGCTTTTGCGCGCGCGCGACCTGTCGCCTCGGAACCGCACCGGCGCGCGGGGCTCAGAGCGCGGTGCTGAGATGGCTGAAGAGACCCCGCTCGACGTCGAGATGGGCGTGCAGCTCGCTCAAGTCGAACTGTCCCGTGAACGAGAACTGACAGCCCATGAACAGCTTCAGGCCGCTTCTCGATGCCTTGATCGGTCGTATAATCAATAGGTTGTGGAAGGGTCTTCCGGTCTTGGTGTAATTGCATAGGACCCCGGTGAAAACCCGCTCGCGGTTGAGCGCGTCACGGATCTGGGTGCGAACGACCGCATCGGTGCCGGGCCCTTGCAGAAAGCGACAATTGCGGCCGAGCACCTCGGCTCGACCGTAGCCCGTGAGCTCCTCGAAGGCGCGGTTGACGAAGACCAACTCCTGGTCAAGCGTCGTCGCGTCCGCGAGCGTGATCGGGACGATGGCGTCCTCCAGGAGCGGGAGCAAGGGCTCGTGGTAGTCCTGGAACATGGCGTTGGGCTCAACGATCGCGCCGGCGGATTTGTCGCATAGACTATCCTGTCGCGCGCGGGCCGTCGATGACCAGCGTGGGACGCTCTCTCGCGCTCGCCTGGTCGCGTGCCGGCGGCTCACACGGCGCGGCTGTGGCGGTCGGCCCCGGCGTCGAGGTAGGTGTCGAAGGCGGCGGCGGCGAGGCGCAGCAGCGACCAGTGCCGGCGCGGGACCTCGTAGTGGACGCCGTCGGTGGCGACGATGCCGTCGGCGACGAGTGGAGCGAGCCGGTCGCCGTTGGGGGCGAGGCGGTCGCGGGCGAGGCCGAGCTCGGCGGCGACGCCATCGAGATCGACCGCGCCGGCGCACATGATGCGCTCGATGATGAGCCGGCGGGCGAGGTCGTCGGCGGTGACGGGCCGGCCCTTGGCGACGGGAAGCTCGCCGGCGAGCACGGCCTTGCGGTAGTCGCCCATGTGCGCGTGGTTCTGGGCATAGCCTTGCGGCAGGGAGCCGATGGCCGTCGTCCCGAGACCGATCAGGGCGTCGGCGGGATCGGTCGTGTAGCCCTGGAAGTTGCGGTGCAGCTCGCCCGTCGCCGCCGCCTTCGCCATGGCGTCGGCGGGATGGGCGAAATGGTCGAGGCCGATGCGGACATAGCCAGCCGCCTGCAGCTCGTCGCAGATCGCCTCGAACTGCGCCGCCCGCTCGAGACCCGACGGCAGCGCCGCCTCGGGCAGGAGCTGCTGGTGCTTGCGCATCTGCGGGACGTGCGCGTAGCCGAACACCGACAGCCGATCCGGGGCGAAGCTCAGCGCCTTCCTCGCGTCGTCACGGCAGATCGCCTCGGTCTGGTACGGCAGGCCGTAGATCAGGTCGAGGTTGAGACCCGCGATGCCGGCGGCGCGCAGGCCCTCCGCCGTCGCCTTGGTCACGTCGTAGGGCTGGACGCG
>CAYZSE010000154.1:4895-6119 GCA_964481035.1 uncultured Geminicoccaceae bacterium | reverse complement strand
GCGCTCATGGGCCAGTTCGTGGGCGATGCGCTCTGCCTCGGCACGCACTGGCTCTACAACCTGCGCGAGCGGCAGCGGCGCTTTCCGGGCGGCATCGCGGGCTTCGAGGCGCCGGCCGCCGATCATTACCATCGCGGCCGCGCGCCCGGGGACGGCACGCACTACGCGGACGCGGCCCTGGCGCTTCTCGCCTCGGTGGTCGAGCGCGGCGGGCTCGACGTCCAGGACTACGGCCGACGGCTCGTCGCGGTCTACGGTGCCGGCGACTACCGCGGCTTTCTCGACAAGCCGACGCGCATCCTGCTCGAGCGCGAGCGGGAGTGGCGCCGGGCGCATCCGGGGAGCACCTATCCCTTCAGCGACGGCGCCGACGACGAGCAGACGGTGAGCCTCTGCCGGCTCGCGCCGGTGGTCGTCGCCCACGCCCGCGACGGCGATCTCGAGTTGCGCGTCGAGGCGGCGGTGCGGGTCGTGCAGAACAACGAGCGGACGGTGGCGCACGCGACGGTCTACGCCCGGCTGCTCGCGGACCTGCTCGACGGCGTGCCGCTGCTCGAGGCGGTCGAGGGCGCGATCGCCCGCGCGCCGGAGCCTTATGCCCGGGAGATTCGCGAGCGCTGGGACGACGCGCGGGCGATGGCGGACCTGCCGGCGATCCACGCCACGGGCGAGGTCGGCCGCTCGTGCTACCTGCCCAACACCTTCCCTTCGATGCTGCACGTTCTCGTTCGCCACGGCGACGACCTGCCGACAGCGCTGCTCGAGACCGCGCGCGCGGGCGGCGACAATGCGAGCCGCGCGGCCGTGGTCGGCGCCTGGCTGGGGGCGGCGCACGGCGAGGCCGCGATCCCGGCGGGCTGGTGGGTGCGGCTGACGGCGAAGGAGAGATTGGCGCCGTGCGTCGAGGCCCTCGCCGCCCGCTTCGGCTGACCTCCAAGCCCTTCTCAGCCCAGCGTGTCAGCCCGTCGGGGGGCCCGGTGGGCCGACGGCGCGGGCGCGCGCCCGGCCGCGGGGGAGGCCCAGATAGCGCTCGCGGTAGAAGATGAAGAGCCCGGCGCCGACGACCAGCGCGCCGCCGATGAGCACCTCGACGTCGAGCCGGTCACCGAAGACGAGGATGCCGATCACCGACGCGTAGATCAGCGCCGTGTAGTCGAACGGCGCGATGACGCTCGCCGGGGCGTGGACGTAGGCGCGGGTCATGAGGATCTGGGCGGCGCCGCC
>CAYZSE010000154.1:0-4795 GCA_964481035.1 uncultured Geminicoccaceae bacterium | reverse complement strand
AGGCCCGCCGGCTGCAGCATGACGACGATGCCCACAAAGCCGATGGCGACCGCGCTCCAGCGGTAGATGCCGACCTCTTCGCCGAGGACGAAACGGGCGAGCATCGGGGTGAAGATGGTGGCGGCAAAGCCGATGGCGACGACGTCCGGCAAGGGCGCCATGCCGAGGGCGGTGAAGCCGCAGAACATGGCGAGCAGGCCCGCTCCCGAGCGCAGCGCATGGCCGAGCGGCCGCTGCGTCCTCAAGGTTTGGAGGCCGCCGCCGTGCCACACCAGCCAGGCCACCGGCACAAGCGCGAACAACGAGCGGGCGAAGACGATCTGGCCGGTGGGCAGCGCTGCGGCGAGCACCTTCACCAGCGCCGCCATGCAGGAGAAGAGGCCGACCGCCATGAGCTTGAAGCCGATCGCGCGGACGATGCGCGCCTGCTCGGCGGACGGTTGAGGCGGCGCCTCCGGCACGAGATGGCTCCTCTTCTTGGTGTTGGTTCCTGGCTAGCGAGCCGGCGATGCCCTGGCTTTCGACCAATGGTCGAACGGCCCCCTTTGATCGAGCGCATGGAACCAGGACCGAGAGCGACCTACGGTTGCAGGTGGCTCGAAAGACGGGCCCGTCACCAGCAGCCGACGTCGTCGGCGAAGGAGGCCCTCGTGACGACCGCATTGGCCCAGCTCCTCGAGGACATTCCGGCCCACGCCGCCATCGTGGGCCACGACGGCACCATTCTCTCGATCAACGAGGGCTGGCGGCGCTTCGCGGAGGACAACGGCCTCGAGGACGGGGTCTTCGGGCTCGGGTCGAATTATCTCACGATCTGCTCGTCCTGCTCGACCGATCCCTTCGCCGAGGAGGCGCGCCAGGCCCTGAGCGCGGTGCTCGATGGTCGGCTGGAGCGCTTCGCCTTCACCTATCCGTGTCATTCCGATCACGAGAAGCGCTGGTTCTTCTGCCTCTTCTTGGGCGTGCCCGAGGGCGCGGTGGTGTTGCATTTCAATCATCTGCAGCAGATGGACGGGCACCGGCTCATGCGCGACGCGAGCGCGCGGATCAAGGCGCTCTACGAGAATGTGCCGACGCCGGCCTGGGCGGCCACCGCCACGGGCGCAACCGATCGGGCTGTCGCGGGGTAGGCACTCCCGGCCCTGTCGGGCAGCGGGGTTCAATCGTCGCGTGACGGCACCGCCAGCGGCCTCGGCCGCCGGACAGGCCACACCTCGAGGATGCCCGCGACCAGCACTAGAACCCCTCCGGCGATCTCGAGCGGGCGGAGGTGCTCGTGGGCGAGCCACGCGGCCGTCAAAGCTCCGACCACGACCTCCGTCATCAGCAGGATGCCGACGCGGGCGGGCTCGACGCGCGACGCGGCCCACATCAGGGCCGCCGTCGACAGGCTCCACCAGACCGCAGCCGCGGCGCCCACCCACGCCAGCATGGGCCCCAGGCCGATGAGCGCCGTCGCCGGTGGCGAGGGGGCGAGGGTCGCGGCCAGGAGCAGGGCGCCGGCCGAAGCGCCCGCGGCGAAGACGAACGCGGCCTCGAACGGTCGCAGCGACGGGGAGGCTCGGATGCCGGTCGTGGCGACCGCCCAGAGCATGCCGGAGGCCAGGGCCAGGCCTTCGCCCGCGCCGCGCGGGAAGGGGAGCTCGCCGTCCGCGCTCAACATCGCGACGAGACCGGCGAGCCCGATGAGGATGGCCACGATGCGCAGGCCCGGCGGGTGCCAGCCCATGACGTAGCGGCCCAGCAACGTGCTCCATACCGGCGTCAAGTAGAAGAGGAGGATGACGATCGCGACCCGGCCGTAGACCAGGCCGACCGAATAGAGAGCGAAGGCGGCGCCGCCGAGCGCTATGGAGGCGAGCGCGGCGCGATCGGCGTTCGCCAGGTGGCGGCGTCGCCGGAACGCCGCCGGCGCGAGGAGAACCGCCGCGGCGGTGACGATGGCGAACGTCCCCCAAGCGCCGGGCAGCCCCAGCTCCGCCACGCGGCGGACCGGCAGCCAATAGAGACCCCAGAGCGCGCCGGTCGCGATGACGACCAGGGTGGCCAGCTCGGCGGTGCGATCGTGGTGCATGCCGGGTCGCATAGCCTGCGATCGCGGCTTCGGCCAAGCGGTGGCGCCGGCGATGGCCCTCGGCACTTGCGCTGCCCGACCGTCGTGAGCGGCGCGGTGCGGGCCCGATGTCAGGCCCGGCGAGGCCACTCGCGGCCGAGGGAACGCTCGTTGCCGTCGAACAGGTAGGCCGCCTCCGGCGGTACCGCGACGGCCACCTGCTCGCCGGCGCGGACGGTGGCCTCGCCCGGCGCCTTGACGACGAGCGGCCGGTCGAGGCCGACATCGACGTAGACGAAGCTCTCGCCGCCCATCTGCTCGACCGCCGCGGCCTCGCCCCGGAGCGGCGCATCGGCGGCGAGGCGCAGGTGCTCGGGTCTGAGCCCTAGGGTCAGCCTGTCGCCGTCGAGGCCGCCCCGCGGGCGCTGCGCTCGGACCGTGGCGCCGCCGGCGACCGCGAGCTCGATCGTGTCCTCGTGCACGCCTTTCAGCTCGGCGGGCAGGAAGTTCATCGTCGGCGAGCCAATGAAGCCGGCGACGAACCGGTTGGCCGGGTAGCGGTAGAGCTCCATCGGCGCACCCACCTGCTCGACCCGGCCGCCGTCGAGGACGACGATCTTGTCGGCGAGCGTCATCGCCTCGATCTGGTCGTGGGTCACGTAGATCATGGTGGCGCCGAGCTGACGGTGCAGCTTGGCGATCTCGATCCGGGTCTGCACCCGCAGCGCCGCGTCGAGGTTGGAGAGCGGCTCGTCGAAGAGGAAGACCTCGGGCTCGCGGACGATCGCCCGGCCGATGGCGACACGCTGCCGCTGGCCGCCGGAGAGCTGGCGCGGCTTGCGGTCGAGGAGGCGATCGATCTCGAGGATCCTGGCCGCCTCGACGATCCGCCGGTCGCGATCCTCCTTCGACATGCCGGCGAGCTTGAGCCCGAAGGCCATGTTCTCCTGGACATTCATGTGCGGATAGAGCGCGTAGGACTGGAAGACCATGGCGATGCCGCGCGCCGACGGCGGCTTGTCGTTGACCAGCGTGCCGCCGATCCAGAGCTCGCCGGAGGTGATGTCCTCGAGGCCGGCGACGAGGCGGAGCAGGGTCGACTTGCCGCAGCCCGACGGGCCGACGAAGACGACGAACTCGCCGCCGGCGATGTCGAGGTCGACGCCCATGATGACGTCGGTCGAGCCGAAGGTTTTCTTGACGTTCTTCAAGAGTACATCGGCCATGATCAGCGCCATCCGGCGGCGAGACGGGCGATGAGCTGGCCGTGGGGCGGAAAGTGGACCTCTTCGACCGTGACCGCGGCGGGATCCGGCAAGGGTGCGTCGACCGGCGCGAGGGCCGGTGGCGCAGGCCAGCTCGCCGGCGCGTCGGCGAGGTTGAACGCGCAGACCAGCCGCGCTTCGCCCTCGCCGCGGGCGAAGGCGAGCAGCGGCTCGGGGGCCTCCAGCCGCTGCCAGGCGCCGGTGCGCAGGATCGGCTGCGCCCGGCGCCAGGCGAGGAAGCGGCGGACGGCGCTCAGCGTCGAGCCGGGGTCGGCCTCCTGGGCGTCGACGGCACGAGCAATGTGGTCCTCGGGCACCGGCAGCCACGGGCGCGCGGTGGTGAAGCCGCCGTGGGGGCGGTCCCGGTGCCAGGGCATCGGCGTGCGGCAACCGTCGCGACCCTTGAAGAGCGGCCAGAAGGCGATGCCGTAGGGGTCGTGCAGGTCCTCAAAGGCGAGCTCGGCCTCTTCCAGCCCCAGCTCCTCGCCCTGGTAGAGGCACACGCTGCCCCGCAGGCAGGCCAACAGGATCGGCAACTGCCGGCGCAGGGGCTCGCTCGGCGCGAGGCCGCCGAGCCGGGTCGGCGCGCGGACAACGTCGTGGTTGGAGAAGGACCAGCACGGCCAGCCGTCGGCGATGGTGTCCTCCAGCCGGTCGAGCACGCCGGCGAGGCCGGAGGGGGTGTAGGGCGCAGCCAGGATGTCGAAGGTGTAGGCCATGTGGATGCCACGCCCGCCACCGGTATAGGCGACGGCGTTCTCGAGCGCGCGGTCGCCGGCGATCTCGCCGAGCAGCACGACGTTCTCATAGCCGTCGCAGAGCCGGCGCAAGGGTGCGAGCAGCAGGTCCAGCGTCTCGGGCCGGCCCTTGTTGTAGAGTTGGACTTGCCGCGCGGTCGGGTTGGTCTCGATCAGTCCGCCGGGGAGGCGCTCGGCGGCGGGGCGAACGGGATTGTCGCGCAGCTCTGGATCGTGGGCGGCGCAGTCGATGGCGTCGAGCCTGAAGCCGTCGACGCCGCGGTCGAGCCAGAACCGGGCCACGTCGAGGAGCGCCGTGACGACCTCGTCGTGGTGCATGTTGAGGTCGGGCTGGGCCGCGAGGAAATTGTGGAGATAGTACTGCCCGCGGCGCGGCTCCCACTGCCAGGCGCTGCCGCCGAAGATCGAGAGCCAGTTGTTGGGCGGGGTGCCGTCCGGGGCGGGATCGGCCCAGACGTACCAGTCGGCCTTGGGGTTGGTCCGGTTCTGCCGGCTCTCGAGGAACCATGCATGCTGGTCGCTGGTGTGGCTCAGGACGAGATCGACGAGCACCTTGAGCCCGCGCCGATGCGCCGCCTCGATGAGCTGGTCGGCGTCCTCCAGCGAGCCGAACAGCGGATCGACGGCGCGATAGTCCTCGACGTCGTAGCCGTAGTCCTTCTGCGGCGAGCGGAAGAAGGGCGAGACCCAGATCGCGTCGACGCCGAGATCGCGGACGT
>CAYZSE010000153.1:0-6219 GCA_964481035.1 uncultured Geminicoccaceae bacterium | reverse complement strand
CTCAGACGAGGCCGTCCTGGATGAGCGCCTCGGCGATCTGGACGGCGTTGAGGGCCGCACCCTTCCTGAGGTTGTCGCTGACGCACCAGAAATTGAGGCCGTGCTCGACGGTCGGATCGGCGCGCAAGCGCGAGACGAAGACCGCGAACTCGCCGACGCACTCGATCGGCGTGACGTACTCGTAGCCCTCGTAATCGTCGACGACGACGATGCCCGCGAACTCCAAGAGGGCGTCGCGCGCCTCGGCGACGCTGATCGGCTCGTGGAACTCGACATTGACCGCCTCAGAGTGGCCGACGAACACCGGCACGCGGACGCAGGTCGCCGACACCTGGATGGCGGGATCGAGGATCTTCTGGGTCTCGACCGCCATCTTCCACTCCTCCTTGTAGAGCCCGTCCGCCAGCGGCACGTCGATCTGCGGGATGACGTTGAAGGGGATGGGCTTACGGAAGACCTGGGGCTCCTTCCTGTCGTTCATGTAGATGGCCTTGGTGTGCTCGAAGAGCTCGTCCATGGCCTCGGTGCCGCCGCCGGAGACGGACTGGTAGGTGGCGACGACGACGCGCTTGATGGGCGCGATGTCGTGCAGCGGCTTGAGCGCCATGACCATCTGGATGGTCGAACAGTTCGGGTTGGCGATGATGCCCCGCTCGCGAAAGCCCGCCAGCGCTTCGGGGTTCACCTCGGGCACGACCAGCGGAACGTCCGGGTCCATGCGGAACTGCGAGGTGTTGTCGACGACGATGCAGCCCTGGGCGGCCGCCTTCGGCGCGAATTCGGCCGAGACCGCGGCCCCGGGCGAGAACAGCGCGATGTCGATGCCGTCGAAGTCGAAGTCCTCGAGCGGCTCGACCCGGAGCGTGCCGCGGTCGCCGAAGGAGACCTCCTTGCCGGCCGAGCGGACCGAGGCGAGGGCGGTCACCTCGTCGGCGGGGAAGTCGCGCTCGTCGAGAATGTTGAGAATCTCCGAGCCGACGGCGCCGGTGGCGCCGACGACGGCGACGCGATAGGTCATGGAAACCGCCCTGAGATCGAAGCCGCGGACAATGGCGAGGACGCCAGCGTGCCGGACCGCCGCGAAGCGCAAGCACGGCGAGCCTGTCGCCGTATCGCCGAGCCTCGCCTCGATGCCGTCGCTCTCGCACGCGCCATGGATCTGTCATAGGAAGCGTCGATGGCGCAAGAGCAAACCAAGCGGCGGCTCGCCGCGAGCCTCGTCGCCGACGTCGTCGGCTATACCCGGATGATGGCAGCCGACGAGGCCGCCCGGTCGGCTCGCGGGCTCTATCTCTCCAACCTCTACGTGACCCCGGGCGCACGTCGCCGCGGGATCGCCCGGCCGCTGATGACGGAGCTGGCGCGGCGTGCCGCCGCCGAGGGCGGCGCGTTCGTCTGGTGGATCGTGACGCCCAACCACCGCGGAGCCGAAGCGTTGGACGCGCCGGTCGGGGCGCGGCGCGAGCCCGTCGCCGCCATGGCCGTCCACGGCGATGCCGTTGCCGCACTCGCGGCGCGCCGCTGAAACGGTCGTCGCAGGCGGCCGCAGCGCTATTGCGCCGCGGACAGCTCGTAGATCAGGGCCTCGCCCATCTCGGCGGTCGAGACCGGGGTCGTGCCGGGGCTCGCGAGGTCGCGGGTGCGCTTGCCCGAGGCGAGCACGCGCTCGACCGCCGCCTCGAGCAACGCCGCCTCCTCGGGTTCGTCGAAGGAGTAGCGCAGCATCATCGCGAAGGAGAGGATCATGGCGAGCGGGTTGGCCGAGCCCTCGCCGGCGATGTCCGGCGCCGAGCCGTGGACCGGCTCGTAGAGGGCCTTGCGCTTGCCGCTGGCGTCGGCCGCGCCGAGCGACGCCGACGGCAGCATGCCCAAGGAGCCCGTCAGCATCGCAGCACAGTCCGAGAGCAGGTCGCCGAACAGGTTGTCGGTGACGATGACGTCGAACTGCTTGGGCTGGCGCACGAGCTGCATCGCGCAGTTGTCGGCATACATGTGGGAGAGCTCGATGTCGGGGTAGGACGCGGCGAGCTTCGTCATCTCCTCGCGCCAGAGCACGCCCGATTCCATGACGTTGGCCTTCTCGACCGAGCAGAGCCGCTTGGCCCGCTTCCGGGCGAGCTCGAAGCCGACCTGGCCGATGCGGACGATCTCGTGGGTGTCGTAGACCTGGGTATTGACGCCGCGGCGCTCGCCGCTCTCGAGCTCGATGATGCCTCTGGGCTCGCCGAAATAGACCCCGCCGGTGAGCTCCCTGAGGATCATGATGTCGAGGCCCCGGACGAGCTCGGGCTTCAGTGACGAGGCATCGACCAGGGCGTCGAAGACCATGGCCGGGCGCAGGTTGGCGAAGAGGCTGAGGTCCTTCCTGAGCCGCAGGAGCCCGCGCTCGGGCTGCACCTCGAATGGCAGCTTCTCCCACTTGGGACCGCCTACGGCCCCGAACAGCACCGCGTCCGCGGCCTTGGCCTTGGCAACGACGGCATCTGTCACGGGAACGCCGTGGGCGTCGATCGAAGCGCCACCGACGAGGTCCTCCTCGATCCGGAACTCGAGGCCGCGGGTGCGCGCGAACCAGTCGAGGATCCGGCGCACCTCGCGCATCACCTCCGGGCCGATCCCGTCGCCCGGCAGCAAGAGAACCGACGGTGCCATCCCCGCACTCCGTGCCACGACCGCAAACCGTCCACCTACCGCGCCGTCTGAGCGCAGTCCAGAGCGGAGGCGGCGGCCCACCTGCGACGTCGTCGGAGCTCATGTCCGTTGAGGAAGAAGCCGGGTTGCGATATCCGCACCCCGCGCGGTCCTCGGGATCCGCCCGGCGGACGCGGGCAGGAGACGTTATCATGCCATATCTCGTGCGCATCGCCGCCTCGGCGCTGGTCCTCGCCGGCCTGTCGCTCACGGCGCCGTCGGCCGCGGCCCAGGAAGACCTCGACCTTCAGACGCCAACGCCCGAAGAGGGCTTTGCTCTCGCCGTCGAGCTGGCCCGCATGGCGGTCACCACGACCCAGCCGGACACGGACGTGCTGGTCGAGCTGCGCGGGGCTTACGCCCGCGACCCGGCGCTCTTGATCCAGACCTCGGCCGTGGTCGGCGAGTTCTTTGCGACGGTGGCGGCCGCCAACGACTACTGGCGCGAGGAGTAGGGTTGGGGCCCTCCGGCTTCAGGCCGCCGGATAGAGCCAGGGCTGGCCGAGGCGCTGCTGGCCCTCGAAGCTCTCGATCTGCGGCGCCTTGACCAGCGTCAGGCCGACCTGGTCGAGGCCCTCGAGGAGGCGGTGGCGGCCGAAGGCGTCGATCGCGAAGGGCAGCTCACGGTTGCCTTGGGGCCTGACGATGACCTGGCGCTCGAGGTCGATCGTGAAGGTCGGGTCGGGCGCCTCGGCGGCCTCGCGCATGAGCGCGTCGACCTCCTCCTGCGGCAGCACGATCGGCACGATGCCGTTGTTGAAGCAGTTGTTGTGGAAGATGTCGGCGAAGCTCGGCGCGATGACGCAGCGGATGCCGTAGTCGAGGAGCGCCCAGGGCGCGTGCTCGCGCGAGCTGCCGCAGCCGAAATTGGCCCCGGCGACGAGGATCGCGGCGTTCCGGTACCTCGGTTGGTTGAGCACGAAGTCGGGCTTCTCGGTGCCGTCGAGCTCGTAGCGCCATTCCTCGAAGAGCGCCTGGCCGAGGCCGGTGCGCTGGATCGTCTTCAGGTGCTGCTTGGGGATGATCGCGTCGGTGTCGACGTTGACGGCGTTCAACGGCGCGGCGATGCCGGTGAGGGTCGTGAACGGCTGCATGCTGGTATCCCCGATCGAGCCCGTAGAACCACCTCGGCGGTGTCGCCGATTCGCCCCGGCAAGGCAAGACCGGGGCGCGACGCACGGTCGGTGGCAGAGGGGCTCGAGCGCTGCGCAGAGGTCTCCCTTGCCGCGCTCTCTCGATGGCCGAGACCACCGACAATCTTCTTCGCGCCAAAAGCGCAAGCCCAGAAAAGGCCGCCGAGCCGTGTCGCCCCTCAATGGTTGTGCCGGGGCTTGCCCTTGGTTGCGACGATGTCGAGGTAGGCGACGGCGGGCTCGAGGCAGGCGCCGGTCGCGAGCTCGCCCACGAGCTGGCGCTGGATCTCCTGCCAGGGGGTCTGGCTCGCGGGCACGGCGGGAACCCAGGCGGCGCGGCGCCGGGCCAGCTCGTCCTCGTCGACCAGGACGTCGAGGCGGCGGCTGGCGACGTCGAGGCGCACCCGGTCGCCGGTCTGGATGATGGCGAGGTTCGAGCCCGAGGCGGCCTCGGGCGAGGCGTTGAGGATCGAGGGGCTGTCGGAGGTGCCCGACTGGCGGCCGTCGCCGATGCAGGGCAGGGCCGTGATGCCCTTCTCGATGAGGTAGGTCGGGGGGCGCATGTTCACGACCTCGGCCGCTCCCGGGTAGCCCTTGGGTCCGACATTGCGGATGAAGAGGAAGGTGTTCTCATCGATCGCCAGGTCCGGGTCGTCGATGCGGTCGTGGTAGTCCTCGGGGCCCTCGAAGACCACGACTTTGCCCTCGAAGCCGCCTTCGCCGAGATACTTCTCGCGGAACTCCGGTGCGATGACCGAGGTCTTGAAGATGGCGCTGTCGAAGATGTTGCCGCCGATGACGAGGAAGCCAGCCGCGGGCTCGAGGGGCTCGGCGTAGGGGCGGATGATCGCGCGGTCGACATAGGGCAGCGGCGCCGCGTGGTTCTCGCCCACGGTCTTGCCGCTCACGGTCATGGCGTCGCTGTGGATCTTGCCGGCGCCGATGAGCTCGCGCACGACCGCGGGTAGGCCGCCGGCCTTGTGGAAGTCCTCGCCGAGGTACCTGCCGGCCGGCTGCAGGTTGACGAGCAGCGGCACGTCGTAGCCCAGCTCCCAGTCCTCGACGGCGAGCTCGACGCCCATGTGGCGGGCGATGGCGGTCACGTGCGGCGGGCAGTTGGTCGAGCCGCCGATCGCGGCGCAGGCCATGACGGCGTTCTCGAACGCCTTCCTGGTCATGATCTTCCGAGGTGTCAGGCCCTCGTGGACCATCTCGACGATACGCCTGCCGGTGGCGTAGGCCATTTGCGCGCGCTCGCGGTAGGGCGCCGGGATCATCGCGCAGCCGGGCAGGCTCATGCCGAGCGCCTCGGCCATGCAGTTCATCGAGCTCGCCGTGCCCATGGTGTTGCAGTGGCCGGCGCTCGGCGCCGAGGTGGCCACGTACTCCATGAAATCATCGTAAGAGATCTTGCCGGTGGCGTACCATTGCCGCGCCTGCCAGATGACCATGCCGGAGCCGGTGAGCTGGCCCTTGAAATGGCCGTTGAGCATCGGCCCGCCCGACAGCACGATGGCCGGGATGTTCACGGTCGCGGCCCCCATGAGGCAGGCGGGGGTGGTCTTGTCGCAGCCGGTGGTGAGCACGACGCCGTCGATGGGATAGCCGTAGAGGACCTCGACGAGCGAGAGATAGGCGAGGTTGCGGTCGAGCGCCGCCGTCGGCCGCTTGGTCGTCTCCTGGATCGGGTGGATCGGGAACTCGATGACGATGCCGCCGCCATCGCGCACGCCCTCGCGGACGCGTTCGGCGAGCTGGAGGTGATGGCGATTGCAGGGTGCCAGGTCCGAGCCGGTCTGGGCGAGGCCGATGATCGGACGGCCCGATTGCAGCTCCGCGCGGGTGAGGCCGTAGTTGAGCTGGCGCTCCAGGTAGAGCGCGGTCATGTCGGGGTAGTCGGGGTTGTCGAACCAGTCCTGGCTGCGCAACCGCTTCGACGTTCCGTTCATCACCACCTCGTCGACCATACCGGGCATAGCAGTGCCGAAGGAGGCGCGAAAGGGCGCCGGCGAGTGACCGTCCGGCGCCTAGTCGTCCCGCGCCGGCGGCGGCAGGAGGGGGCGCAGCATCGGATTCATGGCGAGCCAGGGCTGCCACAGGCGCTGCATCATCTGCGTCTGCAGCTGGAGCCAGGGGTTCAACGAGAAGGCGGCGGCCAGGAGCTGCGGCTCGACGAAGCGCGCGGCGGTCTCGAGGTCGGGGCGGCCGGTGATGCGGATGGCGAGGCGCTCCGCCCCGTCCTCCTCGCTCCGGTCGTGAACGATGTCGACGTCGAGCGACGGCAGCTTGGCGATGGCGCGGGTGGTCTCGGGCATGGCATGGCCTCCTGATGCTGCGCCGCAACATACGCCGGACGACGCCACCCACCAAGCCCGACGCAAGGCGTAGGCACCGG
>CAYZSE010000152.1:0-6246 GCA_964481035.1 uncultured Geminicoccaceae bacterium | reverse complement strand
CGACCTGCCCATCGACGAGCGCCGCCGCGGCCACACCCGCTTCGAGAGCTGAGGCTCGCCCTGAATTTTGTGAAGGCTGCTTCAACGGACCACGTGACGTCTCGCTGCTGCGTTTAGGCGGCGGGTTTCGGGGTGTGCGTTGAACGGTACGCAACCCGCGCCATTTACGTAAAAGGGGATAGCAATATGCGCTGCTATATGCGACTGAAGGACGATGGAGCGGTTGTGGCATTGCCGTTAGCCGTTATGGATGTCTCTCAGCCTTCGTGGAATGTGCGTCAGACAAACGGTGTTGACTTGGTGTTCCACGGCGGCAAACTGGAGGTTGCAATGCTCGACAAACTTGGGATCTAAGGTTGCAGGGGCTGGCGCCCATGGGCGTGGATAACCAAGCAGCGCGGGTTCGACACACGTAAGTTTTCGTCAGAGCCGCCTGCTTAGGGCGCCGGCACAGTCAGTAGCCCTAATTCTACTGCAACAAATTCATTGGCTCAAAGCTCACCTGTCAGCAGGTGTCAGTTTACCTGATGGAAACAAGTACTGCCATCGTCGTGAGCGCGGTCCTTGCAACGTTGGGATGGCTTTATAGCGGCCGCATTCAACTGATTGTTAGCCGGAAGCGTCACACATTTGACGTATTTAGTCGATATAGGGATGATAAAAAGCACGAGGCAGCGATAGATGACGTGCGCAAAATTATAAGGCGGCATCGTCGGCAAAAAGGTATCGACGGAATAGGAAGTGTTGTTCCGGTAGAGTATAATGACTGCTCTGAAGAGGAGCGCGATTCTATTAATCTGTGCTTAGATAAATTTGAAGAAATAGCGGTGTCTATTCTACAAGGAGATATCGATGAAGGGTTTGCATTCAATCTTGAGAACACCAAGATCATTAAATTTGCTGAAACCTTTTTGCCATTTATTGAAGCGCAGCGTGAAGCTTTCGCGCAGCCAAGTTACTGCTCTAACCTGTTGCTTCTCGCGGAACGCTGGCGGGGCGATTTCAACCGAACTATAACTCATCGTGTTTATGAATTTGTATTTCTGAGGCCTATGTTACCTAGCCATTTTAAGCCGAGTAACGAACGTCGCGTTGCAACGCCTCCTAAAAGGAAAATTTGAGTGGAGAATACGCTTTGTGTTTGCCGATTCAGAGGCGCACAACGAGTGAACGCGAGTGACTTCTTGTGGCAAATGTCGCCACAATAGTATTTAAGTTCGCCTGGGCGGCCGTACTCGGCGGCTAAAGGAGTAGCCAGAGTAACCGATATTGTAATAGCAACGATCTTCGGCGGGGGGCAATATGTGACAAATATGTCGTATCCCCTGGCCCAGTAAGTAGGTACTTTCCCGCGCTGGGACGTCCATTAGAGCTTCGCCGTCCCCGGCCGCATCCTGCCGCAGTTCGTCGAGCTGCCCGACGGCACCCGCTACTTCACGATCAACCGCACCGTCGACCGGCCGCGCCTCGACAAGCACACCCACGACCATCGCCTCGCGGTGACCCTCGGCTGCGCCATCGAGCACGCCCACAAGCTGCTCTACGCCCAGACCTTTCAGCTCAGCGACCCCGACCTGGCGACGCCGATCGGCATCAATTGCCGGCTGTGCCCGCGCCAGCACTGCCCGCACCGTGCCCAGCAGCCGCTGCATCTCGACCTGCCCATCGACGAGCGCCGCCGCGGCCACACCCGCTTCGAGAGCTGAGGCGGCCGCCGCCCGTCCGGGCCGCGGCCCGCCGGCCGCTCGCTCCCGATCGGCTAGGGCTGGTTGCTCCGCGCGACCATCCGGACCACGGGCGGCGGCGCCTCGCGGCACGGCCGTGCCGCCGAGCGATGCGCGCGACCGAGCACCTCCTGCAGCCGCGCCGCGCCTTCGGTCGTGAGCGCGCCGGCCGGCGTCGCGAGCCCGGCCTCCTCCAAGAAGCGTTGCAGGCTCAGATCGGTACGGACGAGCGCCAGCGAGCCGAAGTGCCGCAACGCCGGGCCGTCGAGCTCGTGCGGCGCGACGTCGCTGAGCTCGGCGAGCTGATCGCCGAGCTCCTTGACGAGCGCGTACTCGACCGCGTCGCGGACGCCGAGGAACGACGCGGACCGTCCGGCCACGAACCAGACGAGCCCGCCCACGAGCAGCCCCGGCACGGCGACCAGGACGTAGTAGTGGAGGTGGTCGAGGCTCGGCCGGCCGAAGAACAGCAACAGGCCGATGAACGTCACCATGCAGAGGCCGACGACCAGCACCACGGCGAAGACGAGGCCGTCGCGCCGGCGGCGCGCCCCGTCGATCCCGAGCGGCTCGTCGAGCGCGAAGGCGGCGGCGAGCGCGACCACGGGGCCGATCGCCGCGAACGGCAGCCGGTCGAGGAAGCTCTTGTCGTCACCGAGGATGCCGATCAGCTCGACCACGCCCATCACGCCGACGCCGCCGGCGGCGCCGACGAGGATTGCGACGAGGAGCGGCAGCAGCGGGCGCGGCTCCCAAGCCATGCGAAAGGGCCACCAGGTCTCGGCGGCAGCCGAGCGGAGCGCGAAGACGAGCAGAGTCGGTACGAAGAGGAGTCCCCACAGCACGGCCACCGCCCGCACGCTGTTGACCGGTTGGCGGATGGCGTCGGTCGGCATGACGAGCCAGAGGACGAGGCCGAAGAAGAACAGCACGAGCGTCAAGACGGCGCCGACGAGGACGATCGGCGTCAGGCTGAAGCGGATGCCCACCGCCGCGACGCTGGCGGCGAAGCCGAGATCGCCGAGGCAGCGCGCGATGCCGGCCTCGCTGCGCTCGCAGCCGTGCACGACGCAGACGACGAACTGCAGCGCACCGGCGTAGAGCGCCTCGATGCGCTCGCCGATCGCGCCGCCGAACCGGCGCTCGCTGTCGGCGTCGGGCCGGATCGCATCGGCGATCGCCCGCGCCTCGTCCTGCAGCTCGCGCAGGCGCAGCTCCGGGCGCCGCACGGTCTGGGCGTAGCGGCTGCCCCGCGTGCCCGCCTTGTGCATCGCCGCTGCGAGCAGGTGCAGGGCCTGCGCGAACCGGGCCTCCGGGCGATGCGCGGGCAGATCGAAGTCGTCATCGGCGACCACGCCGTCGCGGACGAGCTCGCGGGCGCGGCGCCGATCGCCCGGCGAGACGTGGTCGACGCCGGCGCGCAGCGCGGTGTAGCGGCCCTTGGCGTGATCCGGGATCGAGGCGCTGCGGTGGCAGAAGTCGCGAATGCCGCGCAGAAGCTGCTGCGTGCCCGGTACCGCCGGTGCGAACCCGGCGAGGAGCACGGCCGCCGCCACCGGCGGGTAGTGCCGGATCCAGCTCCACGCCTCGCCGAACAGCTCGCTCAGGTCCATCCGCGCGAGCGCTCGCTCCATCAGGACGAAGACGAGCAGGACCATGCCGAGATAGACGGCCATCCAGATCGTGTAGGTCAGCCGCGGGGTCGTGAAGCGGGGCGGGACGGGCCAGATGACCCGGCCGTCGGGCTTGTCGGCGAGCACGAAGGTCGGGCGGTCGAAATGCAGGGCGCCGAAACCGAGGACGATCAGAACGCCGAGGGCGTAGGCGACGAAGTAAGGCCACGCGGCATCCCCCGGAGCCCCCTGCCCCGCTGCCATGGCGGGGACCGTCGTCAACAAGGCGGAGACGAGACAGGTGACGGCAAGCGAGCTGGGGCGTGGCATCGTCGTCCTCCTCGTCGTTCACCGCGCGCCTCTTACTCCAGCATGCGGCGCGCCGAGCCTGTCGTCCGTGCGCGCTGTCACACCGGCGCTGCAACGGTAGGCGAAAAGCACGAGCGGGGAAGGGGCTTGCCCCGGACGGCTTCCATGCGCCATGATGCATGCGTGACGGTGTCCTTCGGGACCGAACAGGGAAGCCGGTGCGGTGGTTCGCCACCCAAGCCGGCGCTGCCCCCGCAACTGTGAGCGGCGAGCCTCCGACCCCCGATGCCACTGGCCTCCATCCGAGGCCGGGAAGGCGGGCCGGAGGCGGCGAGCCGTGAGCCAGGAGACCTGCCGTCGCTGTGGATCACCCGTAGGCCGGGCGGGGTGCACCGGTGGAGGACGACATGCGCGACGATGCGACCCGACCGCCCTTCGACCGCCCGCGCCGTCACGCGTTCCGTGGCGGATCGGCCGGTCGCGATGAGGGCTGACCGCGCCCGGCGAGCCGACTTGGAGCGCCGCGCCGCTCGCTCCGCCGCCGCCGGGCCCGGCACCCGCTCGCCGACGATGCGGCGTCACCGACAACCCCTCGGGCATCGCCGCGGACGCGGGCCCGCCAAAGATGACCACGATCTCGCGGAGACCTGAGCCGATGGCCGCCCGCATCCCCTCGACCGTCGTCACCGGCTTTCTCGGCGCCGGCAAGACGACCCTGATCCGCCATCTCGCCGGCCGCGCCGACGGCAAGCGCCTGGCCTTCCTCATCAACGAGTTCGGCGATCTCGGCGTCGACCGCGAGATGCTCGCCGGCTGCGGCATCGCCGGCTGCACCGAGGAGGAGGTCGTCGAGCTCGCCAACGGCTGCATCTGCTGCACCGTCGCCGACGACTTCCTGCCGGCGATGCAACGGATCCTGGCCCGCGAGCCGCAGCCCGACCACATCGTCATCGAGACCTCGGGCCTCGCGCTCCCCAAGCCCTTGCTTCAGGCCTTCGCCTGGCCCGACGTCCGCAATCGCCTCACCGTCGACGGCGTGGTCGTCGTCTGCGACGCGGAGGCCATCGCCACGGGCCTGTTCGCCGCCGATCCCGAGGCCGTGCAGCGGTTGCGCGAGGCCGACGAGGCGATCGACCACGAGACCCCGCTCGAGGAGCTGTTCGAGGAGCAGCTCGGTTCCGCCGACCTCGTCGTCGTCAACAAGGCCGATCGCGTCGACGACGCCACGCGCGCCGCGGTCGAGGCCGCGATCCGCAAGGAGACGCGGCCCGGCGTGCCGCTGTTGTGGGTCGAGCACGGCCGGATCGACCCGACGGTGGCGCTCGGCCTCGGCGTCGGCGCCGAGGACGACCTGGCGAGCCGCAGGTCGCACCACGACGGCGGCGAGCCGCACGACCACGACGACTTCCGCTCGATCGTCGTCGAGTTGCCTCCCATCGCCGATCCCGATCGCTTCGCCGCGCGGCTCGAGGACGTCATCCGCGAGCACGGGCTGTTGCGGGTGAAGGGCTTTCTCGCCGTCGCGGGCAAGACCATGCGCCACGTGCTGCAGGCGGTGGGCCCGCGCATCGAGCGCTACTACGACCGGCCGTGGAAGGCCGGCGAAGGGACTTGCGGCAGCCTCGTCGTCATCGCCGAGACGCGGGCGCTCGAGGATCAGGACGCCGTGCGCCGCGCGGTGGCGGACGCGAGCCGGCGATGACCGCGCCCGCCCCGCTCCTGCCCTCGCCCTGCGTCGGCGTCTGCGTGCTCGACGAGCGCACCGGCTGGTGCCTCGGCTGCGGGCGCAACGGCGACGAGCTGTTCGGCTGGGGCGAGCTCTCGGCCCGCCGCCAGGAGGACGTCTGGGCCGCATTGCCGGCGCGGATGGCGGAGCTGCGCCGGCCGGTGCGCCTGTTGCCGTGGAGCGGTGCCGCGCTCCTCGAGCGGCTGTTCGACCTGACGCCGCTGCCGGGCACCGTCTGGAGCCTGGGTGTCGCCGGGGCCGCGGCGGAGTTCCTCGGCAGCGACGAAGTACCCGTCGCCGCCCGCCATCGCCCGGGCGAGCTTCTGGCCGTCCACCCCGGCGGCGCGCTTCGCCTCAGGGCCACGCCGGGGCTGCGCGGCTTCGTCCACGAGGGCCCGCAAGGGGTCGAGATCGTGCTCGCGCTGCACGAGGCGCGCGTCCGCACCGAGCCGGCGACCCGGCTCGTCGAGCTGGGCCTGGACCGGCGCGGCGTCGCCGTCGCCGGGCGCACCGAGACCCTCTTCGATCTCGGCCTCGCCTGCGCCCGCCTGCAATTCGCGGTGCGGACGGCCGAGCCCGCGCTCCTGGCCGCCCTGCGCGCCGCCGCCGGACACCGCGCCCTCGACGACCCCGCCTTGCTCGAGCGCCTCGTCACCGCCAGCCCGACCCGGGTCGTGCGCTCGCCGATCGGGCGGATCGAGGTCACGGCACCGATCGCCGCCCCGGGCACCGCGACCCCCGAAGGCCCGCACACCCACCTCTACCCGACGCGCCTCCAGGGCCCGCACCGCGATGTCGGCGTGGCGCTGCCGCCGGGCTACGTCGCCGGCGCGCGCGTCTACACCGAGCCGGCAACGGCCCGTGCGCTCGATCT
>CAYZSE010000151.1:0-6345 GCA_964481035.1 uncultured Geminicoccaceae bacterium | reverse complement strand
TCGATGCTCCCGTTCTTGTGGATCGTCTACGAGTTGTTTTTCGGCCTGCGCGACTCGATCCAGCGGCAGCCGGACGACGTGCGTGGGCTCGTCAATGCCGCCCGTTGGGTGACCGTCGTCTCCTGGTCGTTTTACCCGGTGGTCTATTTCGGCGCGTTGGTCGGTCTCGGCGGTGGTGGTTCTGAAACCATCATCCAGGTCGGTTACACCGTCGCCGACATCGTCGCCAAGGCGGCCTTCGGCGTCCTGATCTACGTGATCGCGGTGCGGAAGTCCGAGCATGACCGCTCGTACGATGGCAATCGCGCGCCGGCGACGGCGTGATTTCGCGGGCGGCGCACCGTCGCCGCCCGTCATTTTCCGAGGAGAGCCGAGATGGCTGCAGCGGTCACCGATCGACCGGTCGAACCTGTATCCGTCGATCACCTGCACACGTTGGTTGCCCAACGAGCGACGGAGGTCATCTCTTCGGCCGCTCTGGACGAGGCCGTGCGCCATCATCTGTCGAGCCGCGGCAAGCTCCTGCGCGGGTCGATCGTGCTCGACGTTGCTGCGCGCCTCGGGGTTTGCCGTGCGACCGCGTTGAAGTTGGCGGCTTGTGTCGAACTCCTCCACAACGCGTCGTTGATCCACGACGACGTCCAAGATCGGGACGCGATACGGCGCGGGCGGCCTTCGCTGTGGGCCGTGTTCGACGTCGATACCGCGATCTGCACGGGCGATCATCTCATCGCGGCCGCCTATGCGACGCTCGCGGGGATCGCGCCGGCGGCTCAGGTGGGGCCCTTGGTCGCCCTCGTCTCCGATGCCATTCGGCTCGCGGCGGCCGGGCAGTGTGCCGAACGGTCGCTCGTGGCCGCGTCGCGCCCAACGCTCGATGCCTATCGCGAGGTCGCCGCGTTGAAAACAGGGGCCCTGTTCGCGCTGCCGGCGCAGCTCGTCTTTCAGCTCACGGGCGAAACCGGCGCCATCCGCGTCGCCGCTCAAGCCGGTCGCGACTTCGCCGTGGCGTACCAGATCCTCGACGACCTCGCCGACGAGCTGGATGACGGAACGGTGCGGGGGCCGCGACCCGGCGCGTTGAACGTCCTGTCGGTCATCTGCGCATGCCACGGTGTGAACAAGAGCCCCGCGCGCGCCCACGCCCGGGAACTGGCGCGCGATCATCTGTTGCTGGCGCGAGGGCGAGCCCGCGAGCTGCCGGCCGGCACCGGCACACGCTACGTCGAGTTCGCCGACACCCTCGGCCGGAAGCTGCATTGACCATGGATGCGCTCTCGACGCAGGTGCCGCGCGCCATCGTCTGCGGTGCCGGCTTCGGCGGCATCGCCGCCGCCCTACGCCTGCGGGCCAAGGGCTACGCGGTCACGCTGGTCGATCAATGCCCGCGTCTCGGCGGCCGAGCGCAGGTGTTCGAGCGCGAGGGGTTCCGCCACGATGCCGGCCCGACGGTGCTGACGGCCCCGTTCCTGTTCGAGGAGCTCTTTGCGCTCTTCGGCAAGTCGCTGCACGACTACGTCACGCTGACGGTCCCGGCGCCGTGGTATCGCTTCGCCTTCAGCGACGGCAGCTCACTCGATTACGGTCCCAGCGAGGAAGCGACCGAGGCGTCGATCGCCCGCCTCGAGCCGCGCGACGTCGACGGCTATCGCCGGCTCGGCGCGGCGTCGGAGGAGATCTATCGGGTCGCGTTCGACCAGCTCGCCGATCAGCCGTTCGACGACTGGCGGGTCATGGCCCGGCACGTGCCCGGCTTCTTGCGGCTGCGGACCCACGAGACGGTGTGGTCGTTCGTCGGTCGGTTCTTCCAGGACGAGCGGGTCAAGAAGGCGTTCTCGATCCAGCCGCTGCTGCTCGGCGGCAATCCTTTCACGACCACGAGCATCTACGCGCTCATCAATCATCTCGAGCGCAAGCACGGCGTGTGGTTCCCGATCGGCGGAACCGGCGCGCTCATCGACGCGCTCGAGCGCTTGATGCGCGAGGAGCTCATCGACATCCGCCTCGATACCGCGATCGCGCGGGTTCTCGTCGAAGGCGGGCGTGCGCGAGGCGTTCGGCTCGCCGACGGGACCGACCTGCCCGCCGACATCGTCGTCTCGAACTGCGATCCGATGCACCTCTATCGTCACATGCTGCCGGACGCGCGACCGTCGTGGCTCGCGCGGCGCCGCGCGGCCGGGGCCGCCCTCTCGATGGGGCTCTTCGTGCTGTTCTTCGGCGCGCGACGGCAATGGTCCGATGTGGCGCACCACACGATCTGGTTCGGTGAGCGCCACCGCGAGCTGCTCGACGACATCTTTCACCGAAAGGTGCTGGCCGAGGACTTCTCGCTCTACCTCCATCGCCCGACGGCGACCGATCCGAGCTTCGCACCGGCGGGCTGCGACAGCTTCTACGTCCTCTGCCCGGTGCCGAACCTCCAGGCCGAGGGCATCGACTGGGCTGTCGAGGGACCGCGGCTGCGCGACCGCATCGTCGCCGCGCTCGATCGCACCCTGCTGCCGGGGCTCACCGACACGATCTGCGCCGACTTCTGGATGACGCCGGAGGATTTCCGCGATCGCTACAGCAGCGTCGACGGCGCCGGCTTCTCCCTCGCGCCGATCTTCCGACAATCGGCCTGGTTTCGCTTCCACAACCGCGCCGAGGGTGTCGACGGGCTCTACCTCGTTGGTGCCGGCACCCATCCGGGAGCGGGCATGCCCGGCGTCGTCCTGTCGGCCAAGGTCCTCGACCGGCTGATCGAACCGGTGTCGCCATGACCGGCTCGGGCGATGCGCAACAATCGATGCGCGTGCGGGGCAGCTCGTTCGCCTTGGCGGCAACGCTGCTGGCAGAACCGCAACGGACCCGGGTGGCGCGGCTCTACGCCGCGTGCCGCGCCGTCGACGATCTCGCGGATCTTGCCGGCGACGCGGCGAGCCGGGTGCGGCTCGACAGCATCCACCGCCAGCTGGAGGCCGCGGCGCCGGTCGACCCGGTGGCCGTGGAGTTCGTCAACTTGGCACGCGCCGTGCCGTTCGACCTCGCACCGGCCTGCCGGCTCATCGCCGGCGTACGCGGCGACCTCGACGCGGTCCAGATTGCCGACGAGGGCGAGCTGCTCGCCTACGCCGGCGCCGTCGCGGGCACCGTCGGCGCGATGATGGCCGAGGTTCTCGGAGCGCGGTCGTCGCCGGCACGGTCCTGCGCCGTGGATCTCGGCATCGCCATGCAGCTCACCAACATCGCCCGCGACGTGGCGGAGGACGCCCACCTGGGGCGGCGCTACCTGCCCTACGCGTGGGCACCGTTCAGGCCCGATGCGATCGCCAGGGCGTCGGTCGGCGTGCGGCCGGCGTGCGCCGCCGCGGTCCTGCGCGTTCTGAGCTTGGCCGACCGGCACTACGCGAGCGGCCTCGCCGGGCTCGGGTACTTGCCGCTGCGCCCACGCTTGGCGGTGAGCGCGGCGGCGGCGGTCTACGGGGAGATCGGGGTCATGCTGCGCGAGCGGGAGGGGTGTTTCTGGGAGGGGCGCGTGGTGGTGCCACGGCGGCGGCGTCTCGCCGTCGCGGCCGCGGCCTGCCGGCGCGCGCTTCGCTCGCCCGCGCGGCCCTATGCCGCGGACGGCGGCGCGCCCAGAGCGGCCAGCCGCGGCGCCGGTCTCGAGAGAGGTGCCGACCATGCCCGAGCCTGACGTCGATCTGGCCATTCTCGGCGGGGGCTGTGCCGGTCTCAGCCTCGCCTATCGCCTCGCGGGCAGTCGCCTGCGGGTGCTCGTGATCGAGCCGCGGCAGGCCTACGAGGATGACCGCACGTGGTCGTTCTGGCGGCTCGGCGGCGATCCCTTTGCCGATTGCGTGCGGGCGCGCTGGGCGCGCTGGGCGGTAGCGGCCAACGGCGAGACCGCCCGGCGAAGCTCGCAGGCGCTCCGCTATCAATCGATCGGCGCCCTCGCCTTCTACGACAAGGCGACGGCCGTGCTCGACGCCGCGGCGAACGTGACGCTCAGCCGCGGCACGGCCGTGCTGGCAGACCCGTGCGCCACCGCGCCGGCGGACGCGCTCCGGATCGAGACCACGGCCGGTGCGGTGACGGCGCGCTGGGTCGTCGACACGCGCCCCGGCGGCACCGCGACCGGCTACGGCCAGTACTTCATCGGCCGCGAGATCCAGGTCGATGGCGCGGTCTTCGACGACGCCGAGGTCGAGCTGATGTCGTTCGCCGCGCCGCGCAGCGATGGCGTCGACTTCATCTACACCTTGCCCTTCACATCGGATCGCGCCCTGGTCGAAGCGACGACCTTCGCCGCAACCCGACCCGGCGAGGCGAGGTTGCGCGCCGCGTTGAACGAAGCGATCGAGGTCCGTCGCCGAGGCCGGCCCTACGAGGTCGTTCGCGAGGAGCGTGGCTTCATTCCGATGCAGGGCGGCGGTCTTCGCGCCGCCGGGGCGACGGCGCACCCGCGGTGGATCCGCGCCGGGCTCGTCGGCGGGGCCGCACGCCCGAGTACTGGCTATGCCTTTCAACGCATCCAGGCGGCGGCGAGCATCCAGGCTCGAGCCCTGATCGCGGGCGCGCCGCTGCGGCCCGTTCGCCTCGACGGGGCCGCAACGCGGTGGATGGACGCGCTGTTCTTGCGCGTGCTGCAGCGGTGGCCCGAACGGGCGCCGAGCCTGTTCATGAAGCTCTTCCGGCATGCGCCGGCCGATCGCCTCGAACGCTTTCTCTCCGGCTCGACGCTGCCGCAGGATCGTCTCGCGGTGATCGGTGCGCTGCCCCCCATGCCGTTCCTGCGCGAGCTGCTCGCGGCATGAGGCAGCGAGGCTTCGGCCGACCCGACACGCTGCTCTTTGGTGCGGCGGCGGCGACGGCCGCCGCCGGCGTCGCGGCGATCGAACCCGACGCGGTGACCCAGGCGCTCGTCCTAGCGCCCTTCGTGGCGCTGCTCGGGATCCCGCACGGGGCACTCGATCTGCGGCTGGCGGAGGCGCTGTGGCCGCTGCCCCGGGTGTCGGGGCTGGCGCTGTTCGGCGTCGCCTATCTCGGCCTCGCGGCCGCGGTGCTAGGCATCTGGTGGCTTCTGCCGGCCGCCGCGCTCGGCCTTTTCCTCGCCTATTCCGCGGTCCATTTCGGCGGTGATTGGCGGGACGAGCTGACGGGCTGGCAACGGCCGTTCGCCGGTGCGCTCGTCGTGTCGCTGCCGGCCGTATTCTGGCCGAATGAGGTGCGCGAGATCTTCGCGACGCTGGCACCGGCCGAAGCCGCGACAGGTGCCGTCACGGGGTTGCGTCTCGCGGCCCCGCTCGCCGCGGTCGGCGTGCTGGCCGCCTGCGCCGGAGCGCGATGGCGAACGCCGCGGACGGCCGTCGAACTGGCTGGCCTGACGGTCGCCGCCGCCGCCTTGCCGCCACTCGTCTATTTTCTCGTCTACTTCTGCTTTCTGCACTCGCCCCGGCACTTGGCGGAGAGCGCTCGCACGCTCGGCCTCGACGCCCCCGAGGCGCTGCGCGCGGCAGCGCCGCTGACGTTGGCCACCTGGGCCATCGCGGCCGTCGCCCTGGCGCTGCTGCTCCAGGCCGGCGTGGCGCTCGGCTCGACCACCCTCCATGTCGTCTTCATCGGCCTCGCCGCCTTGGCGGTCCCGCATATGGTGCTGGTCGAGCGCTTCTGGATGCGGGCTCGCTGAAGGCGCGGCGGGCAGCGCCCTCGGCGGCTGTAGGCAGACATGCACCGCGGCATGATCTTCCGGGCTTCTCGCGCCGTATCCTCACCAGGCAGCAAGGGCGGTCGAGACATGCTCACCATCGTTCATCATGCGCGCGCGACGCTCGTCGACGATCTGTTGCAGGCGGTCAGTGCGCTGCATCCCGACGTCGAAATCGTCGACGCGGCCTCCATGATAGCGGACGATCCCGGTCTCGACGCTTTGCTGGACCGCCTTCCCGTCCCGGCGCGCGAGCTCATGAATCGCTCGAGTTCGCTCTATTTTGCGCTCGGGCTGGACGACCCGAAATGGAGCGAGGTCGAGGTGCTCGGCGCCGGGCTCGACAACCCGTCGCTGCTGCGTTGCCCGATCGCGGTCACGAGCACCGGCGCCTACTGCGAAGACGCCGCCGTCGAGTTGGTGCGGCGCGTCGCCGACCGAGGGGACCGAACCGCGAACGTCGCGAACGGCGCAGGCGCGGCCCACAACGACAACATCCCGGACGGCCGCTGCACCGGCACGGCCTGACCTCGGGGCTCGAGCCGAGGCCACGCTCGGCGCGGCTCGGGCTTCCGGGCGTCCGATACGACCATTCAGCGCGAGCTCAAGACGGCGGCGCGGCCGTCCCGCGGGCTTTTCGCGCATGCTCGCACAGA
>CAYZSE010000150.1:0-6427 GCA_964481035.1 uncultured Geminicoccaceae bacterium | reverse complement strand
ACACCGTGGCAAAACGCTTGACCGCCAACACAGTCGCTCAGGCGTCCTCGGCGACGTCGTCGATCTGCAGCTGCACGTGGCCATGGCCGCGATAGCCGTCGGGCTCCAGCCGGCCGGCGAGCTGCAGCGACGGCCGGTCGCGAGCGCGCGCCAGCGCGGTCTCCAGCGCGGTGCCGACGGCACGAAACGCGATCGCCCTGAGGCTGGCCCCGTCGTGCCCGGCGGCGCGCACCCCGAGATGACGCTCGCCGACCACGCGCAGGTCGGCGATGCGCGCGCCCACCACGCGCAGCCGGGGTCGCGGGTGACGTTCGCCGTAGGGTTCGAGCCGGGCGAGGGCATCGACGAGCCGGTTGTTCGCGCCGGCGGTGGCGACGGCGGCGTCGATCGACAGCCGCGGCACGGTCGGCGCCGCGGCTGTGCTCTCGACGAGCTCGTGGAAGCTCGGGAGCTTGGCGAGGGCCACGGTGAAGCCGCCGGCCCGAGCGTGGCCGCCGGCCTTGCGGGCGACGCCGGCGGCGACGGCCGCCCGCAGTGCGGCACCGAGATCGTATCCTTCGGGTGCCCGGCCGGAGCCGACCGCCTCGTCGTCCACCTGCCCGGCGAGGAGGACCGGGCGGTGAAAACGCTCCGCGAGCCGGCCGGCGACGATCCCCAGGACTCCGGGATGCCAGTCACGGCCGTGCGCGCAGAGCACGCGACGTCCATCCGCCACCTGGGCCTCGAGGCGTGTCGCGACGTCGTCGAGCAGCGCTTGCTCGACCGCGCGTCGACGTCCGTTGAGCGCATCGAGACGCTGCGCCAGTGCCGTCGCCTCGCCCGGATCCGCGGTCGCGAGCAGCTCCATCGCCGGCAGCGCGTGAGCGAGCCGTCCGGCGGCATTGAGCCGCGGGGCCAGGGCGAAGGCGAGGCTGGACGCGCGACACGGGCGGCGGACGCCCGCCACCTCGGCGAGGGCGGCGAGCCCGGCATTGCCGCCAGCCGCCAGGACCCGCAAGCCCTGGCTCACGAAAGCGCGGTTGAGGCCCAGGAGCGGCACCACGTCGGCGACCGTGCCGAGTGCCACGAGGTCGAGGAACGCCCGCAGATCGGGTTCGGTCCGGGTAGCGAAGTGCCCCTGGCGGCGGAGCGCACGGTTGGTCGCAACGAGCAGCAGAAAGGTCAGCCCGACCGCGGCGAGGCCCGCGAGCGCGCCGCTCTCGTCCTGGCGGTTCGGGTTGACCACCGCGATCGCCGTCGGCAGCTCCGCCTCGGCTTGATGATGGTCGACGACGACGACGTCGAGGCCTCGCGCCGCGGCGTGGGCGAGGGGCGCGAAGGCGGTGGTGCCGCTGTCGAGCACGAGCGCGAGGCCGCAGCCCGCGTCGGCGAGCGCATCGATCAGCGCCACGCTCGGCCCGTAGCCGTCGTCGATCCGGTCGGGGATGCGCACCGTGGGCTCGCTGTCCAGAAGGCGCGCCCAGCGGACGACCAGCGCTGCCGACGTGCAGCCGTCGACGTCGTAGTCGCTGAGGACGCCGATCCGCTCGCGGCGGCGGATCGCGCGGGCCAGCCGCTCGGCGGCCACGTCCACGTCGGCGAGGGTCGACGGGTCCGGCATGAGCGTGCGCAGGCGCGGCTCGAGAAAGGCCGGCGCGGCGTCGAGCTCGATCCCGCGGATCGCCAGGATCCGCCCCACGACCTCCGGCAGGTCGAGGCGCTGGGCGAGCGCGCGCGCCAGTTCCGCATCGACCGGCGGCTCGATCCAGTCGCGGCCCGTCAACGACCGCGCGACGACGTGCGGTGCCACGCGCGCCTCAGTGCGCGCGCAGCGGTGCCGCGGCCCGGCGCCGCCCCGCCAGCCCGGCCAGTCCCGCGGCGATGCGGGCGCCGTCGACGAGCCGCTCGCGCCAAGCAGGGGGAACCGCTGGGAGCCCGCCTCGGGCGCCCAGCCAGCTGCCCACCAGCATCGCGCGACCGCTGTCGTCGCCCGACGCGCTGCAGGCGGCGAGTGCCGCCGGCAGATCGTGCTCGGAGGCGAGCGCGGCCTGCAGCGCAGCCGGAAAGGCGTCCTGGAGACGGTCGGAAAGGCCCAGGCCCTCGGCGACGGCGGGCACCGGCTCGCCCCGCGCCGCCCGGGCGGCGTCGACGCCCGCCCCGATCTCATGGCCGATCTCGGTCCGGCGCTCGAGGACGCCGAGGAGCCCGTCCAGGGCCTTGTCCAGGCTCGCGCCGCGTAGCAGGGTCGCCAGCAGGCGAGCGTGGGCGCAGGCGTAGGCGACCGCGCGGTCGCTGTCCTGCAGCACCCGCGTGTAGGCGTCGACGTGGCTCATGAGCCGCGGGTCACCGGCAAAGCGGACGACGAGCGGCGCGAGCCCGGCGATGGCAACCTCGGCCGCCACGTCGGGGCCCCGGACGACCGGCGCCGCTACGTCGGCGCCGGCGCGCATGGTGATCGGCTGGTGGGCGGCCGAGAGCCGGTGTTCGTAGGCCTCGGCGTCACCGTCGGCCTCAGCGAGGGCTTCGAGGAGGATCAGGCCGCCCTCGCCGAGGGCCGAGAGCGTCGCGGCCGCCTTGCCCGCCTGGTCATGCTCGCCCCGCGGAGTGGTGTCGCCGCCGCGGCGGCTGGCGAGGCACGAGGCGTCGGCCATGAGCATGCCCCAGACCGCGCCGGCGCCACGCGCTTCGCCATCGCCTCCTGCGATCATGGCTCGCTCCTTCGACCTCTCGTCGCCGCGGGGTAGGCGAGCGGCGCGTGCTGCGCAAGGGTGTGTGGCGCCACGCTCCGCATTCGGCTAAATGCCAGCTGGATGTGGTGCTGGGCGGCGCGACATCGGAGACGACCATGTGCGGAATCATCGGCCTCTTGGGCCGGCAGCCGGCGGCGCCGCTCCTGCTCGAGGGCCTGCGTCGCCTGGAGTACCGAGGCTACGACAGCGCGGGCATCGCCACCATCGCCGCAGGCCGCGTCGAGCGGCGGCGTGCGCAGGGCAAGATCAGCCGGCTCGCTGCCGTGCTGGAGGAGCGGCCGCTCGGCGGCACGACCGGCATCGGTCACACCCGCTGGGCCACCCACGGGCGCCCGAACGAGACCAATGCGCACCCCCACATGGCGGGCGGCATCGCGGTGGTGCACAACGGCATCATCGAGAACTTCGAGGCGCTGCGCGAGCGGCTGGCGGCGGCGGGGCACCACTTCGAGACCGAGACCGACAGCGAGGCCGTCCCGCACCTGATCGCCGAGCGCATGCGCGAGGGTCTCGCGCCGGAGGAGGCGGCGGCCCGGGCCATCGCCGAGCTGGAGGGCGCCTACGCCCTGGTCGTGCTGTTCGAGGCGGAGCCGGACCTCCTCGTCGCGGCCCGCAAGGGCAGCCCGCTCGCGATCGGCTACGGCGACGGCGAGATGTACGTCGGCTCGGATGCTGCGGCGCTCGCGCCCTTGACCGATCGGATCCAGTATCTCGAGGAGGGTGACATCGCCGCCGTTCGGTTCGATCGTGCGACGATCCGCGAGCCCGGCGGCCGCGTCGTCGAGCGGCCGATCAGGCGCACCGCCTTCTCCGGCGCGCTGATGGGCAAGGGCAACCACAAGCACTTCATGGAAAAGGAGATCTACGAGCAGCCGGCGGTCGTCGGCGACACCCTGCAGGCGTTCGGCGTCGGCACGGCCGAGCTTCGCTTGCCCGAGCTGCCGTTCGACCTGGCGCGCGTGCGGGCGCTCCACATGGTCGCCTGCGGCACCGCGTCGCTCGCCGGCATGGTGGCGAAATACTGGTTCGAGCGGTTCGCCCGGCTGCCGGTGAACTGGGACATCGCCTCGGAATTCCGCTACCGCCACGTGCCGCTCGCCACGGACGAGGGCGCCATCTTCATCTCCCAGTCCGGCGAGACGGCGGACACGCTGGCGGCGCTGAGGCTCTGCCGCTCGGCCGGCGTGGCGACCCTCGGCATCGTCAACGTGCCCGAAAGCTCGATCGCGCGCGAGGCCGACGGCGTGCTGCGCACGCTCGCCGGGCCCGAGATCGGGGTCGCGTCCACCAAGGCGTTCACGACGCAATTGGCGACCCTCGCCTGCATGGCGTTGGCGGCCGGTCGGCTGCGCGGGACCATGGACGAGCGTGCCCAGCGCGACGCGTTGCGCGCGCTCACCGGCTTACCCGGCCTGCTGCGCGAGGCGCTCGAGCGATCCGCGGGCATCCGTGACGTCGCCGAGAGCTTCGCCGGCATCCGCGACCTCCTCTACATCGGCCGCGGCCCGAGCTACGCGGTCGCCCTCGAGGGCGCGCTCAAGTTCAAGGAGATCACCTACATCCATGCCGAGGGCTATGCCGCCGGCGAGCTCAAGCACGGGCCGATCGCTCTGGTCGACGAGCACACGCCGGTGGTCGTCGTAGCACCCAGCGACGACGTGTTCGAGAAGACGGCGAGCAACTTGCAGGAGGTCGTCGCGCGCGGCGGCAAGGTGCTGCTCATCACCGATGAGGCCGGGGACCGCGCGTTGGCGCGCTACGCGGCCTGGACCATCGTCCTGCCGACGGTGCCGGCACTGGTGGCGCCGGTGGTCTACGCGGTGCCCCTGCAGCTGCTCGCCTACCACGTCGCGGTCTGGCGTGGCACGGACGTCGATCAGCCGCGCAACCTGGCGAAGTCGGTCACCGTCGAATGACGGCGCAGGGTTGGACCCGCGCTTTCAAACCGAAGTGTCTCATTTCGTGCACCAAGCCATGCCGCGAGCAACCAGCCGCCTTGCCGAAGCCATCGAGCACCAGCGTCGTTCGAACTCCCGTCGTCCTACGATAGGGGCAACGTCGCCAGGGATTCCCGTCACACCGAGCCGCTTGCGCCGGCGTGGCCCTGGGCTGGCCGAACCGACGCCTGCGGTGGCGCAGGTCCCGCGATCTCGTGGCCGCGACGGCCGGCTACGAACTAACCGGCGGATGCGATCATCCACTGCAAGGCCTGGACGATCATCAGCCACAGCGCGATCGACGCACAGGTCGCGAGGCAGAAGGAAGCGAAAGGGGGCCAGCGATGGTCGGTTTTCGTCCTAGGCCCATTCGTCCGTGTGACGAGCAAGTAACGGTTGTTGAAGTCCGTTGCCACAGAACCTCTCCCGATGGGCGAGTGAGGTTAGCACCGACGCCAGAGTAGTGAAGTGAAAATTTTACCTAGACCTTTTGGTCGGCGTGATCGCCAAAAGTCTTCAAGCTCTCAGCGAGCTTTCGCAAGTGCAGCATTTACCGTTGTTGAAACATGGTCGTAGCTGAAAGGTGGGGGCGGAAACGGGCGCGTTCACTCTGAGATGGCAGCGAGGCCGGGCGCCAGGGGGGCCTTGCGCCTGCCGTGAGGAGGCCGAGCCCGGCGGCGCCGTGCCCGGCGGCCGATGGGAAGCCCCCCCCGGGGGCGTCTCTCGATACCGGCCGTCGAGGGCGCAGCGGCTCGGTCCGGGGCCGCCGGGTCGAGGGTTCTCGTCGGCATCGTCGCCTTGGCCGTCCCCGGCTCGCGCCACTGATGCGCCCGTCGCGGCGGGATGCGCGAAGTGCGCTCGCGGCCGGCCGCGAGCCCGGTCGACATCGAGGCCGACGACCCGGACGGGCTCGACGCGACACCGCCACCCTCCTCTGGTGGCGCCTTCGGCCTTGCGCTGGCGCGCGGTCCGGGCGACGCTTCCCGCCTGGGTCGCTGGGGAGAGCGTCGATGGGCGCAGAAGGACGGGCGCGCGAGGCGGTGGCCGTGTTCGAGGAGGTGGTGGACCTGGACGAAGCCATCCGCGGGCTCTTGGCGGCGGGTTTCGAGGAAAAGGATCTGAGCCTCCTCGCCGACCGCCGAACCGTCGAGACGAAGCTCGGCCACGCCTACGAGAAGGTCGAGGAACTGGAGGATGAGCCGAACGTCCCGCGGGTCGCCTACCGTCGCCCGCTGGATCCGGCCCAGGCCGAGGGGCGCTTCATCGGCGCGCTGACCTGGGCGCCGCCGCTCCTGGCGGCCGGTGCCGTGGTGGCGTCGACGGGCCTCGTGACCGGGCTCATCATCGGCGCGGCGGTGGCAGGCTCGCTCGCCGGCAGCGTCTTCGGTCATGTCGTCGACCAGCGCCACGCCAACTGGTTGCAGGAGCAGCTCGACGCTGGTGGCATCCTTCTTTGGGTCCGCCTCGCGGACGACGACGCCGCGACGACGGCGCTGTCCATCCTGACGCGCCACGCCGTGCACGACGTGCACGTGCACGACATCGACGCGGCCGGCGAACGTTGAGCCCGCGCAAAGGGGGGGCTCAGCTTTGCGGCCGGCGGCGCGTGAAGCGGCGCAAGAGGTGGCGCAGCGGGACCAGCGTCGTCGGGTAGCGGCGCTTCAAGGAGAGAAAGCGCCGCTTGGCGATCTTGGAATTCGCCAGCACGAGGCTCGCACCGAGCGCGAGAAAAAGGAAACCGCCCGGCGCGGGCGACGCCCA
>CAYZSE010000149.1:0-6455 GCA_964481035.1 uncultured Geminicoccaceae bacterium | reverse complement strand
CAACCAGCAAAAGCAGGTCGTCGCGCGCGAATTCGAGCACGACCCGGCGCTGATCCTCGTCGGCCAGCCGACCCGCGGCGTCGACATCGGCGCCATCGAGTTCATCCACCAGCAGCTCATAGCGATGCGCGACGCCGGCAAGGCCGTCCTGCTGGTCTCGGTCGAGCTCGACGAGATCATGGCGCTCTCGGACCGCATCCTGGTCATGTGCGCCGGTCGGATCAGCGGCGAGATCGAGGCGACGCGCGCCGACGAGCGCGATCTTGGTCTCATGATGGCCGGCGCGAGCGAGAGCGCCGCTTGAGACGCCGCCGGCTGCCTGGAATCTAGGCGGGCGATGGTCGAATAGGCCTCGATGGCAGAACTTTGCCGCGCTGCAGCGCAGACCAACGACCCGACGGCGAGGCGGCCATGCGTTGCCGGCATGGGTGGCATGTGCTTTGCTGAACTTTCGTCGGCACGGTCCTGCTCGTTGGCCGACCACCAACCTCGTTCGTTTCGGGAGAGCTTGATGCGACCTCATCTTCTGCTGCTCGGCGCCGCCGCGCTCGCCGGCCTCGGCTTCGCCGGCGAGGCGCGCGCCCAAGAGACGCTCGCCGCGGTCAAGGAGCGCGGCGTCCTCAACTGTCAGGTCGGCCTGCCGACCCCGGGGTTCTATGCGCTCGCCGACGACGGCACGTGGTCGGGCATGGACGTCGACATGTGTCGGGCCGTCTCCGCCGCTATCTTCGGCGATCCGGACAAGGTCGAGTACCAGTCGGTGACCTCCGCGGTGCGCTTCACCTCGCTCGGCAACGGCGAGAGCGACATGCTCAGCCGCACGACCACCTGGACGGCGGTACGCGACAGCCAGCTCGGCATCACCTTCGCCGGCGTCAACTTCTACGACGGCCAGGGCTTCCTGGTGCCGCGCGACACCGGCATCAGCTCGGTCATGGAGCTCGACGGGGCCACCGTCTGCGTGCTGACCGGCACGACGACCGAGCTCAACCTCGCCGACTTCTTCCGTGCCAACGGCATGACGATGGAGCCGGTCACCAACGAGAACGTCAACGTCCTGGTCGAGACCTACCTCGGCGGCGGCTGCGACGCCTACACCAACGACAAGTCCGGTCTCGCCGCCCGCCGCTCGGCCTTCCCCGACCCCTCGGCGCACGTGATCCTGCCGGAGACGATCTCCAAGGAGCCGCTCGGGCCGGTCACCCGGCAGGGTGACGAGAACTGGTCGGACATCGTCCGCTGGGTGCTCAACGGCATGATCGAGGCCGAGGAGGTGGGCATCACCTCGGAGAATGTCGATGAGATGATGGGCTCCGACAACCCGACGGTGAAACGCATCCTCGGGGTGGAGGGCAATATCGGCGAGGGGCTGGGGCTCGCGCCGGACTTCATGGTCGCGGTCTTGAAGGGCGTCGGCAACTACGGCGAGGTCTACGAGCGCAATGTCGGCGAGAACACGCCGATCGGCATCCCGCGCGAGGGAACGCTGAACGCGCAGTGGACCGACGGCGGCATCCTCTACGCCCCGCCGTTCCGGTGATCGCCTGACAGCGGCCGAGCTTTGATCCGGCCGGGCCGGACGCCCACGTGCGAGCGTGTGAGGCGTCCGGCCGCGGCGAGCGCGGAGTATGTGTGATGCTGGCGGTTCCGCAAAGCGGAAGCGGCGGGCGGGGTTTCGTCGGGTGGCTCAACAACCGCAACGTCCGCGCCGTGCTCTACCAGGCGCTCACCGCCGCCGCGGTCGTGCTCGTCGCGTGGTTCCTCGTGCACAACACCCTGGAGAACCTCGCCGTCCGCGGCATGTCGGTGGGGTTCGGCTTCCTCGACGTCGCCGCCGGGTTCGGCATCAGCTTTACGGTGATCCCCTATCAGGAAGGCGACAGCTACCTGCGCGTCTTTCTCGTCGGCATCACCAACACGCTGCTGGTGGCCGTCATCTCCATCGTCCTGGCCACCGTTCTCGGCCTCGTCGTCGGGCTGGCGCGGCTGTCCAACAATTGGCTGATCCGCACGCTGGCGCGCTCCTACGTCGAGCTCTTGCGCAACACGCCGCTGCTGCTGCAGATCATCGCCTGGTTCTTCGGCGTCTTCAATCTCCTGCCGCGGCCGCGGGACAGCCTCGTCTGGTTCGACCTTTTCGCGCTCAACAACCGCGGCTTCTACTTGCCGGCGCCGCTGCCGGAGCCGGGCTTCGAGGCGGTGCTGGTCGCGCTCGCAGCGGCGGTGGCTCTCGCCGTCGGTCTCAAGCGCTGGGCCGATCGCCGCCAGGCGGCCACCGGCGAGATCTTCCCGGCCATCCCGGCGGGCCTCGCGATGGTGGTCGGCCTGCCGCTCGTGACGTTCGCGGCGCTCGGCGGCCCGCTGGGATGGGAGGCGCCGGAGCTGCGCGGTTTCAACTATCAAGGCGGGCTCAGCGTGCCGCCGAGCTTCTGCGCGCTGGTGGTAGCGCTTTCGGTCTACACCTCCTGCTTCATCGCGGAAAACGTCCGCTCGGGCATCCAGTCGGTGTCGAAAGGGCAGCACGAGGCGGCGGCGAGCCTCAACCTGCGCCCGGGGTTGACGACCCGGCTGGTGATCCTGCCGCAGGCGCTTCGGGTCCTGATCCCGCCGACGATCAGCCAGTACCTCAACGTCACCAAGAACAGCTCGCTCGCCATCGCCATCGGCTTTCCCGATCTGGTCAGCGTCTGGATGAACACCAGCCTCAATCAGTCGGGGCAGGCGATCACCATCGTCGCCATGACCATGGCGTTCTACTGCACGGTGAGCCTCTTCGTGTCGCTCGTGATGAACGCCTACAACCGCCGCATCATGCTGAAGGAGCGCTGATATGAGCGATCCCGCAGCCGTCTTCCGCCCCAAGCAAGCGCGGCCGGCGCCCGCCGGGACCCTCGGTGCGGTCGGCTGGATCCGTCAGAACCTCCTCTCCTCGCCCGGCAACGCGCTGCTGACGGTCGTCGGCGCCTATCTCGCCTATCTCCTCGTCTCCAGCGTGCTCGACTGGGCGGTCTTCAACGCCGTCTGGGAGGCCGAGAGCCGCCGCGAGTGCCTCGACCTCGTCGGCCGCAGCGGCGCCTGCTGGCCCGGCGTCTTCGTCTGGTTCGACAACCTGATCTATGGCCTCTACCCGAAGGACCAAGTCTGGCGGATCAACGCGGGCTTCGCGATCCTCATCGCCTGGGTCGTGCCGCTGTGGCTCGAGCGCGTCCGCTCGAAGGTCGCGATCGGGTTCACCGCGGTGCTCGTCTACCCGTTCCTCGCGAGCTACTTCTTTCTCGGCGGCGACAAGGGCGTCATCTGGTCGGCGCTGATCGCGCTCGGCCTCGTCACCTTCGTCTGGGTCTGGGCGACCACGCTCGTCGAGCGCACCACCAGCGAAACGCTCGTGGCACTCGTCCTGCGGCGGGCGGGGCAGGCGGAGCCCGACCGGCCGCACCAGCGCCGCGTGCTGCTCTACAGCGGCGCCGCCGCGTGGCTCGTGGCCTACGCCGTGGTCTGGCTTTGGGAGTTGCCGGAGGTCGGCACCAACTACTGGGGCGGCCTCTTCCTCACTCTCGTCATCTCCGGCATCGGCATCACCTTCTCGCTGCCGGCGGGCATCCTCCTGGCACTGGGCCGGCGCTGCGACATGCCGGTGATCCAGGTCTTCTGCACGGCGTTCATCGAGCTGTTCCGCTCGGTACCGCTGATCACGATCCTCTTCATGTTCACGACCATGCTGCCGCTCTTCCTGCCGATCGGCGTCGAGGTCGATCTGCTCGTGCGCGCTATCGTGGCGGTGTGCCTGTTCGCCTCGGCGTACATGGCGGAGATCGTCCGCGGCGGGCTGCAGGCGATCCCGCGCGGGCAGTACGAGGCCGCCGCGGCGATGGGTTTCGGCTACTGGCAGGTCACCTCGCTCATCATCATGCCGCAGGCCCTCAAGGTCATGATCCCGACGATCGTCGGCCAGTTCATCAGCCTGTTCAAGGACACCACGCTGGTCTCGATCATCGGCCTGTTCGATCTGTTGAACATGGCGCGCGCCGTTGGTGAGGACACGGATTGGCTGGGCCTGTTCATCGAGCCGTTCTTCGCGGTGACGCTGCTCTACTTTGTCTTCTGCTTCGCCATGTCGCAATACAGCATCAACCTCGAGCGCAAGCTCGATACCGGCCACCGTTCGTAGAGGAAAGGCTCGATGAACGCCGACACCCGAGCGCCGGCCGAGGCGCACGTCCGCTCCGCCATCTCCAACGAGCGGGTCATCGAGATGAGCCGCGTCAACAAGTGGTTCGGGCAGTTCCACGTCCTCAAGGACATCGACCTCGAGGTCAAGAAGGGCGAGCGCATCGTCGTCTGCGGCCCGTCCGGCTCCGGCAAGTCGACCCTGATCCGGTGCATCAACCACCTGGAGACCCACCAGGAGGGCCAGATCGTCGTCAACGGCACCGAGCTCAACGCCGACGTCCGCAACATCGACGCGATCCGCTCGGAGGTCGGCATGGTCTTCCAGCAGTTCAACCTCTTCCCGCACCTCTCGGTGCTGGAGAACTGCACGCTGGCGCCGATCTGGGTGAAGAAGATGCCCAAGGCCGAGGCCGAGGCCCTGGCCATGCAGTACCTCGAGCGGGTGCGCATTCCCGAACAGGCGCACAAGTTCCCCTTGCAGCTCTCCGGCGGCCAGCAGCAGCGCGTCGCCATCGCCCGCGCGCTCTGCATGCGGCCGCAGATCATGCTGTTCGACGAGCCGACCTCGGCGCTCGATCCGGAGATGATCAAGGAGGTTCTCGACGTCATGGTCGAGCTCGCCAAGGAGGGCATGACGATGCTCGTCGTCACCCACGAGATGGGCTTCGCCCGCCTGGTCGCCGACCGGGTGATCTTCATGGACCAGGGCGAGATCGTCGAGCAGGCGGACCCCGAGACCTTCTTCCATCATCCCCGCTACGATCGCACTCAGGCCTTCTTGAGCCAGATCCTGGCGCACTGAGCGCGTCGCGGGTCGAGCCCCGGCGAGGGTGCGCGCAACGCGCGGACCACGTCGCCCCGCGCCCGACACACGCCCTCGTGACGTGGCTTCGCCCGGTGTCCGGGCCGCCTGTGATGGACGTCACCCCACCGCTGAGGCCGCCGCCGTAGCGTCGTCTCCACGGCGACATCGGATCGCCGACGGAGGACGCGAGACATGCAAAAGCTGACCTTGCCCGTCGCCCTGGCCCTGGCCGTCGCCGCCACGAGCGGGCAGGCGCTGGAGCTCGTCGTCCGCGCGAGCGGCATCGAGGCGCGTGGCACGCCGACGCGCGGCGAGCGCGGCGAGCTCTCCGACGGCTTCGCCCGGCGCGACGAGGACCGTCGGTCCGCGCGCACCCGGCCAGCCGGCACGGGAGCGCTGCTGCTTCGGGTCGAGGCCCTCGGCCTGCGCGGACCCGTGGTCGACGCTCTCAAGGACGGCGATCTGTAGACCGCGGTCCGGCGCGCGACCCGGTCGGGACGATCCACCCGTGAGCGTCGAGCTCGTCGGACGACGCCCGTTCGCTTCGACCGCCACCCATCACCGGCGCCCATCACCAGCCACCGCCTCGTATCGAGGAGGAAGCGCCGCCATGCGCTCGTTCATCTTGGCCCTGTGGTTGCTCCTCGCCGCCGCACCCGCTGCGCGCGCGATCGACCTGACGGTGCGGCTGGATGGTCTCGAAGACCGCGGCGGATCGTTGCGGGTCGGTCTCTTCGCCAGCGCCGAAGGCTTCGCGCGCCGCCGTGCGGGGGTGATCGCCACGCACGCCGTCGCCGCCGAGGGGACGAGCGTCGTCATCCGCTTCGCGGGGCTGACGCCGGGCCGCTACGCCGTCACCGCCTTTCACGACGAGAACGACAACCGGCGGCTCGACCGTCTGTTGGGCCTGTTGCCGGGCGAGGGCGTCGCGCTGAGCAACGACCCGGCGTTGCTCCTGCCGCCGAGCTTCGACGACCTGGCGGTCGAGGTGCGGGGGAGCCGCGAGGTCACGCTGCGGATGCGCTACGTCGCCGGCTGAAGGGCAACGTCTCTTTCGTCGCGCGCGATCCCGTGCGAGCTTGCGGTATCGAGGGGCGAACCGGGAGACCGACGCCATGCCGCGCGGCGACGCGATCCCGAAGACGCTGCGACGACGGCAGCTCACCGGCTGGGCGCTCGGGGCTTGCGCCTCGCTGGCGACGGTGCGCGCCGGCGCGTCCGAGGTCGAGCTGGTCGTCCAGCTCCGCGGCGTCCGGGCGATCGGCGGCGCCCTCCGCGTCGCCCTTTTCGACAGCGCCGAAGCGTGGGCGCGGCGCCACGAAGGTGTCGTCGCTCGCCAGGTCGCCGCGGCCGACCACGCCTGGGCCACCGTGCGGTTCGCCGGCCTCGCGCCGGGCCGGTACGCCGTCACCGCGTTCCACGACGCGAACGACAACAACAGGTTCGACAGGGTGCTCGGCGCCATTCCGCTCGAGGGCGT
>CAYZSE010000148.1:0-6459 GCA_964481035.1 uncultured Geminicoccaceae bacterium | reverse complement strand
ACGCGTTCTCGACCGGATCCCAGAACCACCAGCCGCCCCAGCCGAGCTCGTAGTACGCCCACCACGAGCCGAGCGCGATGCCGAGGGTCAACGACGCCCAGGCAATGAGCGCCCAGGGCCGCATCCAGCGCGCCCAGCTCGGATCGACCCGACCCTCGATGAGGGCGGCGACGGCGAAGGCGAAGGTCATCGAGAAGCCGACATAGCCGACATAGAGCATCGGCGGGTGCAGCGCGAGGCCGAGATCCTGGAGGATCGGGTTCAGTCCCGAGCCCTCGAGCGGGACCGGATAGAGGCGCTCGAAGGGGTTGGACGTGAGCAACATGAAGGCGAGGAAGGCCACGCCGATCATCGCTTGGACGGCGAGGACCCGGGCGCGAAACGCTGCCGGCATGTTGTCGCCGCCGACCGCGAGCCCGGCGCCGAACAGCGCCAGCACCCAGGCCCAGAGCAGGAGCGAGCCCTCGTGGTTGCCCCAGGTTCCGCTGATCTTGTAGATCAGCGGCTTCAGGGCGTGGCTGTTCTGGGCGACGTTGAGCACCGAGAAGTCGGAGACGACGTAGAGCCAGACGAGGCCGCCGAAGGCCAAACTGACGAGCGCGAATTGGGCCAACGCCGCCGACTTGGCGAGGCCGATCAGGGCGGCGTCGCCCTTGTGGGCCCCGGCGAGCGGCAGCGTGGCTTGGACCAGCGCCGTGCCGAGCGCGAGCACGAGCGCCAGATGAGCGAACTCGGCGATCATCGTCCCTCTTCTCCCCCTCCGGCATGGTTGAGCTTGCCCGCGCGCTCCAAGGCCTCGGAGACCTCTGGCGGCATGTAGCCCTCATCGTGCTTCGCCAGCACCTCATCGGCCTCGAAGACGCCCGCCGGGGACATCGTGCCCAGCGCGACGATGCCCTGGCCCTCGCGAAACAGGTCGGGGAGCACGCCGACATAGCGGACGTCGACGGCGGCCACCTCGTCGGTCAGCCGGAAGCGGACCTCGCCGTCGGCGCCGCGGACGACGCTGTCGTTGACGACGAGGCCACCCAGTCGCAGGCGAGCACCGGGCGCCAGCTCGCCGGCAACCAGCTCCGACGGTCCGGCGAAGAAGGCGATGTTCTCCTCGAGCGCCGTGAGCACCAGCGCGATGGCCGCGCCGCCCAGCGCGAGCGCGATGGTGACGAGCAGCAGGCGTTGGTTCTTGCGGGTCCGCACGTGCCCTCTCCGTTCCTCAGAGCCCGCCCGTGCCGTCGAGCCGTCGCTGCCAGCGATCCAGCTCCGCCCGGCGTCGCCGGCTCTGCTGCCAGCTCACCGCGAACAGCACGACGAGCGATCCGAGGCTCACACCGAAGGCGCTCCAGACGTAGGCACCGTATCCGCCCATTGCTAAGAAGTCGGCCACCGCGCGACCCTGTTCCCCTATTCTCCGAGCGTAGGGTTACGTAAGGCCTGCGAAGGCGAGCGCAATGCGTGGTCTGCGCACAGCCCCCCCAACGAAAGCCCCACTCGTTCCTATGTCTGATCCGGTCCTTGCCTCGATCCCGACCGCGCCGCTGGGCCTGCGCGAGGCCCTGGCCGGGCTGCCGCCCGACGCCACGCCGCTGCACATCGCCAAGCGCCGGCTCGCGGTCGACGAGGCCGCGCTGCGCGCGCGGTTCGAGGCCGAAGGCCGGGCGGCGAGCATCGTCTTCAGGCGTTGCCACGTCATCGACGAGCTCATCCAGGGGCTCTGGGACTGGGCCGGCCGAACGCGTTACCCCTTGCCCAACCCGACGCCGGCCGAGCGGCTGGCGGTCCTCGCCGTCGGCGGCTACGGCCGGGGGGACCTCGCGCCGCACTCCGACATCGACCTGCTCTTCCTGCATCCCTACAAGGCGACGCCGCGCATCGAGCAGGTGGTGGAGACGGTTCTCTACACCCTGTGGGACCTGGGATTGAAGGTTGGCCACGCCGTCCGCTCGGTCGACGAGGCCCTCCGCGCGGCGCGGCGCGACGCCACCATCCTCACCGCCAATCTGGAGACGCGCCTGCTCGCCGGCGAAAGCGCACTCTTTGACGGCTTCAGCGCGCGCCTGCGCCAGGAGGTGATCCCCGGCCGCGGACCCGGCTATCTCGAGGAGAAGCTGCGCGAGCGCGCCGAACGGCGCGACAAGGTCGGCGACAGCCGGTCGCTGCTCGAGCCGAACGTCAAGGAGGGCGAGGGCGGGCTCAGGGATCTGCACCTCATCATGTGGCTCGCGCGCTTCTTCCACGACGCGCGGCGTCTGGAGGATCTCGCCGGCTGCGGGATGCTGGACCGTGGGGAGCTGCGGATCTACCAGCGCTCGCAGCGGTTCCTGTGGGCGGTGCGCTGCCACCTGCACTACCTCACGGGGCGCGCCGAGGAGCGCCTCGCCTTCGACCTGCAGACCGAGGTCGCGACCCGGATGGGCTTTCGCGCGCGCGATCGGCTGGACAGCGTCGAGCGCTTCATGAAGCGCTTCTATCTGACCGCCAAGGACGTCAGCACCCTTACCACGACGGTCACCGGGACGCTCGCCGACGAGCACCGGCGGCGACCGCTGCTGACGCTGCCGAGCTTCACCCGGCGGCGACGCGTCGGCGCCTTTGCCGTCCAGGATGGGCGGATCGGCCTCACCGAAGAGCGGCACTTTCGCGAAGACCCGGGCGACATCCTCGCGCTGTTCGAGCTCGCCGACGCGAGCGGGCTCGAGATCCGCCCGCAAGCGCTCCGCGCGGCGGCTCGCGAACTGCGGCGCGTCAACAGCGCGGTGCGCGACGATCCGCACAACGTGGCGCGGCTGGTCGGCCTCATCACCGCCGCCGAGCGGCCGGCCGACGCGCTTGCCGGGCTCAACAGCATCGGCGCACTCGGCCGTTTCGTGCCGGAGTTCGGGCGCGTGGTCGCGCTGATGCCGCACAATCTCTACCACGCCTACACCGTCGACGAGCACACCATCCGGGTCATCGCGCAGCTCGACGCGATCGGCCGCGGCGAGCCGGCCCGCGAGCTGCCGGTCGCCACCGAGGTCGTCCAGCACATCGTCTCGCGCCCCGAGCTCTACCTCGCCGCGTTCTTTCACGACATCGGCAAGGGGCGCAAAGGCAACCACGCCAATGTCGGCGAGCAGATCGCCCAGCGCGTGCTGACCCGCTGGCGCCAGCCGTCGGAGCGGATCGAGACCGTCTGCTGGCTCGTCCGCCACCACCTGTTGATGACCCAGACGGCGTTCTCGCGAGATCTCGAGGATGCGAAGACCATCCGCGACTTCGTCGACATCGTGCAGTCGCCGGAACGCCTGCGCCTCCTCTTGCTCTTGACCGTCGCCGACATCCGCGGCGTGAGCCCGACCGCCTGGAACGGCTGGAAGGCGCAGCTGCTGCGGACGCTCTACCGCGCCGCCGAGACGGCCATGCTCGCGGGCGACGTCGCGCAGACCCGTCGACGGCTGGTCACCGAGGCCCAGACGGCGTTGCGCGAAGCCCTCCGGGCCGACCCGCCCGCCGGCTGGAACGAGGACGACGTCGAGGGCTACGTCGCCCGCCACGATCCCCGCTACTGGCTCGGCTTTCCGGGCTCGGATCACCTCCGGCACGCGCGCCTCGTCGCCGAGACCGAGGCGGAAGGACGGCTCGCCGGACTGCATCTCGCGGTCGACCGGTTCCGCGAGCGGACCGACCTCACGCTCTATGCCCCGGACCATCCGGGGCTGTTCATGGAGGTGGCGGGCGCCCTCGCCATCTGCGGCGCCAGCATCGTCGACGCGCACATCTTCACGACCGCGGACAGCATGGCGCTCGACTGCTTCGGCATCCAGGACGCCGTCGAGGGCGGCGCGCTGGAGGAACCGCGACGGCTGGAGAAGGTCTGCCAGACGGTCGGCGACGCCATCGCCGGCCGGGTTCGCCTGAGCGACGCGCTGGCCCGGCGCCGCCGGCAGCGCTCGCGCACCGACGTCTTCCGGGTCACGCCGCGCGTCCTCATCGACAACGGGGCGAGCCGCACCCACACCGTCGTCGAGCTCAACGGGCGCGATCGCCCTGGCCTGCTCTACGACGTCACCCGGACCCTCAAGGACCTCGGCCTCGTCATCTCCAGCGCGCACGTCACGACCTTCGGCGAGCGCGCCGTCGACGTCGTCTACCTGAAGGACGTCTTCGGCATGAAGATCACCTCGCCCGCCAAGCTCGAGCGGCTGCGGACCAGCCTCTTGGCGGCGCTCGCCGACGATCGCGCGAAGGCGGACGCCTCTTGAACCTGGTTCGCGCCGCCGCGATCGTCGGCTCGAACACGCTGCTGTCGCGGGTGCTCGGCTTCGTCCGTGACGTCTTGATGGCGGGCGTGCTCGGCGCCGGGGTCGTCTCGGACGCCTTCTTCGTCGCCTTCAAGCTCGCCAACTTCCTCAGGCGCCTGTTCGCCGAGGGCGCCTTCAACGCCGCGTTCGTGCCGCTGTTCGCCAAGACGCTGGAGAGCGAAGGCGCCGGGCCGGCCCGCGCCTTCGCCGCCGAGGCGCTCGCCGGGCTGGTCCTCGTGCTGGCCCTGGTGGTGCTGGCCGCCGAGCTCTTCATGCCGCAGCTCGTCGGCCTGCTGGCGTCGGGCTACGGGCCGGACGACCCGCGCTTCGCCCTCGCCGTCGAGCTCAGCTACATCACCTTCCCCTACATCTTCTTCATCTCGCTGGCGGCGCTCTTCGCCGGCGTGCTCAACGCCGTCGGCCGCTTCGGCGCCGCCGCGTTCGCACCTGTGCTCCTCAACATCGTGCTCATCGCCGCGTTGTTGCTCGCGCACCTGCATCCGCGCGGGCCGGCGCACGCGCTCGCCTGGGGCGTGGCGCTCGCGGGCGTCCTGCAGCTCGTCTGGGTCGCCCGCGCCGCCGCCCGGCAAGGCTTCGCCCTGCCGCTCCGGCGACCGCGCTGGACGCCGCGCGTGCGGCGCCTGTCGTGGCTCGTCCTGCCGGGCGCGGTCGGCGCCGGCGTCGCTCAGATCAACATGCTCGTCGACCTCTGGTTCGCCTCGCATCTGCCGCCGGGCGCGCAGTCCTACCTGTTCTACGCCGACCGCCTGAACCAGCTTCCGCTCGGCGTCGTCGGCATCGCCGTCGGCACGGCGCTCTTGCCGCTGTTGAGCCGCCAGATCGGCGCCGGCCGGGCCGGCGAGGCACGCGGCACGCTCAACCGCGCCATCCATCTCGCGATGCTGTTGACCCTGCCGGCGGCGGCGGCGCTGCTCCTCGTCGCCGAGCCGATCGTCACCGGGCTCTTCGAGCGCGGCGCCTTCGACCGCGAGGCCAGCATCGCCACCGCCGCCACCGTCGAGGCCTTCGCCCTGGGCCTGCCCGCCTATGTGCTGGTCAAGGTGCTCGCCCCCGGCTTCTTCGCCCGCGAGGACACCCGCACGCCCGTCGTGGTCGCGGCCGTGGCGCTCGTCGCGAACGTGCTTCTCATCCTCGTCTTCATCGACCAACTGGCGCATGTCGGGATCGCGCTGGCGACGGCGCTCGCCAACTGGATCAACGTGACCCTCCTCGCGGCCCTCTTGTGGCGCGCCGGCTACTTCGCGCCGGACCTGAGCCTCGTGGCCGGGCTCGCCCGCAGTGCGGCGGCGACCGCCGTGATGGCGCTCGCCCTGCTCGCGACGGCCCGGTGGGGCGCCTCTCTTCCCGACGAGGCGCTGGTCGTCGCCCTCGTCGCCGTCGGCGGCGGCGTCTTCGCGGTGGCGGCGGTGGCCGTCGGCGCGGTCCCGCGTGACGCGCTCGCTGCGGTCGGGCGCGGGTTCAGCGCGCGCTGACGCTCGCTTGACGGCCAGACGCGTTTGTGTGCTTTACCCGGCGCCCGGTTCGATCCCAGGACAGGACTTTTGATGACGTCCCGCATCTTTTCCGGCGTCCAGCCGACGCACGGCCTCCATCTCGGCAACTATCTGGGCGCGATCCGCAACTGGGTGACACTGCAGGCCGAGCACGAATGCATCTACTGCATCGTCGACCTGCACGCGCTCAACACCGTGCAGGACGCCGCGGCGATGCGCGCGAACACCCGCGAGGTCGCCGCCGCGCTGATGGCGGCCGGGATCGACCCCGAGCGCTCGATCCTATTCGTGCAGAGCAATGTGCCGGCGCACGCCGAGCTGTGCTGGATCTTCAACTGCGTCACCCCGATGGGCTGGCTCAACCGGATGACCCAGTTCAAGGAGAAGGCCGGTAAGAACCGCGAGAACGCGCCTGTGGGCCTATTCGACTATCCGGTCCTGCAGGCCGCCGACATCCTCGCCTACAAGGCCACGCACGTGCCCGTCGGCGAGGACCAGAAGCAGCACCTCGAGCTCTCCCGCGACATCGCCGGCACCTTCAATCGCAAGTTCGCCGAAGACTTCTTTCCCCTGCCCGAGCCGTTGATCCTCGGCGAGGCGACCCGGGTCATGTCGCTGCGCGACGGCACCAAGAAGATGAGCAAGTCCGACACCTCGGAGATGTCGCG
>CAYZSE010000147.1:0-6707 GCA_964481035.1 uncultured Geminicoccaceae bacterium | reverse complement strand
GGCTGGGTGCTCGCCGGCAAGAGAACGTCATCTTTTGGAGACTTCATCTCATCGTCGAGGATTGCGCGGTCCTCGTCGGGCGAGACGGTGGCATGAGACCTCGCATGACCGAGCACGCCCCAATTGCTCTTTCATTTTCAACGAGTGAGATATTCGGTTGTGGCCGCGGGTCAGCTCGCCTGGAGCACCGAGGCGACGCCGAGGGCCAGGAGCGCGAGGCCCGTGCGCTCCCGCGCGCTCGTCGTCTCGCGAAACAGCCGCCTCGAGAGGAGCTGGGCGAAGACCAGCTCGACGAGGGCCAGGGTGCGGACCGCTGCCGTCTCCTGCAGCGCGAAGGCCCAAAACCAGCCCGTCGAGGCGAGGGCGCCGAGCAAGCCCGCGCCGAGCGAGGGCCGCCAGGCGGCGAGGATGCCCTGAAGCGTGCGGCGGTCGCGCCACAGGAGCCAGAGCCCGAGGCTGAGCGCCTGCAGGGCGAGGGCCGTCGTCAATGCCGAGAGCGCGGCGAGGCCGTCGCCCTCGCCGCCGAGCGCCAGGATGCCGCCGCGGTAGGCGACCGCGGAGACGGCGAAGCCGCCGCCGGCGGCGAGGCCCAGGAGCACGGCGCCGAGGGTCGGACTGGCGAAGGCCCGGTCGTCGGCGGGCCAGCTCATCACCAGCACCCCCGCGGTGGCGAGCAGGACGGCCGCGACCAGCAGCGGCGTCGGCACCTCGCCGAGCACCACCAGGGCGACGATCAGCACCTGGGCGGGTTCGGTCTTGGTGTAGGCGATGGTGACGACGAAGGAGCGCCACCGCATCGCCGCCAGCATCAGCGCGGTCGCTACCATCTGCATCGCGGCCCCCAAGGCGATCCAGCCCAGGGCCATGGTGTCGGGAACATGGGGCGCGCGCCCGGTCACCAGGCAGGCGACCAGGAGAAGGACGAGCGCGAAGGGCAGGCCGAAGAGGAAGCGGACATGCGTCGCGCCGATCACCCCGAGCTCGACGGTGAGCCCCCGCTGCAGCGCGTTGCGCAGCGTCTGGGCGAGCGCCGCCATCAGCGTCGCGGCGATCCACAAGCTCTCGGGCATGCGCGGTGCAAGATCCTCGACGACGGGAACGGAGACGGCCGATACGCCGTTGTAACGTTCGCTATGCCCAACGGGAGATCGCCTTGTCCAAGGTCCTGCTCATCACCGGCGCGTCGACCGGCATCGGCGCCGCCACCGCCCGCGCCGCGGCGGCGGCCGGCTTTCGTGTCGCGCTCACCGCCCGCTCGGCCGACAAGCTCGAGGCGCTGGTGGCCGAGATCGGCGTCGCCCAGGCGGCCGGCTTTCCCTCGGACGTCACCGACTACGCGTCGCAGGAGCGCTTGGTCGCGGCGGTGCGGGGCCATTTCGGCGGCATCGACGCGGTCTTCGCCAATGCCGGTGTCGGCGGCGAGCCCGGCGGGTTCTCGGGCGCTCCCGTCGCGAGCTGGCGGCGGATGGTCGACGTGAACATCCTGGGCGTCGCCCACACGCTGCGCGCCGTGCTCGACGAGATCAGGGCCCGGCGCGGCCACGTCCTCATCACCGGTTCCGTCGCCGGCCGCCGGACGCTCGCGGGCTCGATGTACTCGGCGACCAAGTGGGCGGTGACCGCCATCGGCTACGGGCTGCGCGAGGAGCTCAAGGGCACCGGCGTGCGGGTCACGCTCGTCGAGCCGGGCCTGGTCGACACGCCCTTCTTCGCCGAGCCCAAGCCCGATGCGCTCCGCCCCGAGGACGTGGCGCGGAGCGTCGTCTTCGCCCTCGGCCAGCCCGATCACGTCGACCTGCACGAGTTGGTGGTCCTGCCGACGCCGCCCGTGGCGCCGGGTAGTTAGGCGTCTTCGGCGGTGCTCGCCCCGAACGGAGCGGGCTCAGGGCAACGCCAGCCCGTGCGCGGCCGTCACCGGCAGCGCCAGGGTCGTCCAGCCGCTGTCGATGCGGGTCCGGCCGATGACGATGGCGGCGATGCCCGAGGACCCGATCCCGCCGACGAGAACCGGCGCGCCGGAACCGCCCGCCTCGATCAGGCAGTCGATCTGCCAGAGGCGGCCGAGGGCGCCGGTGCGGGTGCAGTTCTGCGCGACCGCAGCGAGGTGCGGTCGGAGCCGGCTGTAGTGGACCATGGAGAGGGTGCCGCTGCCGTCGACGTCGCGGCGGATGGCGAGCGCCGGGGCGGCGACCGGGCGGTCGAACTCGAGGATCGCCAGATCCCGCTCGAGGCCGGCGAGGGCGCGACGGCGGTGCCAGTCGTAGCCGACGGCGATGCGGACGGCCGCGGGCTGGGCGTGGGCCACGAAATCGCCGCGGTCCCAGCCGGCGACGAAGTGGATGTCCTCGAGCGGCGCACGCTCGCCGGTTCGCGGGTGAAAGAGGCAGTGCGCCGCGGTCACCGCCCGGTCCGGGCCGATCAGCGTGCCGGTGCAGAAGCTGAGCCCGGCGACGTTGACCCGCCCGACCGCCGGCCAGTCGGCTGCGGCGACGGCGCTCGGCACGACGAGCAGCGCCGCGGCGCACGCCGCTTCACGAAACCGCGCGCGGCGTTGGGGCGTTCGCCTGCGCGACCACCTATCGAGTGAGCGGAAGAGGGAGCGCACCATGCGGCGCATCGCGACGGTAGCCTGCATCGTCCTCGTCACCACCGGGTTCGCCTGGCTCGAGCGTTGGGTGGCGCCCGACGCCCGCTTGCTCGATCCACATTGGCAACGGCACGGCACGAAGGCCAGCGCCGAGGGCGACCACGCGGCGTGGGCCGCCTTTCTCGACGCCTTCGTCGTCGTCGACCAGGCCGGCGCGAATCGGGTCCGCTACGCCGCGGTGACGCCGGCCGACCGCGCCGGGCTCGACGCCTATCTCGCCGCCCTCGAGGCGGCCGAGGTGACCGCCCTCGCCCGCGACGCCCAGCTCGCCTACTGGCTCAACCTCTACAACGCGCTCACCGTCGCCACCGTCCTCGACGCCTATCCGGTCGCCAGCATCCGCGACATCGACGACGTCTGGACGGCCAAGCGCGTGACGGTCGAGGACCGCACGCTCTCCTTGAACGACATCGAGCACGGCATCGTGCGGCCGGTCTTCGCCGATCCCCGCATCCACTACGCCCTCAACTGCGCCGCCGTCGGCTGCCCCAACCTCCAGCCCGCACCGTTCGAGGCGGCGAGCCTCGACGCCCGGCTCGATGCTGCCGCCCGCGCCTATGTCAACGATGCGCGCGGCGTCGGCGTCACCACCGGCGGCGATGTGGTCCTCTCGAGCATCTACAACTGGTTCATCGAGGACTTCGGCGGCGACGAGGCAGCGGTGCTCGACCATGTTCGCCGCTACGCCCTGCCGCCGCTGCGCCGCCGCCTCGACGGTGTCGATCGCGTCGGCGACTACGCCTACGACTGGGCCTTGAACGAGGCGCGCTGAGGCGGCCCGGCGGTGGGCGGGCGGCGGGCGGAGACGAGCGCCTTCTCCAGCTCGACCAGCGCGAACACGGCCACGCCGACGCCGACGACGAGGGCGAGGTCGCCCAAGGCGAGAGCGCGTGTCTCGAACAGGAGCTGGGCCGGGGGCGCGTAGGTGAAGGCGAGCTGCGCCAGGGCGACGAAGCCGACCCCGGCCCAGACCGCCCGCGTGCCGCGCAGGCCCTCGCGGGTAAAGGCCGAGCCGTGGGTGTAGCGGGCGCTGAAGAGGTAGAAGATCTCCATGGCGACCAGCGCATTGACGACGAGTGTGCGCGCGGTCTCGAGGTCGAGGCCCTGGGCGAGTGCTCGAAAGAAGACGCCGAACGCGCCGAGCACGAACAGGCCCGAGACGAAGACGACCCGCCACAGCAGGAGGGGTGCGAGCAGCGGCTCGTCGCTCGGCCGCGGCGGGCGGCGCATGGTCAGGGGCTCGGTCGGCTCGAAGGCGAGCGTCAGGCCCAGGCCCACCGCCGTGATCATGTTGACCCAGAGGATCTGGACCGGCGTGATCGGCAAAGCGAGGCCGAAGGCGATGGCGGCGACGATGGCGAAGGCCTCGCCGCCGTTGGTCGGCAAGGTCCAGGCGATGACCTTCTTGAGGTTGTCGTAGACCGTGCGCCCCTCGCGGACGGCGGCGACGATGGTGGCGAAGTGGTCGTCGGCGAGGACCATCTCGGCCGCCTCCTTGGCCGCCTCGCTGCCCTTCCGGCCCATGGCGATGCCGACGTCGGCGCGCTTGAGGGCCGGCGCGTCGTTGACCCCGTCACCGGTCATGGCGACGACCTCGCCCCCGGCCTGCAACGCTTGGACGAGCCGCAGCTTGTGCGCCGGCGCCGTCCGCGCGAACACGCTCGCCTTCGGCAGCACCGCCCGCAGCGCCGCGTCGTCGAGGTCATCGAGCTCGGCGCCGGTGAGCGCGCCGTCGCCGTCGGCGAGCGCGAGGCTGCGGGCGATGGCCGCGGCGGTGACGACATGGTCGCCGGTGATCATCTTGACGGCGATCCCGGCCTCTCGACACGCGGCGACGGCGGCGGGCACCTCGTCGCGCGGCGGGTCGATCAGGCCGACCAGGCCCGAGAGCTCCAAGCCGCCCTCGACGTCGTCGAAGGTCAACATCCGGTGCTCGGCGCTCGTCGCCCGCACGGCGACCGCGAGCAGCCGCTGCCCGTCGCGGGCGAGCTCGTCCGCCCGCGCCCGCCAGAAGTCCTCGTCCAGTGGCACCGAGCCCGCGGGCGATGCTTGCGCCTGGCACATCGCGAGCAGGCGCTCGGGCGCGCCCTTGACGACGATCCGGCCGTGGCCCGTGTGGTCGTGGTGCAGGCTCGCCATGAAGCGGTGCTGGCTGTCGAACGGGATGGCGTCGGTGCGCGGCCACCGCTCGCGCTCCTGCGTCTCGTCGAGACCGGCCTTGGCGGCGGCGACGACGAGCGCCGCCTCGGTCGGATCGCCGTCGACGCGCCAGTCTTCACCCTCGAGGTTCAAGGTCGCGTCGTTGCAGAGCACGCCGTCACGCAGCAGCTCCAGGAGCCGCGGCTCGTCGGCGGCGTCGAGCGCCCGCCCGTCACGCTCGAAGCCGCCGCGGGGCGCGTAGCCGGCGCCGCTGATCGCGATTCGGCCGGCGCCGGCCAGGACGACGCTCGCCGCGGTCATCTCGTTCTTGGTCAGGGTGCCGGTCTTGTCGGTGCAGATGACCGAGACCGAGCCCAGCGTCTCGACCGCCGGCAGGCGGCGGACGATGGCGTTCCGGCGAGCCAGCCGTTGCGTGCCGATGGCGAGCGTGATCGTCATGACCGCGGGCAGGCCCTCGGGGATCGCCGCGACGGCGAGGCCGACGACCGCCATGAAGGCGTCGCCCGCCGCGTAGCCGCGCAGGCCGAAGGCGACCGCGAAGACCAGCACCCCGAGGCCGAGGACGAGCAGCGTGAGCTGGCGGCCGAAGCGGTCCATCTGGCGGACCAGCGGCGTCTCCAGCGTCTCGACCCGGCCGAGCATCGCGCTGATCCGGCCGAGCTCGGTCGCCCCGCCCGTGGCGGCGACGACGCCGCGGCCGACGCCGGCCACCACCAGCGTGCCGGAGAACGCCATCGAGCGCCGGTCGCCGAGCGCCGCGTCGGCGTCGACCGCTTCCGTCGTCTTCTCCGCCGCCACCGATTCGCCGGTGAGGATCGCCTCGTCGACGCGCAGATCGCGCGTCCTGACGACGCGCAGGTCGGCCGGCACGCGGTCGCCGGCCTCCAGCAGCACGACGTCGCCGCGGACCAGCTCCTCGGCCGGCACGGTGCGGCGGCGCCCGCCGCGCAGCACGCTCGCCGTCGGCTGCAGCATCGCACCGAGCGCCGCCAGCGCCTCCTCGGCGCGGCCCTCCTGGACGAAGCCGATGGCGGCGTTGACGAGGACGACGGCGAGGATCACCCCGGCGTCGATGAGGTGGCCGATGGCGGCGGCGATCGCCGCCGCCACGAGCAGCGCGTAGATCAGGACGTTGTGGAACTGCCGCAGGAAGCGCTGGAGCGGGCCCGTCCGCGGTGCGGTCGGCAGGCGGTTGGGCCCCTCCGCCGCCAGCCGCGCCGCCGCCTCGCCCGGCTCGAGGCCGTCGGGCGCGGCGTCGAGCTCGGCGAGCACCACCTCGACGGGCAGAGCGTGGGGCTGAAACGACGGTTCGGCATCGGGCATGGCGGTCCTCCGGTCGCAACCTGCCCGCTTCGGCACGGCCGCGCCTTGCGCCGGATCAAGGACAGCGCGGTGACGTCAGTCGCCCTCGGGCTCGAGCTTGAGGCTGAGGCTGTTCATGCAGTAGCGCTGGCCGGTCGGCCGCGGGCCGTCGGGGAAGACGTGGCCGAGATGGCTGTCGCAGCGGGCGCACAGGACCTCGGTGCGGACCATGCCGAAGGTGACGTCGCGCTTCAGGGCGACGTGGGCCGCATCGACCGGCTGCCAGAACGACGGCCAGCCGGTGCCGCTGTCGTACTTGGTCGAGGAGTGAAAGAGCGGCAGGCCGCAGCCGACGCAGGCATAGGTGCCCGGCCGCTTCTCGTTGCAGTAGCGCCCGCTGAAGGCGCGCTCGGTCCCGGCTTCCCGGGCGACGTGGTACTCCTCGGGGCTCAGCTCCGCCCGCCACTCGGCGTCGGTCTTGGCGATCTTGTCCATGGGTCCTCCGCTCCCGGTCCTGCACGAGATGTAGGTTCGGTGCCGCCTCGGCGACAGGCTCGGGCGGATCCGGCACGGTCCGCCGCGCGCCTGTGGATAAAAA
>CAYZSE010000146.1:0-6943 GCA_964481035.1 uncultured Geminicoccaceae bacterium | reverse complement strand
TGAACGACGTGCGGGCGGTGCTGCGGGGGTTGTTCGACGCGGCGGTCGAGGCGGCGGACCCGGCGGTCGTCGTGCCGGCGCACCTGCCCGAGCGGCCCGAGGGGCGCACGGTCGTCGTCGGCGCCGGCAAGGCCTCGGCGGCGATGGCGCGGGCCTTCGAGCAGGCCTGGGACGGGCCCCTCGCGGGGCTGGTGGTCACCCGCTACGGCCACGGCTGTCCTTGCGAGCGGATCGAGATCGTCGAGGCGGCGCATCCCGAACCCGACCAGGCGGGCTTCGACGCGGCGCGGCGGATCGTCGGCCTGGTCTCGGGGCTCGGCGAGGACGACCTCGTCGTGGCGCTCGTCTCGGGCGGCGGCTCGGCGCTCCTGGCGGCGCCGGCGCCGGGCCTCACGCTCGTCGACGAGCAGGCGGTCAACCGGGCACTCCTGCGCTCGGGCGCCGACATCCGCGCGATGAACGTCGTCCGCCGCCACCTTTCGGGCGTCAAGGGCGGCCGGCTCGCGGCCGCGGCCTTTCCGGCGCGGGTGGTCGCGCTCTTGATCTCGGACGTGCCCGGCGACGACCCGTCGGCCGTGGCCTCGGGGCCGACCGTGGGCGACACGTCCACCCTCGCCGACGCCAAGGCCGTCGTCCACCGCTACAAGATGGAGCTGCCGCCCGCCGCGATGGCCGCCCTCGACGATCCCGCCAACGAGACGCCCGAGCCGGGCGACCCGCGGCTCGCCCGGGCGGAGACCCGGCTCGTCGCGACGCCCGAGTGCTCGCTCGACGCGGCGGCGCGGCGTGCCCGCGAGCAGGGGCTCCGGCCCCTGGTCCTCGGCGACGCCATCGAGGGCGAGGCGCGCGAGGTCGGGACGGTCATGGCCGGCATCGCCCGCTACGTCGCCCGGACGGGCGAGCCCGTGGCGCCGCCGGCCGTGATCCTCTCCGGCGGCGAGACGACCGTCACCGTCACGGGCGAGGGCGGCAAGGGCGGGCGCAACACGGAGTTCCTCCTGGGCCTGGCACTCGCCCTGGAGGGTGCGGCCGGCATCGCGGCACTCGCGGGCGACACCGACGGCATCGACGGCTCGGAGGACAATGCCGGCGCGTTCGTCGTGCCGGACACGCTCGCGCGGATGCGGGCGGCCGGGCTCGATCCGGCAGCGGCGCTCGCCGGCAACGACGCGTACTCGGCCTTCGCGGCGGTGGGCGACCTCGTCGTGACCGGGCCGACGCTCACCAACGTCAACGATTTCCGGGCGGTGCTGGTGCGCGGGTGAGCCGGGGCGCGGCGACGGTGAACTCGATCGCCGAGAACGCCGACTGCTCCCCCATCGCGATCGGGTGTGGCACGAGTCTATCGGTCTTGGGACCGAGTGCCGATCGAAAGGGCTAGCGTTTCCCGTGCCGAAAAGAGAGATCATAGAGCCGAGAGGGCGCCGACCGGAGCGAGCGATGGCCTGGATTGACGGCGCTTTCGACCGGAGCGAACCGACTCGGCATTGCGCATAACGTATGGCTTATTGGCGTCTCAATCATAACATACCGGTTAAAGGAGGGTTGCGGATGACGGGATCTAAAAATAGCTCGCGCTTCGTTTTCGGCGTCTGTGTCGCCACGGCGTGTCTGACGGTGGCGGCGACTGGGTACGCGGGCGGGGAGCCCGTGATCCTCCTCCCCGACGAGATCGACTGGCTGGCGGTCGGCAACGCCGGCATGGAGGTTGCCGTGGTGCACGGCAATCCCAACGCGGCCGGCCCCTACTCGATGCTGATCAAGGTGCCGGCGGGCATGCGGATCCCGCCGCATTCGCACCCGGAGATGTTGCGCACGAGCATCGTCGTCGCCGGCACGTTCCACTTCGCCTTCGGCGATACCTGGGACGAGGCGGCGCTCGTGCCGTTCACGCCGGGCACGGTGTGGACGGAGCCGGCGGGCGCGAATCATTTCGGCTGGGCCAGGGACGGTGAGGTTATCGCCATGGTGACGGCCGAGGGACCGACCGGTCGCACGCCCGCCGCCGAGTGACGTGAAAGAACGAGGGTCGCCGGTTCGAGCCTTGCCGGCGCAAGCGGGCGACGGCGAGGCCGCCAATTCTCGCCGGCCGACGCCGGCGCGCCGAACCCGGTACCGCGCTCAGACCAGCGTCACGTTCCCGATGGCGGCGATGATGAGAAGGACCGCCGTGCGGTAGGTGCGCTCGCTCGTCCCGCCGGAGACCCGGCCGCCGAGGAGGAGGCCCGCCGCGTAGGCCGGCAGCGCCAGCTACGTCGCTCGGGCGGGCGAGCCCGCGGCGCCGCCAGCCGCCATCTTCTCCGGCGGCGAGACGACGATGACGGTCACCGTTGCCGCCGGGCGGGGCGGGCGCAACGGCGAGTTCCTTCTAGGCCTCGTCCTCGCGCCCGAGGGCGCCGCCGGCATCGCGGCGCTCGCCTGCGACAGCGACGGGACCGACGGGTCCGAGGACGACGTCGGGGCGTTCGTCCTGCCCGCCACGTTGGTGCGGATGCGGGCGGCCGGCGTCGATGCGGCGGCGGCATACGGCGGCCACGACGCGTACCCGGCCTTCGCGGCCGTGGGCGACCGCCTCGTGACCGGGCCGACGCTCACCGACGTCAACGATGTTCGCGCCATCGTCGCGGCGCGCTGAAGCCCGTCGGCGGCGGACAGTCTCGGGTGGGTCGGCGAGCGCTGCGAAGAGGGTCAAGGGCAGGAGGGTCGCGAGCGCGAGCCAGCGCGGGTCGGCGGCGAGCTGCGGCACGAGCAGCGCCGCGACCACGGCCGCCATGCACGCCGGCAGCGCGAGGCCGTAGAGGTCGAGCGCGAAGTCGTGGTCGAAGGCGACGGGGCCGGCCGCGCCGCGCTCGACGGCGTACATGCAGGCGACCCCGTAGAGCGGCGGCGCCGAGAGCGGGAGCACGACCAGCACGATCGGCAGCACCGGTCCGAGCGGGACGACGGCCAGCACGCCCGCCGCGAAGGCGAGGCTGACGGCGAGGCGCAACGACAGCGTTCGCAGGACCGGCTTCAGCCGCGCATACCGAAGCCGCACGGTGAGCCCGACGAAGACCAGGACGAGCGGCGCGAGCAGCGCCTGCAGCGCGTCGAGACCTTGCCGCAGCGCCACCGGCAGGCCGTCGTAGCGGATGTCGAGCGCGACGATCCCGCCGGCGGCGATCGCGCTCAGCAGGATCGGCTCACCGGCCAGCCGCCGCAGCGTCGTGCGCGCCGAGACGGCAGGCGCGGCGGCGCGCCGGGCGAGGGCCACGACGAGGGGTACACCCAGGAGATAGGCGAGGACGCAGCCGATGTGGCCGACGGCGGCCTGGGCGAGACCTTCGGTACCCAAGGCCACCCCGATGAAGGGAAACGTCGTGATGCCCGGCGCGGCGAAGGGTGCCAGGACCACGGCCGCGTTGCCTTGGGCGACGCTGCCCAGGCCCGCGCCGCCGCGTCGAGCCGCCGCGAACACGGCGAGCGTCACGCCGCTGCAGGCGACCATCGCCAGCGGCAGGACCGCCCAGGCGGCGCGAAGCTCGGCCTGAAGGATCGCCGCGGCGACGGTCGCCGGCAGCGCCACCTTGAGGATGAGGTCGCGCAGAAGATCGATGGAGGCCGCCCCGTGCCCGCAGCCACGGAGGGCCAGACCGATGCCGACGACCAGCAAAGAAGCGATCACGAAGTCGAGCATCGGCGCCGCTCGGCAATTCGGTGAACGCGTTACCTTAGCACCTTTTCCGGGCCGGTTTATCTGCGACCATCTCGTATCCCCCGGTCGACCGTCCGTGGCATCGTCTCCTCGTGGACCGCCGGGCTGGGAGAGGCGGAGTGGTCGTGCATGGCGACCAACGCTGGCCGTCCTTTGCGATGGCGCCGTGATCGATCGCACAGGCGCGCTCAGACCAGGCTGACGACCCCGATGGCGGCGATCAGGAGCAGGGCGGCCGGGCGGAAGAGGCGCTCATCGGCGCGCCCGAAGACGCGGCCGCCGAGGAGAAGGCCCGCTGCGTAGGCCGGGCCCAGCATGAGCGCGAGCCGCAGCGCCTCGGCGGTCACGAGGCCGGCGACGGCGAAGCCCGCGAGCGCGAGCGTGCCGGTGAGGGTGAAGAAGACGAAGATGTTGGCCCGCACCCGGGGCGCGCCGTCCTGGCCGCTGAGCCAGAAGAGGACGACGGGCGGTCCGCCGATGCCCGTGGCGCCCGAAAGGAAGCCGGCGGCACCGCCGACGGCGACGGTGGCGGTGCTGCCGGGTGCCGTGCGGCGGCGCCAGCCGAGCGCCATCAGCAGCGCCACGGCGAGGACCAGAGCACCCATGGCGCGGCGCAGCGCCTCGGGGTCGGCCGTGACCAGCACCATGATGCCCACCGGCAGGGCGAGGGCGTGGCCCGCCATGAGCGGCAGGACCTCGCGGGGCGCGCAGCGGCGGCGCAGCCGCCAGGCGATCGGCGCAGTCAGGGCGAGGTCCAAGAGCGTCAGCACGGGCACGGCGAGCCTCGGCCCGAAGGTGGCGGCGAGGATCGGCACGAGGACCATGGCGGCGCCGAAGCCCGAGAAGCCGCGCACCAGCCCCGCCACGAAGGCGCCCGCGAGCGCTGTGGCGAAGGTGGGCGAGGCGAGATCGAGGCTCAAGGTCCGCCCGCCGGGCGAGCCTCGACCCTTGACGGCGCGCCCGTGGCTGCGTTCATGCGATCCTCATAACCGAAAGAGGACGCTCGCCCATCGCCCATTCGTGCGGCGCGGGCAGGGCGGCGAAGGGAGGCGAGCATGACCGGCTGCATCATCGGCTGGGGGCACGGCAGGTTCGGCCGGCACGCGGATCGCTCGGTCGAGAGCCTCGTCGTCGAGGCGGCGGCGGCGGCCCTCGCCCACGCCGAGCTGGCGCCCGCGGACGTCGATGCCATCTATCTCGGCCAGTTCAACCCCGGCTTCGTTCGCCAGGACTTCACCGCCGCGCTCGTCCTCCAGCTCGACCCGAGCCTGCGCTTCAAGCCGGCGACGCGGGTCGAGAACGCCTGCGCCTCGGGCAGCGCCGCGATCCACCAGGGGCTCAACGCCATCGCCGCCAACAAGGCCCGCCGGGTGCTGGTCGTCGGCGTCGAAAAGATGACCGAACTCGCCGGCGAGGCGGTCGTCGACGCGCTGCTCGGCGCCGCCTACCGCGAGGAGGAGGGGGCGATCGAGGGCGGCTTCGCCGGCGTCTTCGGCCGCATCGCCCAGAGCTACTTCCAGAAGTACGGCGATCAGTCCGACGCCCTCGCCCGCATCGCCGCCAAGAACCACAAGAACGGCGCCAACAACCCCTTGGCGCAGATGCAAAAGGACCTCGGCTTCGACTTCTGCCGCCACCCGAGCGACAAGAACCCGTTCGTCGCCGGGCCGTTGAAGCGGACCGACTGCGCGCTGGTCTCGGACGGCGCGGTGGCGCTGGTCCTCGCCGACGTCGACACGGCGCTCACCGCACCGCGGGCCCTGGTGTTCCGCGCCGCCGAGCACGTCAACGACTTCTTCCCGCTGTCGAAGCGCGACATCACCGCCTTTCCGGGCTGCGCCGAGGCCTGGCGGCGGGCTCGTGCGACGGCCGGCATCGCCCTCGACGACCTGAGCCTGGTCGAGACCCACGACTGCTTCACCATCGCCGAGCTGCTCGAATACGAGGCGATGGGGCTGGCGGCGCCGGGCGAGGGCGCCCGGGTGCTCGCCGAGGGGCGGACGGAGATGGAAGGTGACCTTCCCGTCAACCCCTCGGGCGGGCTCAAGGCCAAGGGCCACCCGATCGGCGCCACCGGCACCTCGATGCACGCGCTCGCCTGCATGCAGCTCACCGGCACGGCCGGCGCCATCCAGGTCGAGGGCGCCACCCTCGCCGGCCTCTACAACATGGGCGGGGCGGCGGTCGCCAACTACGTCAGCATCCTCGAGCGCCTGCGCTGAGGGCCAGCGGCGAAGGCTTCGGCGTCGCACCGGAGCTCACGCCCCGGGGGTGGCGTCGGCGCGGTCGATCCAGACCTGGAAGCCCGTGAGGGCGTGGCGGCCGAAGCTGTGGGTGAGGGGAACGTCGGCGGCGTCGCGCCCCCGCGCGATGAGGACGCGGCCGAACCGGACGTCGTTGTTGCGCGGGTCGAACACCCACCATTGCGAGCCCAGATAGACCTCCATCCACGCGGCGAAGTCCATCGCCGCCTGGCGCGACGACTGGCCGATGTCGCTGACGTAGCCCGTGCAGTAGCGGGCCGGGATGTTGAGGCAGCGGCAGAGCGCGACGGCCAAATGGGTGAAGTCGCGACAGACGCCGACGCCCTCCTCGAGCGTCTCGGCCGCGGTTCGCGTCGCGCGGGCGTGCTCGTAGCCGAAGGTGACGTGGTCGTGGACGAAATCGCAGACCGCCTTCACGCGGGCCCAGCCCGAGGGCCCCTCATCGAAGCGCTGCCAGGCGAAGTCGGCCAAGAGGTCGCTCTCGCAATAGCGGCTCGGCAACAGGAAGGTCAGCACCGCGCCCGGCAACTGCTCGACGGGATGCTGCGCCGCGGCGGGATCGACCGGGTCGGGCAACCCGGCGTCGCGCAGGATGCCCTCGGTGGCGACGGTGAAGGCGCCCATGGGCGCTGTCAGCCGGCTGCACCAGTTGCCGAAGCCGTCGCGGTAGGCGCCGACGGGGACGGGCGGGTCGGTGGTCAGGAGATCGGGCCGCTCGAGGTCGGCGGCCCGCGAGTAGTGCACGTTCAAGGTGAGGATCATCGGCGTCGGCGCGGGCATCTGGTAGCTGAGCCGGCAACCCAATCGAATGCGCATGACACCCTTTCGCTGCGGCACATCGGCTCACGCCGCGCCATCCCGTCGCCCGATGCTAGCACGCCCGCCCCGCACCGTCGTGCCTCGCCCGGAGAGGCCACCGCACGAGCCGCGACCAGCAACGCCAAGCCCTTGAAAAACCGCCCGAAGCTTGGGTTCGTTCGGTAAT
>CAYZSE010000145.1:0-6998 GCA_964481035.1 uncultured Geminicoccaceae bacterium | reverse complement strand
TTGGAGCAGCGCGCGGCGCACAAGCACGACGAGGAGGAAGCGAAACGAAACCAGAATGAGGGAAATCCTTGCGACGGCAACCACTTGCCGCCGACAATGCCGGCTGGGCCGCCGCCTGCCGCCGCCTCACGCCAGCGCGTGCACGAGCCCGAGGCTCAGGACGGGAAAGCTCACGAGCAGGGCGATGCGGACGAGTTCGGCGAGGACGAAGGGGGCGACGCCCTTGAAGGTCTCGAGCATCGGCACGTCCCGGGCGAGGGCCGAGATGACGAAGACGTTGAGGCCGACGGGCGGGGTGATCAGGCCGAGCTCGACGACGACGAGCGCCAGGATGCCGAACCAGATCTTGAGGTCCTCGGTCGTCATGGCGAAGCCGGCGGCACTCGCGGCGACCGCCGGGCCGCCGTTGAGCTCGACGAGGATCGGCCAGAAGAAGGGCACGGCGAGGAGGATCATCGAGAGCGAGTCCATCAGGCAGCCGAGCGCGACGAGAGCGAGCAGCAGCACGAGCAGGATGGTCAGCGGCGCGAGGCCGGAGGCGACCGCCCATTCGGCCGCCGCTTGCGGCACGCCGCCGCGCGCCATGAAGATCTTCAAGAGCTCGGCGCCGAGGAGGATGAGGTAGATCATGCCCGTGGTCGCGGCGGTCTCGAGCAGCGCCTTGCGGGTCTCGGGCCAGCGGATGGCGCCCTTGAGGGCGCCGTAGGCGAAGACGAGGGCGACGCCGATCGCGGCGGCCGGCGTCGGGGTGAAGAGCCCGCCGTAGATCCCGCCGATGACGATCCCGAAGATGATCACCACGGGTGCGAGGCCGAGGCTCGCCGCGCGCCGCTCGGCCGTGCTCACGGGCTCGCCCGGGGGGCCCGCCGCGGGGAAGACGCGCACGTAGACGGCGATGGTGAGGAGGAACAAGACGACCGCGATCGCGCCCGGGATCAGCGCCGCCTTGAACATCGTGACGATGCTGGCCTCGACGATGATCGCGTAGACGACGAGCACGACCGACGGCGGGATGAGGATGCCGAGCACGCCGCCGGCGGCGATCGTGCCCGTGGCGAGCGCCCCCGAGTAGCGAAAGCGGCGCAGCTCCGGCAGCGCCACCTGGCCCATGGTCGTCGCGGTCGCGAGCGACGAGCCGCAGACGGCGCCGAACCCCGCGCAGGCGGCGACGGCCGACATGGCGAGGCCGCCGCGCAGCCGCCCGAGCCAGGCGTTGGCGCCGCGAAAGAGGCCGAGGGACAGCCCCGCCTGGGTCGAGAGGTGGCCCATGAGGACGAACATCGGCACGACCGAGAGGTCGTAGATCGCGAACTGGCCGTAGGCCAGGGTCTTGAGCTGGCTCATGAGGATCGCGGCGCCGTCGAGGGCGATGATGCCGCCCGCGCCGACCAGGATCATGGCGTAGGCGATGGGCATCCGGGCGACGATCAGGGCGCCGAGCAGCCCGAGGCCGAGGACGCCGGTGACGAGGGGCGTCACGACCGGGCGCGTCCCCGCCCGCGCAGCTCGCGGCCGGCTTCCACCAGCGTGACCATCGCCGCCAGCGCCGAGAGCACGAGCGAGGCGAGGATCGGGACGAAGGCGATCCAGTGCGGGATCTCGAGGATCGTCGTCGTCTCGGGGTAGCGCAGGTAATCGCCCATGCCCGCCGCCATGCGCCAGAGGAGCACGAGGCTGACGCCCACCGCGACGAGCGCGGCCGTCGACCGGAGGACCGCGACGGCGCGGGCCGGCGCGCGCAGGGTGAAGATGTCGGCGCTCACATGCGCCCCGCTGAGCTGGCAGTGGGGCAGAAAGGCAAAGACGGCGACCGCCGTGCCCATCTCGACGAGCTCGAAATCGCCGGCGAAAGGTGCTCCGAAGACGGCGCCTGCCAAGACCGACCCAACGCTCATGGCGACGAGCGCGAGCAGGACGAGCCCGCCCGCGAGCGCCCAGGCGACGGCGAGACGCTCGACGGCGCGGGCGAGGCCTCGGCGCCGCGGCGCGGCCCGGGCCTCGCTCACCCCTGCACCTCCCGGCTCACCGGCCCGGCTGGCCGTGCTCGGCGATGAGCGCTCGGGCGCGCGTGACCAGGGCCGCGGCGTCGATGCCCGCGGCGCGCGTCTCCTCGATCCAGCGCTCGGCCACCGGCGCCACGGCCGCGGCGAAGGCCGCCGTCTCGGCCTCGCTCAAGACGACGTGCGTGTTGCCCGCGGCCGTCGCCATGGCGATCCCCGCTTGGTCGTTGGCCTCCCAGATGCGGCCGACCTCGGCCCACCATGCGGGCCCCGACGCGGCCCTGAACGCCTCTTGGATGTCGGCCGGCAGGCCGTTCCAGCGCGCGGCGTTCATCGAGACCTGGAACGTCGTCGTGCCGAAACGCCAGCCATCGGTGCCCTCGATCTGGTAGCGCGTCTGGTCTTGGAGCTGCAGCGCCGGGATGATCTCGAAGGGGATCAGCGCGCCGTCGACGACCTGGCGCGCGAGCGCCTGGGGCAGGTCCGGCACGGGCATCGCCACCGGGCTCGCGCCCAGGGCCTCGATGACCCAGGCGCCGGTCCGCGTCGGGATGCGCAGCTCGAGGCCGGCCGTGTCCGCCGGTGCCCGCACCAGCGCGTCGACGGTCTGCAGCGCCTGGCCGGCGTGGACGTGCAGGAACATGACCTCGAGGCCCGCGTAGTCCGGCGCGAGATCCTCCGTGAGCATGTCGTACATGGCGAGGTTGGTCGCCACCGCGTCGTTCTCGTGGACCGTCGGCAGCTCGAACACCTCGGTGCGCGGGAAGAGGCCGGGCGTGTAGCCGTTGACGGTCCAGACGAGGTCGACGACGCCGTCGCGGACCTGGCGGATGAGCTCCGGCGGCTGGCCGCCGAGCGCCATCGACGGGTACAGCTCGATCGCCACCCGCCCGTCCGCATTCGCCTCGACCCGCCGCGCCCAGGGCTCGAGCATCGCGGTGTGCGCCGGTGCCCGCGGCGACAGGAAATGATGCAGCTTGAAGGTGAACTCCTGCGCGGCGGCAGGATTGGCCGAGGTCGCGAGCCCCAGGCCCAGGACGGCCGCCCTCATCCATGACATGTGCACGTCTCTCCCTAACGAATAGCGCGCGCGCCTTTAGCACGACGAGCGCGCGGCGGGCACCTCGGCCGCGGTCGCCGGCAGCCGCCTCAGCCCGCCGCGTCGAGGGCGTGCCGGCAGCGAGGCCGGTGCTCGACGAGCCGACCCCGCTTAAGCTCGAGCTCACGCTCCGCCACCTTGCGGCGGAAATGGGCGTCGTGGGTGACGATGACCTGGGCCTGGGACAGCTCGCCGAGGATCGCCACCAGCCGCTCGGTCGTCGCCTCGTCGAGGCCGTTCGACGGCTCGTCGAGGAGGAGGACGTCGGGCTCCATGGCGAGCACGCAGGCGACGCTGACGAGGCGCTTCTCGCCGCCGGAGAGCTTGTGCGTGATGCGGTCGCGCAGGTGCGCGAGCCCCAGCCGCGCCAGGGTGGCATCGACGACGGCGCGCGCCTCGGCCGCCGTCTTGCCGAGGTTCAAGGGCCCGAAGGCGACGTCCTCCAGCACCGTCGGGCAGAAGAGCTGATCGTCCGGATCCTGAAAGACGAGGCCGACGCGCCGGCGGACCTCGTGGAAGTCCGCCTCGATCCGGCGCTCGCTGCCGAAGGCGACGACGCGACCGGCGGCGGGGCGCAGGAGGCCCACGGCGAGCTGGAGGATGGTGCTCTTGCCGGCGCCGTTGGGCCCGACGATGGCGAGCCGCTCGCCGGCCGCGACCGCGAGCGACGCGCCGTCGAGAACCGACGGCCGGCCCGGATAGCCGAAGACCAGGCCGTCGAGCTCAAGCAAGGGGGGCAAGGACCTGCTCCATGAGGACGAGCAGCGCGAGCGAGCCGGCGAGCGCCGCCGCGCCGACGCCGTCGGGCCGGCCCAGCCGGCTCTCCTCGAGCGCCGGAAAGGTGCCGGTGAAGCCGCGACAGCGCATCGCCTGCAGCACCCGTTCGGCGCGCTCGCTGGCGCGGACGAGCAACATGCCGATCAGATAGCCGAAGGTCTGGAGCGTGTGCCGGTCGGTGCGTGGGCGAAAGCCGCGCGCGCGCATCGCCGTCCTGAGGCGGAGGTACTCGACGCCCAGGACGTCGATGTAGCGGACGGTGAAGACGAGGAGCTGAACCAGCGCGAGCGGCACGCCGAGCCGCCTCAGCGCGTGGCCCAGGTGCGCCGGCTCGAGCGAGCCGACGAGCGCCAGCAGCATCAAGACGACGGCGTTCGCCTTGAGCGCGATGACGACCGCGAGATGGAGGCCCTCGGCCGAGGCGACCAGGCCGCCGAGCGTCAAGACGGCCGTTCCGGGGGTCGTGAAGGGCAACAGGACCAGCATTGCGACGATGAAGCCGTCCATGGTCAAGAGCTTGCGGCTCGTCGCCGCCACGGGCAGCCGGGCGAGCCTCGCGGTCACCGCGGCGAGGACGACGGCGGCGGCGAGCGCCGCGATCGTCTGCAGGGCGACGACCGCGACGGCGAACCCCGCCGCGCCGACGATCCGGGTGCGCGGATCGAGCCGGGCGATCGGGCCCGGATCCGTCGTCGTCGGCTCGAGCCCGCGGTGGGCCGCGTCGTCGTGGGCCATCTAGGTGCGCCGCCTGCGGGCCTGGAGGAAGAAGAAGAGGCCGAAGATGCCGGCGATGTAGCCGAGCCCGCCGATGATCGATTCGAGGCTCGCCGCCTGCTCGCGGCGCGCCAGCTCGCGCTTCAGCGGTGCGAGCTCGCGCTGGACCGCCGTGGCGACGATCCGCTCGATCTCCGCGGGAGCGAGGCCGGGCGAGGCCGTCTGCGCCGTCGCCGCTGCGGCCGCCGCGGCCGGCAGCGCGCCGCGGGTGAGCTCGACCGGCAGCTCGTCGAGGGCCAGCGTCACCTCGGCGACGTGGCCCTGGCCGAGGTCGGCGGTGAAGCGATGCGGCACGGCCGTCGTCGGCGTGAAGCGGAAGAGCCCGTCGGCCTCGACCTCCGTTCGCCCCAGCGCCTCGCCGTCCGGGCCGACGACACGGACGACCGTGCCCGCGGGCGCGAGCTCCCCAGAGGAGAACCCGATCTCGCCCTCGACGACGTCACCGACGGACCAGGCCGCCGCGATGACGTTGTGGGCCGCCGCCGGGCCGCCGGCGAAAGCCAGCCACAGGGCGCAGCCCACCGCCATCAGCTCACGCACGGACCGTCTCCGCGAGCGGGCTCGGCGCGAGGCCGAGCAGCTCCGGCTTGACCCGGCGGATCAAGACGACCGCGGCGGCGCAGACCAGGGCCTCGACGATCACGACCGGGACGTGGGCCAAGAGCACGAGCTTGGCCGCAGGCACGAACGCCTCGCCGGTGAGCGCGAGGGCGAGTGCTACGAGCAGGGCCGTGCCGGCGATGGCGCCGGCGCCCGCGCACGCCCCCCAAAAGGCGGCCTCGGTCGGCCCGCTGCGGCGGATGAGCCCGCGGAAGGCGAGGCCGACCATCACCGCCGGCAGGGCGATCGCCACCGTGTTGACCCCTAAGACCGTCACCCCGCCGAAGCCGAAGAAGACCGCCTGCAGAACGAGGCCGACGAACAGCGCCGGGAACGCCGCCCAGCCGAGCACCAGCCCGGCGAGCCCGTTCATGATGAGGTGCACGCTCGATGGCCCCACGGGCACGTGGACGAGCGAGGCGACGAAGAAGGTGGCGGCCAAGAGCCCCGCCGCCGGGATGCGCTCCAGGTCGAGCGACCTGAGCCCGAGCGCGAGCCCGCCCACGGCGAGCACGGCACCACCGGCCACGACCTCGGTCGCGAGCGCGCCATCGACGATATGCACCACCCTTGCCTCCTCAGTTCAGCTCGTGGGCATAAACCCACAAGACGGCGTCTTGGCTCAGCACCTTGCCCGCGTGCTCGGTCTCGGGGCCGACGCCGAGTGCCGCGAAGCCCCAGTGCCCGGCCTTGGGGATACCGAAGGTGAAGGAGCCGTCCGCCCGGGTGATCGCCGTGATCGCACCGCCCGGCACGCCCGCCGACGCTTCGCTCGCCGGCCGGTTGGCCGCGAGGTCGGGCTCGGCCGCGAGGTACTCGATCTCGATCTCCGCACCCGCGACCGGCGCGCCGTCGGCGAGCAGGATGCCGGAGAAGGTCGAGCCGGCGATGACGCCGTAGGGCTTGTTGAGCGGCACGATCTCGGCGGGCAGGCCAACCGGCTCCATCCAGTCCGTCGGCAGGCCGCCGCGGTTGACGATGTTCTTGGTGATCTGCTGGATGAAGATGTCCTCGCTCTCCTCGTAGTAGGGCTCGGGCACCACCACGAACGTGTAGTCGCCGGCGCGGCGCACGTCGGTCGCAGCGCTGAACGCCTGGCCCTCGTTCTCGAGGCCCGCGAAGGTGACGGGGCTCAGGCTCGGCTCGAGGTCGGTGGTCTCGCCTCGGAATCGGACGTAGAACTCCCGCGGCGCGGCCATATCCATGACGTGGCCGTTGGCCATCGGGTGCCAGAAGAGCAGCTGGAGCGGAATCTCTCCCGCAGTCTCGAGGTTGGCATCGGGCGTGTAGACGAGCTGGAAATGGGCGGCGGCGGGTGCCGCGGTGAGTGCTAGCGCCACGGCGGCGGCGGTGAGGCGAGGCATGGTCATCGATCCCTCCGATCGCGAGCGTCACGTGTTCACGCGGTCCGGACGCGGAGGGTGCGAGGAACGGCACGGTGGCCCGCAGGCCACGGCTCGTTCCTCGGGCGCACCCCGGCCCCAGGAACCGCACGGGCGGTGATGGCAGGTCTCCTGGCTCGCGGCTCGACGGCGGGCGATCCTGCCTTCCCGAAGGAGCACCCTCCAGTGGCGTGCGCGGATCGCCGCCTCGCCGCTCACAGTTGCGGGGGCAGCCCCGGCTTCGGCGACAGCGTCGCCGCACCGTGTTCCCTTTTCAGCCGGACGCCGAGACGCCCGACCACCATCGAAGCCAGCGTCCGCCCAAACCGCCGTGCGGTCAATCGACGCTGCCCGCCACCTTGGTCG
>CAYZSE010000144.1:0-7136 GCA_964481035.1 uncultured Geminicoccaceae bacterium | reverse complement strand
CCATCAGCCGCCGCCTGCATATCCCTTCCCATTCAACAACGATGTCCAAAGAGCGGCCCGACACCCATGGATATTTAGGTGGACCGGACGGCGAAGCGTGGCCGCCCCGCGACGAGGAGCGGCTTATAGGCCCGGCGCTCGCGTGGACGCAAGGGGCTTTTTTGGAAAGTTCCGCCGATCACCGCAGCGCACGATAGGGGGTGAGGTCGAGCCGGGGCGAGCGGCCCGCCACCAGGTCGGCGACGCGGCGGCCGGTGATCGGCCCCTGGGTGAGACCGAGATGGCCGTGACCGTAGGCGAGCACGACCCGTTCGAGGCGCGGCGAGCGGTCGATCACCGGCAGCCTGTCCGGCGTCGAGGGGCGCCGGCCCATCCAGCTCGCCGCAACGTCCGTGGCAGTTTCCGGCAGCAGCCGCTTCGCCGCGCCCACGAGCCGCCGGATCGCCCGCTCGTCGCCGGGCGTGTCGATGCGCGCGATCTCGGCGCCGGCGCTGAGCCGCAGCGCGTCGCCCATCGGCGCCAAAACGAAGCCGTGCCGCGCCGCGTAGAGCGGGCGCCCGATCGGTATCCGCGCCTGGCGGCAGCATCAGGTGGTAGCCGCGCTCGGCGACGAGCGGCACGCGGCTGCCGAGCCGCCGCGCCAAGTCCGCCGCCCAGGGCCCCGCCGCCAGCACCGCCTGCTCGCCGGCGTAGTCGCGCCCGGCGCCACGGACGACGACGCCGCCGGCGCTCGCCGCGATGTCGCGAGCCTCGTCGCGGACGATGCGCCCGCCGTCGGCCGCGAAGCGCGCGGCGAACTCGCGCAGCACTTCGCCCGGGCGGTCGACCTGGCCGTTCGCCTGGAGCCACAGGCAGGCCTGGAAACGCGGGCCCAGGGCGGGCTCGAGCGCCGCCACATCGTCGCCGTCGAGCCATGCGAACGGCTGGCCCTCCGCCGCGACGAGATCGCGCTCGACTGCGAGGCCGCGGGCCTCGGCCGCGTCCTCCGCAAGCTTGAGCCAACCGCACCAGCGCACCCGCTCGTTGCCGCCGCAGCGCTGCAGCAGCACGCGCCAGGCGTCGCCCGCGGCGCGGCAGAGCGCCGCCTGGCCCCGCGCCGAGGCGGCGGAGCGGGCCGCGGTGCAGTTGCGCGCGAACGCGGCGAGCCAGGGCGCCGTCGCCGCAAGGTCCGGCCAGCGAATCCGCACCGGCGACCGTTCGCCGGCGAGCAGCGTCGGCAGCTTCGCCAGGATCTCGGGCGTGTTGCTCGGCCGCACCGACTGCACCGAAAGAATCCCCGCGTTGCCGAACGAGGTCCCTTGGCCCGGTTCGGCGCGGTCGATTAGGGTCACGGCGAAACCGTCCGCCTGCAGAAAGAGCGCGCAGCCGAGGCCCACCGCCCCGCCACCGACGACGATCCGACGTTCGCTCACCGGCGTTCCTTCGGGCTCACGTCTCGCGACCTTGCCACCTCGCGGTCACATGCCGCCGCAGATGCTCGACGAAGACCGTGAGCTTGGCCAGGGGATGGCGGTTCGAGGGGTAGAGCGCGTGAATGGGCAGCCGGCCGCCGCTCACCTGCGGCAGGACCCGCGCGACCTCGCCGCGGGCGAGCGCGTCATCCGCGATGAAGCGGGGCAAGAGCGCGATGCCGAGCCCCGCCGCCGCGGCCCGGACGAGCGCGTCGCCGTTGTTCGCCCGCAAGGGTCCTCGGACACGGACGGCCGCCGGCGCATCGCCTTCGCGCAGCCGCCACTCGTCGCGGTAGGCGCCGTAGGCGTAAACGAGGCAGGCGTGGTGCGCGAGATCGGCCGCGCGCTGCAGGGGCGGGGCCGCCTCGAGGTAGCCGGCGCTGGCGACGAGCACGAGCTCCGTCTCCGTGAGCTTACGGGCGATGAGGCTCGAATCGGGCAGGTTCCCGACGCGGATCGCCACGTCGAAGCCCTCCTCGATCAGATCGACGACGCGGTCGTTGAGGACGAGATCAATGTCGAGCTCCGGGTAGCGCTGCAGCAGTCCGGGCAGCAGCGGCGCCACGTGCAAGAGGCCGAAGGACATGGGCGCGTTGACGCGCAGGCGGCCGCGCGGTGTCGCATGGACGTGGGCGGCCTCGGCCTCGATCTCGGCGAGTTCCGCCAGCAGCCGGGCGATCTCGGCGACATAGCGCTCGCCGGCCGCGGTCAGGCTGAGGCGCCGGGTGGTCCGGTTGAGCAGCCGCGCGCCCAAGTGGTCCTCGAGGGCCCGGACGAGCTTCGAGACCGCCGACTTCGACATGTCGAGCTGGTCGGCGGCGGCGGAAAACGAGCCCATCTCCGCCACCTTCGAGACGACCTGCATCGCCATCAGCCTGTCCACGCCGCACCTCGCCTCGCTGCCGGATCGTTCCTATAGTCATTGAGTTGCTTGGAGGGAGCCCGCGCTTGGCCGAGAGCCTCAAGATCGCGCTTGCGCAGATCAACCCGACCGTCGGCGCCCTCGCCGACAACGCCCGGCTCATTGCCCGGACCCAAGCCGAGGCGAAGGCGCTGGGCGCGGAGCTCGTCCTCTTTCCGGAGCTCGCCATCGCCGGCTATCCGCCCGAGGACCTGGTCCTCAAGCCCGCCTTCCAGCGCGCCTGTCGCGACGCGGTCACCAACCTCGCCCGGGCCACGGCCGAGGGTCCGGCGATGGTCGTCGGTGCGCCCTGGGTCGAGGACGGCAGGCTCTACAACGCCGCGGTGCTCCTGGCAGGCGGACGCGTCGAGACCTGGCGGGCCAAGCACGCGCTGCCCAACTACGGGGTCTTCGACGAGGTGCGGGTCTTCGCCGCGGGGCCGATCCCGGGCCCCGTGCCCTTCGCGCGCGCCGACGGCTCGATGGTCCGGCTCGGCCTCATGGTCTGCGAGGACATGTGGGTGGAGGACGTGGCGGAGGCGCTCGAGGAGTGCGGCGCCGAGGTTCTGCTGGTCGTCAACGGCTCGCCCTTCGACGTCGAGAAGGGCGAGGTTCGCCTGCAGCAAGCGGTGGCGCGGGTCACCGAGACCGGCCTCCCGCTCGCCTATGTCAACCAGGTCGGCGGCCAGGACGAGCTGTGCTTCGACGGCGCGTCCTTCGTGCTCGACGGCGACCGCACGCTGCGCGCTCAAGCAGCGAGCTTCGCGGCCGACCTCCTGCTGACCGAATGGGTCGACACCGGATACGGCTGGTCATGCAAGCGAACGCGCGTCGAGCCAGCCCCCGACCGGCTCGCCGCGATGTACCAGGCATTGGTGCTGAGCTTGAGGGACTACGTCGTCAAGAACCGCTTTCCGGGCGTCGTCCTCGGGCTCTCGGGGGGCGTCGACAGCGCGCTTTCGGCGGCGGTGGCGGTCGACGCGCTCGGCGCCGAGCGGGTCCACACGCTCATGCTGCCCTCGCAATACACGTCCGCGGCGAGCCTCGAGGACGCCGCCGCCTGCGCCCGCGCGCTCGGCTGCCGGCTCGACAGGGTCGCGATCGAGCCCGCGGTGATCGCGATCAACGCGGCGCTCTCTCCTCTTTTCGCAGGCCACGCGCCGGACATCACCGAGGAGAACATCCAGTCGCGGGTGCGCGGGCTGATGCTCATGGCGGTCTCCAACAAGCTCGGCCCGATGGTGCTCACCACCGGCAACAAGTCCGAGATGTCGGTCGGCTACGCCACGCTCTACGGGGACATGTGCGGCGGCTACTCGGTCCTCAAGGACGTCTACAAGACGACCGTCTTCGAGCTCTGCCACTGGCGCAACGCCAACGTGCCGGCCGGTGGCCTCGGCCCGGCGGGCACCGTGATCCCCGAGCGGATCATCCAAAAGCCGCCGAGCGCCGAGCTGCGCGCGGATCAAAAGGACGAGGACACGCTGCCTCCCTACAGCATCCTCGACGGCATCCTGCACGGGCTGGTCGAGGAGGAGCAGCACCTGGGCGAGCTGATCGCGCGGGGCTACGACGGCGACACCGTTCGCCGTGTCGTCAACCTGCTCGACATCGCCGAATACAAGCGCCGCCAGGCCCCGCCGGGGGTCAAGGTGACGCAGAAGGCGTTCGGCCGCGATCGTCGCTATCCGATCACCAACGCCTTCCGCCACGTCCGCTCGGAGCGCTGAACTCGTGGTTCACGTCCGCTTCGCGCCCAGCCCGACGGGCCGGCTGCATCCCGGCAACGCCCGGACCGCGCTCGTCAACGCCCTGTTCGCGCGCCGCCACGACGGCCGCTTCACGCTCAGGATCGACGACACGGACAGTGCGCGCGAGGAGCCCGGGGCGATCACGGCGATCCGTTCGGATCTCGCCTGGCTCGGCATCCCGCCCGACGCCGAGTGGCGGCAGAGCGCTCGCACCGAGCGCTACGCCGCGGCGGCCGAGCGCCTGGTCGCCTCCGGCGCCGCGGCGCGAACGGACGGGGCGGTGCGGCTGCGCCTCGGCGAGGACGAGGCGGCGTGGGAGGACGCGGTGCACGGGCCGATGCGCGTGTCGCTCAAGCACCACAACGATCCGGTGCTGCTGCGCGCCGACGGCCGTGCGACCTACACCCTCGCCTCGGTCGTCGACGACATCGACCTCGCCGTGACCCACGTCGTCCGCGGCGACGACCACCTGACCAACACGGCCGTGCACCTCGAGCTCGCGGCGGCGCTCGGCGCGCCGGCGCCGGTCTTCGCGCACCTGCCCCTGGTGGTCGATGCGGCGGGCGCGCCCCTCTCCAAGCGCACGGGTGCCCTGGGCTTGGCGGCGTTGCGCGAGGTGGGCATCGAGCCCGAGCCGCTGGTGACCTATCTCGCCGGGCTCGGCACCGGCCGGACGCTCGCGGCCGACGAGGATCCCGCATGGCGCCTCGACTTGGCCGCGTTCGGGCGGGCGTCACCCGTCTTCGATCCGGACGCGCTCGCCCGGGCCCAGGAGCGCTGGATCGAGAGCCTGGAGGTGAGCGACGTCAACACCCGGCGGGCGTCCGCGGGGCGACCGCCGGTGACCGCCGAGCTGTGGCAGGCCGTGCGCGGCAACCTCCGAGCCGGCGGTCCCGATTCCTGGGCCAAGCTGCCGCGCCTCGCCGCCCTCGACGCCTGGCGGGCGATCCTCGAGCAGCCGCTGGAGCCGTTGATCGCGGCCGGAGACGAGGCGGATCTGCGAGCAGCCGCGACCTTGCTCGCGGACGATCCGGACCCGGCTGCGTGGCTGGAGGCGGTCACGGCGGCCACGGGACGGTGCGGCAAGCGCCTGCGCCTGCCGATCCGGCTGGCGCTGACCGGTCGCGCCGATGGACCGCCGCTCGCCGATCTGGTAGCGCTCGTCGGGGCGGATCGGGTGCGCCGGCGGCTGCGCGGCGAGCGCGCCTGACGCGGCACACCGGCGGACGGGGCCAGCGGGATCGAGAGCGGTGAATGCGAGCCTGTGCTTCTATAACACGCTGACGCGCAAGAAGGAGGCGTTCGTCCCGATCCGGACGAACCACGTCGGGCTCTACGTCTGCGGGCCTACGGTTTATGGCCCGATCCACATCGGCAACGCGCGGCCGCTGATCGTCTTCGACGTGCTCTACCGTTTGTTGAAGCAGCGCTTCCAGCACGTCACCTACGTCCGCAACATCACCGACATCGACGACAAGATCATCGCCCAGGCGACGGCCAACGGCGAGCCCATCGGCGAGCTTACCGAGCGCATCATCGAGCAGTTCCACGCCGAGGTCGACGAGCTCGGCTGCCTCGACCCCGACGTCGAGCCGCGAGCCACCGAGCACGTGCCGGCCATGATCAAGCTCGTCGAACAGCTCCTGCGCCAGGGCGTCGCCTACGAGGCGGACGGCCACGTCCTCTTCCACGTTCCGGCGATGCCCACCTACGGCCGGCTTTCGGGCCGCGACCGCGACGAGCAGGTGGCGGGTGCACGGGTCGAGGTCGCCCCCTACAAGCGCGACCCCGCCGACTTCGTCCTGTGGAAGCCGTCGCTGGACGGCCAGCCCGGCTGGGACAGCCCGTTCGGCTTCGGCCGCCCCGGCTGGCACGTCGAATGCTCGGCGATGAGCGCGCAGTACCTGGGGGTGCCCTTCGACCTCCACGGCGGCGGCATCGATCTCGTCTTCCCGCATCACGAGAACGAGATCGCGCAGAGCTGCTGCGCCCACGGCACCGAGGCGCTCGCCCGCTACTGGCTACACAACGGCTTCATCACCGTCGATGGCGAGAAGATGGCGAAGTCGGCGGGCAACTTCGTCACCGTCGCCGACATCCTGGCCGAGGCGCCGGGCGAGGTCTTCCGCTCGTGGATGCTCGGCGCGCACTACCGCCAGCCGCTCGACTTCTCGCGCGACGCGCTGAAGCAGGCGCGAGCCGGGCTCGATCGCCTCTACCGCACGCTCGCCGATCTGGACGAGGTCGAGGCCGCGCCGAGCGCCCCGCCGCCCCTCGAGGTGACCGACGGCCTCGCCGACGACCTCAACACGCCGCGCGCCATCGCCGGCCTGCACCTCTTGGCCAACGAGGCCAACAAGGCCGCCCGCGAGCGTGAGCGGGCGCGGCTCAAGCGCCAGCTGCTCGACGGCGGCAAGCTCCTGGGCCTGTTGCAGGCGAGCCCGCGGGCGTGGCTCCAGGCCGGCACCGCCGGCGATCTGGGCGAGATCGAGACCCTCGTCGCCGAGCGCGACAAGGCGCGGGCCGCGCGCGACTACCGGCGCGCCGACGAGATCCGCGACGCCCTCAAGGCGAAAGGCATCATCCTCGAGGACGGCCCCCAGGGCACCACCTGGCGCCGCGAGGCCTGAACCGGCCCGTCCGGGGCGGCGCCGGCATCCGTGATCAGCCCCGACGCCTTTGGCGACCGATTGGCGCGCGTACCATAAAACACTGAACGTGAATTTGCGCCACAAAGAAGCCTCACGTTAAGACAATTTCCCGCCGCGTAGGAGCACGTCGCGAAAGAGCGCGACCTGAACCGACCTTGTTCCTGGGGCTGTGATCGGCGCCCCCTTGTTCGCGGAGTCAGGATGATGAGCAACGAACGCGGCGCGGCGACGCCGACCTACACCCAGCGATCGGCATCGCGGTTCGGTACCATGGCCACGGTGTGCATGGGCCTTCTGCTGGCGCCCGGCGCGGCCTCGGCGGCCGTGACCTTCGGCGCCGGGGCCGGGGCGTCGCTGACGATCAGCTCGATCTTCGGCGACC
>CAYZSE010000143.1:0-7202 GCA_964481035.1 uncultured Geminicoccaceae bacterium | reverse complement strand
TGCCTTCCGCGAGGATGGCGCGCAATTCGCGCAACAGACGCTGCGCCTCGTCTAGGCCCGGATAAGAGGCGCCGTCGACGACCGCCTTTTCCAGCTCCGCCACGGCCGAGGCCGTCTCGCCCAACGCGCCGAGCGCCGTGCCGTAATGGTAGCGGAGTTGGGGATCGTCCGGGCGCATCGCGACCGCGCGCCGCAGGTTGCCAAGGGCCGCCGAGTGGTCGCCGGCACGGTAGTGCAGCCAGCCCAGCGTATCGACGAGGTACGCCTCGCGGCTCACCTCGAAGCGCTGCGCCAGATCCCGGGCCCGCGCCAGCAGCATGGGATCGTCGTGCGCGAAGTCCGCAATCAGGGCGCCGTAGTTGTTGATGACGATGTCGTCGTCGTTGCCGCCCTCGATCAAGGCGCCGTAGGTGACGATCGCGTCGGCGAACCGGTCGGCGCCCTGCTGCACGAAGGCCTTGCGCAGGCGCAGGACATCCGGCTCCGCGTCAGCGGCGATGCCGCCGTCCAGGATGGCCAGCGCCTCGTCGACCTGACCTCTACCTTGCGCCAGCGTCGCCAACTCCAGGTAGGGCGTCGCCCACTGCGGCGCAGCGTCGATGGCGGCAAGATAGGCGTCGAAGGCACGCGCCGCATCGTCCTGGCGAAGATACAGCTGGGCCTGGAGTTGATGCGCTAGGGCGTCGTCGGGCATGACCCCGATGCGCGCATCGAGCAGCGCCAAGGCGCCCTCGACGTCGTCCGCGGCGAGGCGGGTGCGCACCTGGCCCAGAAGGGGTGCCGGCCCGCTCGGGTCGAGCTCCGCCGCCTGCTCGTACCATGCCTGTGCGCCTTCGACATCGCCTTGGGCGAGGCGCATGGAGCCGGCCAGGAGGGTGCCGCTCAGCTCAGCCCCGGGGGTGGCGAGCAGGCGGTCGATTTCCGTGCCCGCCCGGTTCCAGTCCTCCTGGCGGATGGCGAGCTCGGCGGCGCTCGCCAGGGCCGGCGTCGGATCGGGGGCGCTGTGGATCACCAGATCCCAAGCTTGCAGCGCGGCGTCGTAGTCGCCCTGCTGGGCGAGCAGCGTCGCCAGCGCGGAGGCCGCCTCCACGTCGTCCGGCGCGGCCTGGAGGGCCCGTCCCAGCGCGTCGATGGCGAGCTCGCGGTCGCCTGCGGCCCGATACGCCTCGGCGATCAGCTTCAGCGCGGGCGGCCAGTCGCCGTCGCTCGCGAGGGCGGTGCGCCCCGCGGCGATGGCCGAGCGCGCCTCGCCGGCCGCCAGATCCATCACGCCTTGGAGGTAGTTGGCGCCGCGGTGGTCGGGGTCGATCTCCAAGATCTCGGCGAGGTGCGCGCGGGCGGCATCGCCGTCGCCGCGGGCCCGCGCCACCGACGCCATCGCCGTGCGCGCGTCGAGGGATCGCGGCGCTCTTGCCGTGGTGGCCTCGACGACACGCTCCAACCGCTCCTCCGCCTCGTCGAAACGCTCCGCTCGCGTATAGAGATCGGCCGCGAGGAAGCCGAGCACGTGATCGGGATCACCGCGTTGGGCCTCCAGCCGATCCAGTTCCGCGATCGCGGCGTCGAGGCCCGCATTCTCATGGATGAGCCTGACCAGCGAAGCCGCCACCGCTGGCGGCGCATCCAGCTCGTCGATGGCGGAGCCAAGAAGCCGCTGGGCGGCGCCGACATCGCCGCGCGCGCGATGGTAATCGGCGAACGCGATGCGGAAGTCGGCGTTGTCCGGGGCAAATTCGATTAGCTCCTCGAAGGCCCGCGTGACGCCGACAATGTCGGTCTCTGCCGCGAGCAGCTGCACCTTCAAGAGGGCCAACGGGACATTGCCGCCATGCTCGGCGAAGTAGCCGTCGAGCACCGCCACCGCTTCATCGGTCCGACCCGCCGCCCGATGGACGCCCGCGAGCGCCGAGGTCGCGTTGACGTGCGCAGGATCCACGGCGAGGGCGCGGCGTGCCAGATCCTCGGCTTTCGCGAGCTGCTCCTCGCGCAGCGCGAGCGCTGCCGCGAGAGCGAGCCCGTGGGCGTTGTCCGGCTCGGCGGCACGGATGGCTTCGATGGCTTCGGCAACGACGTCGAGCTGCCCGCCGGTCAGGGCCAGGATCGCATAGGCGACGTGCGCCTCCAGCAGGGCAGGGTCGGCGGACGCGGCCTCTCGGTAGGCGGCAAACGCCTTCGGGTAGTTCTCGCGCTGCTCGTGGATGCGACCCATCGCGAGCAGCGCCGGCGCGTGCCGCGGCTCGATCTTCAAGACGTTACGAAAGGACAGGGCCGCGCGTTGCAAATCGCCCTGCGCCAGCAACTCGGAGCCTTGCGCCATATAGTCGTCGACGCGCTCCTCCGCCGATCCGCACGCGGCCAACGCCACGACCAGCCCGCAGGCCATGAGCAGTCTTGGACGGAAACGTGCATTCCACATGGTCGATGGCTCCGCCACAATCGAGAGCGCGTCGGCGGCCGAACGCAGGCGCGTATGAGGCCGCAATCAAGCTAACCGGGAGTCGTCGAGGGCGAAAGCGTTGCCGAAGCGCAGACACACGCGGGTACGGAGATCAATAGGCACGTTCGTCACGTAAAAAGACGAGCATTGTCCGCACCAGGATTTTCAAGTCGAACCATAGCGACCAGTTGTCGATGTAGTAGAGGTCGAGCTCGATGCGGCGGCGCATGTCCTCCAGGGAGTGGATTTCGCCGCGACAGCCGCTGACCTGGGCCCACCCGGTGATGCCGGGCTTGGCGCGCTGGCGGCCCAGATAGCCGTCGATCAGCGCGGCATAGTACTCGTCGTGCGCGATCGCATGCGGCCGCGGGCCGACGAGAGACATCTCGCCGCGCAGGACGTTGAACAATTGCGGCAGCTCGTCGAGGCTGGTTCGCCTGAGCACGCTGCCGAGCGGGGTGACGCGGGGATCGTCGCGGATGGCCTGCTTGACCTGGTCGGCCGCCGGCGCGTCGCAGCGATCGGCGTACATCGAGCGGAACTTGAAGACGTCGATCGGTTGCTGGTTGAAGCCCAGCCGGCTCTGGCGGAACAGGATCGGCCCGGGCGAGCTGACGCGCACGCCCATGGCGATCACCAGCATGAGCGGAGCGAAGAAGACGAGAAGGATCGATGCCGCGACGCGGTCGAAGGCGGATTTGACGTGCCAGGCCCAGCCGTCGATGGGTTTGCGCAAGCAGGTCACGGTCGTGACCTCGCCGACACGGCGGTAGCCGAGCGTCGGCAGCTCGCCCGTGCCGAGTTGCGGCAGGAGACCCACCTCCAAAGGGAAGGTTCGCAGCACGGCGAGGAGGTCGGGCAGCCGGTGAAGATCTTGCGGTTCCAGCGCAACGGCGATCTGATCGACGCACTTGGCGGCCAACTGCTGCCGCAGGGCTCCCTCGAGCATCCCTAAATCGGTGAAGTCGTCGAGGTCGAAGAAGCTCGCCACGGTGGCCTCGAGGCGGTCCGCCTCGAGCCGGCGCCGCGCCTCGTGACCCCAGAGCCCGCTGCCGACCACGACCACGTTCCACCGGAATTGCCCTTGGGCGCGCAGCGTATCGACCAAACCCCTCAGTGCAAACCGGACGCCGACCAGGCCGCAGGTCGATACTGCCGCCCAGGCGAGCACCCAGGAGCGAGCGGGTAGCTCGTCGGGGCGGAGCAGAAACATCACGGTGACCACCACCGCGAGCGTCGCCAACCAGGCCGCGACCGCCCGTCCGGTCTGATAGCCGACGTCGGCGAACCTGCGGACCTCGTAGAGACGCGCCGCGGACAGGGCGATGAAGGCGACGAGAAAAGTGAGAAGGACGAGCAGCGCATCGTCGGTGGAGATGGCGGCGACGAAGGTGAAGAAGCTCGCGACGTAGGCACCGCCGACCACGACCAGGAGGTCCACGCCACGCAGGCCGAGTTCGAGCACATGACCGGGCCGGAGCGCGCGCGGCCGCGTACGAGACGGCATCACGGCGCGGTGCATGGGAAACACGGTGCTCAAAACGACACATCCTCCTCAACGCCACGCCACGCCACGCCACGCCACGCCACGCCACGCCACCACCGGGAGGAAGGCATCTGGACGGGTCGCCGGCCCACCGTGACCGAACCCGCCTCCCACTCTAACCCCGACTGGTGATGGCGGTGCGACAATCCTCCGCTCACGGTAACCCGACGACTTGCGTTCCCGCGCGACCAACTACCACCATCGAAGAGGTTCGGGTGTGCGTTGAAACACCACCGACGCTCCATGCCTGGGACACATCAATACCGTCCTAACACGGTGGTCGAGGAAACGCGTCGGACAAAGACGTACTCCGAGACACTTTATGCGTGAATTGCCGATCTGGTTGAAAGATTGCCAGTTCTTGCCACTCGAGATCGAATACACGGGCAGCGCGCAGGCCCGGCCCGAGAGGGCCCGCCGGCACGGATCCCGCGGCGGGTCGGCAAGAGCCCGCAGCATGCGAGCGATGCGCGGCTCTGCGTTGACTTGCTTGGGGCCCCGCCTTATTCCCGGCGATCCGCGGTCGAGCGCTCCGGCGCTCCTGCCGCCAGAGGGAATGCACCATGTTCGCAGCTTTCGCCAAGCGTCTCTTCGGCTCGGCGAACGAGCGCATGCTCACGGGCATGCGTCGCCATGTCGAGGCGATCAACGCCCTCGAGCCGGACCTCGAAGCTCTCGACGACGCCGCCCTGCGGGCCCGCACAGAGGTGTTTCGTGCGCGCGCGGCGGCTCGCGAGAGCCTCGACGACCTTCTCGTCGAGGCGTTCGCGACGGTCCGCGAGGCAGCCAAGCGAACCCTCGGCCTGCGGCCTTTCGACGTGCAGCTGATCGGCGGCATGGTGCTGCACCAGGGCCGGATCGCCGAGATGAAGACCGGTGAGGGCAAGACGCTCGTCGCCACCTTGCCGGTCTACCTCAACGCCCTGCTCGGCCGCGGCGTGCATATCGTCACCGTCAACGACTACCTCGCGCGGCGCGACGCCGCCTGGATGGGGCACATCTACGAGTTCCTGGGCCTCAGCGTCGGCTGCATCGTCCCCAATCTCGACGACGAGCAGCGTCGTCGGGCCTACGCCTGCGACATCACCTACGGCACGAACAACGAGTTCGGCTTCGACTATCTGCGCGACAACATGAAGCTCGCGAGAGAGCGCATGGTCCAGCGCCCGTTCGGCTTCGCCATCGTCGACGAGGTCGATTCCATCTTGATCGACGAGGCCCGCACGCCGCTGATCATCTCGGGGCCGGCCGACACCCGCTCGGACCTCTACGCCGAGGCCGACCGGCTGATCCCCTCGCTGAGCGAGGGCGATTACGAGGTCGACGAGAAGCAGCGCACCGTGGCCTTCACCGAGGAGGGCGGCGAGAGGATCGAGGCGGCGCTGCGCGACGCAGGGCTCCTGCGGAGCGCCGATCTCTACGACATCGAGAACGTGGCGCTGGTGCATCACGTCCAGCAGGCGCTGCGCGCGCACAAGCTGTTCACCCGCGATGTGCATTACCTCGTCCGGCACGGCCGGGTCGTCATCGTCGACGAGTTCACCGGCCGGATGATGGAAGGTCGGCGGTTCTCCGACGGCCTGCACCAGGCGCTCGAGGCGAAGGAGGGCGTGGAGATCCAGCCCGAGAACCAGACCCTCGCCTCGGTCACCTTCCAGAACTACTTCCGGCTCTATCCCAAGCTCGCCGGCATGACCGGCACGGCGATGACCGAGGCGGCGGAGTTCGCCGAGATCTACAAGCTCGAGGTGGTCGAGATCCCGACACACCGGCCGATGGTGCGTCAGGACGAGGACGACGAGGTCTACCGCACCCAGCGCGAGAAGCTGGATGCGATCGTCGCCGAGGTGCGGGCCGCGCACGAGAAGGGGCAGCCGGTCCTCGTCGGCACCGTCAGCATCGAGAAGTCGGAGGCGCTTGCGGCCCTGCTCAAGAAGGCCGGGATCCCCCATCAGGTCCTGAACGCCCGCTACCATGAGCAAGAGGCGTTCATCGTCGCGCAGGCCGGGCGGCCTGGGGCGGTCACGATCGCCACCAACATGGCGGGCCGAGGCACCGACATCCAGCTCGGCGGCAACGCCGACATGCGCATCGCCCAAGAGCTCGGCGAGCAGCCCGAACCGGCGCAGGTCGAGGCGATCCGAGCCGAGGTCGTCCGCGACCACGACGCGGTGATCGCGGCCGGCGGTCTCTACGTCGTCGGCACCGAGCGGCACGAGAGCCGGCGGGTCGACAATCAGCTGCGCGGCCGCTCCGGCCGGCAGGGCGACCCGGGCCGCTCGAAGTTCTTCCTCGCCCTCGACGACGATCTGATGCGGATCTTCGGCTCGGACCGCATGGACGGCCTCCTGCGCCGCCTCGGCCTCGAGGAGGGCGAGGCGATCATCCATCCATGGATCAACAAGGCCCTCGAAAAGGCGCAGAAGAAGGTCGAGGCCCGCAACTTCGAGATCCGCAAGAACCTGCTGCGCTTCGACGACGTCATGAACGACCAGCGCAAGGTCGTCTACGAGCAGCGGCTGGAGCTGCTGGAAGCCGACGACGTCCACGACATGGTCGTCGACATGCGTCATCAGGTCATCGAGGACCTCGTCCACCGTTGCATCCCGGAGAAGGCGTACGCCGAGGAGTGGGACCTCGACACCTTGGCGACCGAGACGCAGCGGGTGCTGGGTCTCGATGTTGCCGTTCGCGCGTGGGCGGGTGAGGAAGGTATCGCCGAGGCCGAGATCCGCGAGCGCCTGATCGACGCCTCGGACCGGCGGATGGCCCAGCGGGCCGTCGACTTCGGCCCCGAGGTGATGCGGAGCGCCGAGAAGAGCCTCCTCCTCCAGATTCTCGATCATCTCTGGAAGGAGCACCTGCTGCAGCTCGATTACCTCCGCCAGGGCATTCACCTGCGCGGCTTCGGGCAGCGTGACCCGCTCAACGAATACAAGCGCGAGGCGTTCGGGCTGTTCGAAGGGATGCTCGCCAACCTCCGCCAGACGACGACGCAGGTGCTCGCGCACATGGAGGTGCGCCCGCCGGAGCCGACGCCGGCGCCGCAGCCGGCGGAGCCGGCGCGAGCACCGGCCATGGCGGCGAGCGCGGACGGCGACGCGCGGGCGGCACGCGACCCGGCGCGGCCGGAAAGCTGGGGCAAGGTTCCGCGCAACGCGCCCTGCCCCTGCGGCTCGGGCAAGAAGTACAAGCAGTGCCACGGGCGGCTCGCCTGAG
>CAYZSE010000142.1:0-7566 GCA_964481035.1 uncultured Geminicoccaceae bacterium | reverse complement strand
GCGACCGCCGATGTCCCAGGGAGATCGCAGGCGAGCGGCGACGCGCGGTGCCGGCGCCCTCAGCGTTGCGCGAGGAAGCGCGCCATGGCGGCGAGGGTCTCGGCGCTGACGTGGTGCTCGATGCCTTCCGCGTCCTGGTGCGCCGTCGGCGCGTCGACGCCGATGGCCACGAGGAAGGCGACGACGGTGCGGTGGCGCGCCTTGGCACGCTCGGCGAGGTCCCTTCCGTCGTCGGTGAGGAAGATCGCGCGGTAGGGCTCGCTGTCGACGAGGCCCGCCCGCTTGAGCTTGGTGACGGTGTTGTTGACGGTGGCAGCACTCACGCCCAGCCGGTCGGCGAGGTCGGTCGCCCGCGCCTCGCCCTTGGCGGCGATCAGATCGTCGATGAGCTCGACGTAGTCCTCGGCGATCTCGCTCCGATGGTCGGTGCGGATACGGTCGAAGGAGGCCGCCTGCACCGCCGGGTCCACGAGCCGTTGTTTCCTTGCCGCCGCCATCGCCCTCGTCCCGTTGACTGCGGAACTATAGCCGAGCCGCGTCGACCGTCGAGGCATCGGCGCGAGCCGGCGCCGAGCGCCCTCAGCCCCAGGCGTGGGCAATCGCGATGGGCTCGGCCGGCGACCCGGGAACCACGCAGGCGACGACGTAGCCCTTGATCAGCGGACGCAGGTCGATGCCGCCCAGCCACGCCTCGTCCTGGGTCGGCGTCCACAGGACCAGGTCGCCGGAGCGCAGAGCAGGCCCGCCGGCGCCGAGCGTCGCCGCCGACGTGACGAAGCCGCCGTCTGCGGCCGCGACCGCGATCAGGACGCGCTGCATGCCGTCGGCGCGGCGGCCGGAGGCTGCGGGATCGGCGCCGGAGGAACGCGGCTCGCAGACCCGCGCCAGCCGCGCGACCCGTCGCTCGACCGGTCCTGCCGCGGCGCGGCATTCCCGCTCGAATACGGCATCGGCGATCGATCCCATGGTGTCCTCCGTCTCGATCCGGCGCGGCGACGTGGCATGCCGGCGGCTTATTGAAGATAAGAGCCGACCCGGAGATTGCGAGGCCGAAGACCGCCGAGCCCACCGCACCCCTCGTGGCGGGTCGGGCGTCGGCGCGCCTCGCATCGAGGGATCGAACCGTGACAGGCGACGACGCCACCAGCCCGCCTCGTCGTCGTCGTGTCGTCGAACCTTCCTCAATCTGTCACACGGGGTGTCTACCAGGACCGAAGATGTGTCGGGCGGAAGGCGGAGAGTGTCGGATGCTTCGTGTCGAGGCGTTGACCAAGGCGTTCGGTGACGTGCGCGCCGTCGACGCCGTGACCCTCGAGGTGCCGGGAGGGCAGATGCTCGGCGTGATCGGACGCTCGGGCGCCGGCAAGTCGACGCTCTTGCGGATGCTCAACCGCCTGAGCGACCCGAGCGCCGGCCGCATCGTCTTCGACGGCGTCGACGTGAGCGCGCTCCAGGGCTCTGAGCTGCGCCGCTGGCGGGCGCGCTGCGCCATGATCTTCCAGCAGTTCAACCTCGTCGGCCGCCTCGACGTCGTCACCAACGTGCTGTTGGGCCGCCTCAACGGCCACGGCTTTCTCGCCTCGATGACCGCGAGCTTCACCACCGAGGAGCGGGCCGACGCCATCCGCGCGCTCGACCGCCTGGACATGGCCGAGACCGCGCTGCAGCGGGCCGACACGCTGTCGGGCGGCCAGCAGCAGCGCGTCGCCATCGCTCGCGCGCTGATGCAGCGCCCCGACGTGGTGCTCGCCGACGAGCCGATCGCCTCGCTCGACCCGCGCAACGCCACCGTGGTCATGGACGCCCTGCGGCGGATCAACCGCGAGGACGGCATCACCGTCATCTGCAACCTGCACACGCTCGACACCGCACGCACCTACTGCGACCGAGTGGTCGGCATGCTGCAGGGCCGCGTGGTCTTCGACGGTGCGCCGGGCGCGCTCGACGAGGCGACCGTGCGCGGCATCTACGGCGTCGAGGCCGAGGAGATGCTGAGCGAGAGCGTCACCTCGACCGCGCTGTCCGCCGCCGCGAACTGATCTGGATCGACCCTGTACCTCGGAGTGAGACCCGCATGTTGAAGACCCTGCTCGTCGCCGGCGTCGCCACCGTCGCGCTGACCGCCGCCGCCGAGGCCGCGGACACCATGGATTTCAGCCAGCACGTCGCGGTCTGGCGGATCGGCCTGCTCGGGGGCGAGAACGAGGCCGACCGGCTCAAGAACTACGCCTGCCTCGCCGATCATGTGACCAAGGAGTTCGGCGTGCCCGTGGAACTCTACCCCGCGTCCGACTATGCCGGCGTCCAGCAGAGCCTGCTCGCCGGCACCGTCGAGAGCGCGCACCTCGGGGCCTCGGCCTACGCCGGCATCTACCTGCAGGATCCCGACGCGGTCGAGCCGATCCTCACCGAGGCGCAGCTCGACGGCTCGACCGGCTACTACTCGGGCATGTACGTGCTCGCCTCGAGCGACATCCACTCGATCGAGGACATGAAGGGCCGGTCGCTCGCCTTCGCCGATCCCAATTCGGCCTCGGGCTACCTGATCCCGCAGTTTGAGCTCAACCGGACTGGCTATCCTACCGAGGGCGCCGAGGCACACTTCGGGCGCGTCGGGTTCTCGGGCGGGCACGAGCAGGGCATCGTCGCCATGCTCAACGGCCAATACGACGCGGCGGTGACCTGGATCTCGGGCCAGGGCTCCTTCGAGGAAGGCTACAGCCGCGGCATGCTGCGCAACATGGTGGACAAGGGCGCGCTGGACACGGGCGAGATCCGCGAGATCTGGCGCTCGAACCTCATCGCCAACGGCCCGCTCGTCGTCCGGCAGGAGCTGCCGGACGACGTCAAGCAGGCCTACAAGACCCTCCTCATGGGCATGATCGACCGCGATCCCGAGTGCTACCGCAACATCACCTCGGGCGAGGGCAGCGGCTACGCCGAGGTCGACCACGGCTTCTACGAGGGCGTCGTCGAGATGCGCCGCGAGGTCATGGCGCAGCGCCGCAACTGATCTCGTCGAGATGGCGGCGGCGCGGCGCTGCCGGCAGCATTGAGGAGAATACCATGCGAAGCCTGATGATCGCGACCCTAGCGGCGGCCGGTATCGCCGCGCCACCGGCCGCCGCTAGCGACGCCATCGACTTCTCGAAGTACCTGTCGGTCTGGCGCATCGGCATCATCGGCAGCGAGAACGAGGCGGACGCGGTGAAGCGGCGGGATTGCCTGGCCGACCTCATCACCGAGACGTTCTCGGTCCCCGTCGAGCTCTTCCCGGCTAGCGACTACGCCGGCGTCATGCAGGGGCTCGTCGCCGAGACCTTGGAGGTGGCGGGTCTGGGGCCTTCGGCCTATGCCGGCATCCACCTCCAGGAACCCGACGCGGTCGAGCCCATCATCACGGACGCCAACACCGATGACTCGCTCGGCTATTACTCGGTCCTGATCGTCCGCGCCGACAGCGGGATCGAGACGATGGACGACCTGCGCGGGCGCTCCCTCGCCTTCGCCGATCCCAACTCGGCCTCCGGCTATCTGGTGCCGAACTTCGAGCTCCAGGAGCAGGGCTACAGGACCGCCGGCGCCGACATGTTCTTCGGCGAGATCGGCTTTTCCGGTGGCCACGAGCAGAGCGTGATCGCGCTCCTCAACGGGCAGTACGACGCGGTCGCCACCTGGATCTCGGGCATGGGCGATCCGGCCGCCGGCTACACCCGAGGCAATCTGCGCCGAATGGTCGACAAGGGCGCGCTCGACATGGCGGACATCCGCGTCATCTGGCAGTCGAGTCTCATCGCCAACGGGCCGATGGTGATCCGCACGAACCTGCCGCAGGAGGTCAAGGACGCGTTCCAGGCGTTCATGGTCTCGCTGTCCGATGAGCATCCCGAATGCTACGCCGATCTCTCGGGCGGCGAAGGCAAAGGCTACGTCCCGATCTCGCACGAGTTCTACGAGCCGATCATCAGGATGCGGCGCGCGACCATTCAAAGCCGCCGCGGCTGATCCGATCGGGGGGCGGCCCGGCCGTCCCGGCTTGTCTCGGGAGAGCGCTTCATGGCCACCGTCGACGCGGTGACGAGCTTCGAGAGGCACTGGGGCGAGCTGCAGGCCCAGCGGCGGCGCCGCAACGTGATCTTGTGGGCGCTGTTCCTCGTCGCGCTGTTCGTCTCCTTCAACGTCTCGAGCTTCCTGCCCGACAAGCTCGCCAACGGCCTGCCGCGCATCGGCGACTACATCTACGACACGCTGCCGGTTCTGCGGCCCGACGTTCTCTTCGCCGACACCCGGACGGAAGGCTCGCTCGCCTACTGGTACTTCAACCTGCCGAAATACGCCCAGCTCCTCTTCGAGACGGTCAACATCGCGATCTTCTCGACGCTGTTGGGGGCGGTAGTTGCGGTGACGCTGTGCTTCGCCGCGTCGCGTAACCTGGTCCGCAACGGCTGGATCTACTTCGCAACGCGGCGCTTCTTCGAGGTTTGCCGGTCGGTGCCGGAGATCGTCTTCGCGCTGATCCTGGTCTACGCGCTCGGCATCGGCCCGGCGGCGGGCGTGCTCGCCATCGCCATCCATACCGCGGGGGCGCTCGGCAAGATGTTCTCCGAGGTCAACGAGAACGCCTCCGACCGGCCCATCGAGGGCGTGCGCGCCGCCGGCGGCACCTGGTTCGACGAGATGCGCTACGGCGTTCTGCCTCAGGTCTGGCCCAACTTCCTCAGCTACATCTGGGTCCGGCTCGAGATCAACATTCGCAGCGCGTCGATCATCGGCTTCGTCGGCGGCGGCGGCATCGGCCAGGAGCTGTATTACGTCATCAGCTTCAACCACTACGAGGAGGTGAGCGCCATCGTCCTGCTCATCGTCTTGACCGTGACCGCCGTCGACCTCCTTTCCGAACGGCTGCGGCATCGGGCGATCGGCAGGGAGAACCTCGCATGAGCACGCTGACCGACGCTGCGATCGCCGCCCGCTTCCCGACCCTGTTCGATACCAGCGTCCGGGCGCGGCTGCGGCGCTGGGCGCCTTGGCTCGCGGGCCTCGCCTACGGCGTCTTCTGCCTGTGGCTGTTCGACATCAGCCTCGCCAAGCTCGTCGCCGGCGCGGATCGGATGTGGATCGTCATCCGCTCGATGGTGGTCTGGCAGGGCTTCTGGACCTGGGACTTCGCCGGCATCTTCTGGGGGCTCGGCGAGACCCTGGCGATGGCGTTCCTCGGCACCGTGCTCGCCTCGCTCATGGCCCTGCCGCTGGGCTTCCTCGCCGCCGCGAACATCAACCCGCTCGGCCCCTTCCGCCACCTCGTCCGCCGTGGCCTCGACATCCTGCGCGGCGTCGATCAGCTCATCTGGGCCTTGATCTACGTCCGCGCGGTGGGCCTCGGGCCCCTCGCCGGCGTGCTCGCCATCACCACCTCGGACACCGGCACGCTCGCCAAGGTCTACTCCGAGGCGGTGGAGAACGTCGACCGGAAGCAGATGGAGGGTGTGCGGGCGACCGGTGCCGCACCCTTGCAGCTCTACCGCTTCGGTGCGCTGCCGCAGCTCATGCCGGTGTTCCTGTCGCTGTCGCTCTACTGGTTCGAGAGCAACACCCGCTCGGCCACCATCCTCGGCATCGTCGGTGCCGGCGGCATCGGTCTGCAGCTCTCCGAGCGGATGCGGGTGAACCTCTGGGACCAGACCGCGTTCATCATCCTCGTCATCCTGGTGACGGTCGCGCTCATCGACCACCTCTCGCGCATCCTCCGCGAGCGCTTCATCGGCCGGCGCGACCTGTGAGCGGCGACTGGACGTCGATCGCGGACCACCCGGGGACCGAGGTCAAGAACCCGCCGCTCGGTCCCGAGCCCTCGATCCACCCGACGGCCGCGATTCGCGACTGCCGCCTCGGGCCCTACACGGCGGTGGGTGCCCGCACGCGGCTGACCGAGACCGAGCTCGGCGCCTACAGCTACATCGTCGAGGACGGCGACGTCATCTACGCCACGATCGGCAAGTTCTGCTCGATCGCACGGATGGTTCGCGTCAATCCCGGCAACCACCCGACTTGGCGCGCCTCCCAGCACCATTTCATGTACCGCGCCGCCGGCTACGGCCTCGGTGCCGACGAGGAGGAGGTGTTCGCCTGGCGCCGGGCGCAGGCGGTCACCGTCGGCCACGACGTCTGGATCGGGCACGGGGCGACGATCGTCGCTGGCGTGACGGTGGGAACGGGGGCCGTCGTCGGCGCCGGTGCTGTCGTCACCCGCGACATCGCCCCCTACACGGTCGTCGGCGGCGTCCCGGCCAAGCCCATCCGCCGCCGCCTCGAGGTCGCCACCGCCGAGCGGCTCATGGCGCTGGCCTGGTGGGACTGGAGCCACGCGCGCCTGGAGGACGCCCTCGACGACTTCCGCAAGCTGCCCGCCGAGGCCTTCCTCCAGCGCTACGGCGGCTGAGCCGCCGATCACGACCGCACGCCCGAGCGTCGGCCCGCGCGCGACGAGGATCCGCCGACGTTTCGCCCGCAACGGACGGGGAGCGGTCCAAGCAGGTGGCCGTGGTCAAGATCGAGGCTCGCCGCAAAAGCGATCTGAGGAGCATCGAGCGGGACGCGAGTTTGGCATTGGCTTCCGCATGGAAACCCGTCGTCGAGGGCTCGTGCCGATTGGCGAGCTAAGCCCGATCGGCTCCGACGGCACCGCCTTCCGGCGACAGGGCGGCCAGGATCCGGCAGTCGGCGACGACGCCGTCGCCGCGGCAGCAACGAAGCAGGTGGCGCAGCTCGTGCGCCAGGCGCTCGAGGTCGGCAACGCGGCGCTCGATGTCGGCGAGATGTGCGGCGGCGAGCGCGTCCACCTCGGCGCATGGCCCCGTCGCCTCGCCCGCGAGATCGAGCAGGGCGCGCGTCTGCTCGACCGAGAAGCCCAGTTCACGACAGCGGCGGATGAAGCGCAGCCGCTCCAGATGCGCCCCCGCATAGGCCCGGTAGTTGGCCGCGGTGCGGGCAGGTGCAGGCAGCAGGCCGATCTTCTCGTAGTAGCGGATGGTGACGACCTTGGTGTCGGTCGCCGCGGCGAGATCGCCGATGGTCAGCATCACGGATCCCCGGCTTGACCCTATAGCCTCTATAGCGTGCAGGCTCCGTCTCTGCCTTGTCCAGACGGAGATTGGCGATGGCCTGCTGCGCCAACGACGGGTGCGCTTCCGACCTCGCGGCGAGGGCGACCCGCGGCTTTCGCCGCGTGCTTTGGGCCGTGCTGGCGATCAACCTCGCGATGTTCGTGGTCGAGATCGGCGCGAGCCTGGCTTCGGGCTCGGCGTCGCTGCTGGCCGACGCGCTCGACTTCTTTGCCGACGCCGCGAACTACACGATCAGCCTCGTCGTCGTCGGCATGGTGTTGCGCTACCGGGCGATCGCGGCGCTGGTCAAGGGCCTGAGCATGGCCGTGTTCGGCTTCTGGGTGCTCGGCACCGTCGTCTGGCACGCGATCGTCGGGACCGTGCCGCATGCCTTCACCATGGGGGCGGTCGGCACCGCCGCGCTTCTGGCCAACGGGCTCTGCCTGCTGCTGCTCTGGGCCTA
>CAYZSE010000141.1:3990-7577 GCA_964481035.1 uncultured Geminicoccaceae bacterium | reverse complement strand
CGAGTGACCGAATACGCTCCGCCAGGTAGCTTATCCACCGACGTATCCACCAGCTTATCAGGCGCTCGATGACAGTCGAATGACCGCCGGCGTCGTCAATTGATCGCGCGAGATCGCCTTGCCAAGGCTTTGGTTTTAGACCATCTTCGCTACATGGACCTCGGGCCTTGCACTCGCCCGAAGGTGGTGGCCGTGCTCGGTCCCACCAACACGGGCAAGACCCACTTCGCCGTCGAGCGAATGCTGGCGCACCGCTCCGGCCTGATGGGCTTCCCGCTCCGCCTCCTCGCCCGCGAGGTCTTCGACCGGATCAAGGCCCACAAGGGCGCGCGACAGGTGGCGCTGTTCACCGGCGAGGAGCGTCTGGGACCGGCGGACGCGCCCTATGTCGTCGCCACCGTCGAGGCGATGCCGCTGGACCGCCGCTTCGCCTTTCTCGCCGTCGACGAGATCCAGCTCTGCGCCGACGACGAGCGCGGCCACGTCTTCACCGACCGCCTGCTGCACGCCCGCGGCGCCGAGGAGACGATGTTCCTCGGCTCCGACGTCATGCGGCCGCTGTTGCGCCGGCTCGTCCCCGAGGCGGAGGTCGTCACCCGGCCTAGGCTCTCGACGCTCAGCTACGACGGCGAGAAAAAGCTCACTCGGCTGCCGCGGCGCAGTGCCGTCGTCGCCTTCTCCGCCGCCGACGTCTACCAGCTCGGCGAGGTCGTGCGCCGGCAGCGGGGCGGTGCTGCCATCGTCCTCGGCGCCTTGAGCCCCCGCACCCGCAACGCCCAGGTCGAGCTCTACCAGTCGGGCGAGGTCGACTACCTGATCGCCACCGACGCCATCGGCATGGGCCTCAACATGGACGTCGGCCATGTCGCCTTTGCCGGGCTCGCCAAGTTCGACGGCCGGCGGCGCCGCAAGCTGCTGCCCCGCGAGGTGGCGCAGATCGCGGGCCGCGCCGGCCGGCACGTGCAGAACGGCACCTTCGGCACCACGGCGGGCCTCGGCGAGCTGCCGGAGGAGCTCGTCGAGGCCGTCGAGGGGCACAGCTTCAGCCCGCTCGAGCAGATCCGCTGGCGCAACGCCGAGCTCGACTTCCGCTCGGTCGGCCGCCTCTTGCACTCGCTCGATGCCGAGCCGGGCCGGCGCTGCCTCGTGCGCACCCGCGACGCCCTCGACCACCGCTCGCTGGCGCTCATGGCGCGGCGCGACGACGTGCGCGCCATGGCCGAGGACCCGGCGGCGGTGCAGCTGCTCTGGCAGGTCTGCCAGATCCCCGACTACCGCAAGACGCTGACCGACGCGCACCTGCACCTGCTCGGCGCGGTCTTCACCCACCTCGTCGCCGGCGCCGGCGTCCTGCCGAACGACTGGGTGGCGCAGATGGTCGGCCGGCTGGAGCGCACCGACGGCGACATCGACGCGCTCGTCAACCGCATCGCCCACATTCGCACCTGGACCTACGTCTCGCACCGGCACGCCTGGCTCCAGGACGCGCGGCACTGGCAGGAGCGCACCCGCGCCGTCGAGGACAAGCTCTCCGACGCCCTGCACGAGCGGCTCACCCAGCGCTTCGTCGATCGCCGCACGGCGGCGCTGATGAAGAAGCTGCGGCTCGATGGCGAGCTGGAGGCGCACGTCGCCGCCACCGGCGAGGTCGAGGTCGACGGCCACGCGGTCGGCCGCCTGGAGGGGCTGCGCTTCGCCATGGCGGCGACCGAGGCCGAGGCCGAGCGGCGCGCGGTGGCGATGGCGGCGCGGCGCGTCGTCGGCCACACCTTGAGAAAGCGGGTGGCGGCGCTTTTGGACGACCGTGCCGAGGCCTTCGCGCTCGCCGCCGACGGCCGCGTGCTGTGGCAGGGCGAGGCGGTGGGCCGGCTCGCGGCCGGTGCCACGCCCCTGCGCCCGAGCCTGCGGCCGCTCTGGGACGAGAGCATCGTCAACGGCACGGCGACGGCGCTGCGCCAGCGGCTCGAAGGCTTCGTCGACGAGCGGATCACCACCGCGCTCGAGCCGCTCGCCCGGCTCGAGGCGCTGCACCGCGCAGCCGACGCGCCCGCCGCCGTGCGCGGCCTCGCCTTTCTCCTGCTGGAAGGGCTCGGCACGGCCGACGCCGCCGATGCCGGCGAGCTCGTCGCGGCACTCGACGACGCCGGCCGCCAGCGGCTCGCCGACGCCGGTGTCCGCTTCGGCGTGCACGCCATCTATGTCCAGGCCCTCTTGCGCCAGGAGCCGCTGCGTCTGCGCCGGCTGCTCTGGCAGCTCCACCATCCGCACGAGCCGTTGCCGCACCCGGGCGCGACCTCGCTGGTGGCCGACCCGCGCGTCGGCGCCGCCGGCTATCGCGCGATCGGCTACCGGCTCTTGCGCGGCCACGCGCTGCGCGTCGACATCGCCGAACGGCTCGCCCAGACCCTGCGCCAGGGTACCCGCGACGGCCGCGCCTACACCCCCGGCGCCGAGCTGGGCGGGCTCACCGGCCTCAAGCGGCACGAGCTCGACACCGTCATCCAAGCGCTCGGCTACCGCCGGCTGCCCGGCGACGGCGCCGCCCGGTTTCGTCGCATCAACCGCCGCGGCGTCGAGCCCCATCGCCAGCCGCGGCCGGCGCGGCCGAGCGGGCACGGCGCCTTCGCCGTCCTCGCCCGGCTCAAGGCGCCGGCCGGATGACCCGCCCCCCTCCTTTGGATACCGGCCTCAACCACAGCCCATGGTGAGTGCATGACCCAACCCGGCATGGCGGCCTGCGAACGGCTCGACAAGTGGCTCTGGCAGGCACGTTTCTTCAAGAGCAGGACGCTGGCGGCCCGCGCCGTCAGCGAGCGCCGGGTCCGGGTCAACCAGGAGGTCATCACCAAGACGCACTACAAGGTGCGCCCCGGCGACGTGCTGACCTTCGTGCAAGGCTCCTGGGTGCGCGTCGTCCGGGTCAAGGACTTCGCCGCCAGTCGCGGGCCCGCCACCCTCGCGCGCACGCTCTACGACGACCTCAAGGCGCTGCAGCCCGCGGGCGCCTGAGCTCGGTGCAACGAAAAAGGGCGGCTCCTGCCGCCCCCTTTCCCTGCCGCCGCCTCGTCGCCTACTGCGACTCCTGCTCGATGTAGGCGATCACGTCCAAAACTTGCTGGTCGTCCTTCAAACCATTGAAGGCCATGTTGGTGCCCTCGATGTACTCGCGCGGGCGGTGCAGGTACTCGAAGAGAACCTCTTTGGTCCAGACGAACCCTTCCTCCTTCTTCGCCAGGAAGGCGTCGCTGTAGCCGCGCCCCATGCCGGCATAGTCCTCGCGCGACGCGATCGTGCGGCCGATGACACCGTGGAGGTTGGGTCCGGTCGGCCGGCTCGGCCGGTTGGCGTCGACGATGTGGCAGGCACGGCACTGGTTGAAGACGCGCTGGCCGGCGGCGGGATCGCCCTCCTGCGCCATCGCCGGCATGGCGGTGCCCCCGAGAACCGCGGCTAGACCCAGAACGGAAACGAGCTTCATCTTCTGCCCTTTATTCGCAATTTGACGCTGCGGACCATAGCCGTTTCGCCGCCGGCATCAACCCGCCGTCGGCGTACCGGGCGATGGGTCGCGCGGCGGCGCGTCGCGC
>CAYZSE010000141.1:0-3890 GCA_964481035.1 uncultured Geminicoccaceae bacterium | reverse complement strand
CGCTCGCGGTCGACGGTCTGGACGACGTCGAACAGCGCCACCGCGTCCATGGCCTTGTTGGTCTGCAACGGCCCGATGAGGTGGACCTCGACGTCGGGGTGGGCGGCGCGGCGCGCCGGCCAGCGGGCCTGCGCCTCCTGGACGTAGTTCTCGCCGAACACCCGCTGGCCGGCGGCGAGCGCTTCGTCGACCTTGGCGTCGGGCTGCGCCTTGGAGACGGCGATGAGCGTCACCTCGCCGTCGCCGAGCGCGTCGATGCGCGCACGGACCGCGGCGAGGCGTGCGGCGACGGTGCTGTCATCGGTCATGCTGCGGCGTCCCCGACGCTATCGGCGCCTGTGCCGGCGGCGCCACGAGGGGCATCGGCCCTTTACGGCAAGCCGACCATTCCATCTCTGAGGTTCGTCGGCGAAGCCTCTGAGCATGGACAGCTTTTTTTGAAGTCTCGGGCATTCGTCTCACCTGTGTTTTCGGTGCAACAGGACGCCGAAATGCAACGGAGGACCCCGCCTTCCCGCTTGTGACCGGCGTCACGCTCGAAGATAACCGAGGTGTCCGGTGCGGTCGCGGCCGCAACGTGGACGCTCAGCTCCCGGGCCCGCAAGGGCCGAGCGAACGCATGGAGAAACAGATGAAGAAGCTTCTTTTCGGGTCGACCGCGCTCGTCGGCGCGTTCGCCCTCACCGGCGCCGCCTCCGCCCAGACCGTCAGCCCCGGTGGCGCCCTCGACCTCACGATCAGGGGCTACTCGGACTTCGAGGTCGAGTTCGCCGATGAAGATTTCGGCTTCGGTTCAGGCGGTCCCGGCGACGACCCGTTCCTTGACCCCGAAACCGGTAACGTCGTCTTCCCCGGCGAGCAGCCGGGCAACCGCGAGTGGTTCTTCAACCAGGACAACGAGGTCGTGTTCCGCGCCGACGGCGTCGCCGACGCGATGAACCTGCGCTACGGCGCCAACCTCGAGCTCGAGCTCGGCAGCGGAGTGAACGCGCAGTGGGACGAGGCGTGGCTCTACGTCGGCGGTTCGTGGGGTGAGGTGCGCCTGGGTGACGAGGACGCGGTCACCGACAACTTGAAGATCAACGGTGTCTTCAACAACGCCGGTACCGGCGGCCTCGACGGCAACCAGCGGACGGCCGGCGCGGTCCGCCACGCCGACGGTGAAGAGGCGACGAAGATCATCTACTACACGCCGACCATTGCCGGTTTCCAGGCGGGTATCGACTACGCCATCAACGCGGGTGACCGCGGCTCGAGCGCCGGCGACAACACCGAGCCGCGCAACGTCATCGACTTCGGTGCCAATTGGGAGGGTGCATTCGCCGGGTTCGGCTTGGGCGCCTATGGTGGCCTGTCGACGTTCACCACCGCCAAGACGGCGCCGGCCGGCCCGCAGGACGAGACCGCCGTCAACTACACGATCGGTGGCTATGTCGAGTACCTCGGGATCTCGCTCGCCGCGGGCTTCTCGCAGAACGACAGCGACGTCTTCACCGCGGACGGTGATCTCAGCTGGCTCGCCAATGTCGGCCTCGCTGCCGAGTTCGCCGGCGTGAACACCTCGTTCGCCTACCAGTTCGACGCGCTCCGCAACAGCGACAACCAGAGCCAGTACATCGTCAGCGCCGACACGGGCATCGCCCCGGGCGTGTCGGTCGCCGGCGATATCGCCTATGTGAACAACTTCGAAGGCACCGACGGGTCCGACGGCATCAACGCTCTGGTGAACCTCGAGGTGGCGTTCTAGATCGCCCAAGGGTTTCTTTCTCGCGGGACGCGGCGGGCTCCTCGGGAGCCCGCCGTTCTCTTTGGTGGTCGACGTGACTCGGCGCGCCACCGGCGCTAAAATCCTGGAAAAGATGCGCGGGGGACCCTATTGAACGGGATATGGTCATGCTCGTCCGGTCCGCCTGCTGCGCCATCGCCTTGATCGCCACGGCCCTTCCCGCCACCGCCGAGGAATGGCTGCTCGGCAACCCGCTCAGGCACGCCGGCGAGACCGACCCGGCGGCCCCTTCGATCTCCTTCACGCCGCGACTGCCCGGCGTCATCGATCTGGGCGAGGCCGAGTTCAGGTTGAGCTACGGGCCGGTCTCCGACGATTTCTCTGGCCTGTCAGGCGACGCGCGGGGGTTTGCCGTCGGCGGCGCGCTGGATCTTCAGGGCTTGTCCATCAGCGCACGCGTCGTGCAAGCCGCGGACGGGTATGCCCAGTTCGACGAAGTCGACGCCTCGATCTCGGTCGGCGCGACCACGGCCTTCGGCAGCTACCGAGAGGTGGACTCGGGCGGTGGCCAAGCGAGCAGCCGGTTTGCCCTCGGTGCCGATCTGGCCGCCGCGCCCGGCGTCTCCGTCGGCGCCGGGCTCGCCTACGAGGACCGATCGGATGGCGGTTCCGCCGACGATGCGACCGGCCTCGTCCGTTTCCGGCTCGCCTTCTGACAGCCGCACTTGCCGGCGGTGCTCCGCGCGCGTACGCCTACGGCTTCGTACCGTACCGCGACGTCGAAGGTTGATGTTCACGTTCCGCTCTTGCCGTCGTCCGCTGGCCCCGATGTTGGCGCTTCTCGTCGTCGCGGGATGCGGCCTCGAGACGAGACCGCCCGACATACCCGCGAGTGATCGAAACCAGGAGCGCCGGACCGAACGCTACGGAACCGTGTTCGGACCCGATGCGCTCACCTTCTCGACCAACCCGGACCGCTCGGCTCCGAACAGCGGGGGCGGCATCGGCGTCAACGCCTTTCTCTGGCGGGCGTCGCTCGACACGATCGACTTCATGCCGCTGGTCTCGGCCGACCCGTTCGGCGGGGTCATCATCACCGAGTGGTACCAGCCGCCGAGCGCCACCGACGAGCGCTTGAAGCTCAACGTCTACATCACGGCCACCCAGCTTCGCGCCGACGCCATCAAGGTCGCGGTGTTCCGCCAGACGCTCGACGGCCGTGGCGCGTGGCAGGACGCGGCCGTCGACCCGGCGACAGCGCGCGAGCTCGAGGACACCATCCTGACCCGCGCCCGCGAGCTGCGCATCGGCGCCGGCTGAGCGCTTGAACGAGACGAGGTCGTCGATGTCCCGTTACGCCGTCCGGGAGACCGAGGCGAAGTGGCAGCGCATCTGGGCGGAGCGCCGCACCTTCGCGGCGCGCGTCGAGCCCGGCCGCCCGAAATGCTACGTGCTGGAGATGTTCCCCTATCCCTCGGGGCGCATTCACATGGGCCACGTCCGCAACTACACGCTCGGCGACGTGGTCGCGCGCGTCCGCAGGATGCAGGGCTACAACGTGCTGCATCCCATGGGCTGGGACGCCTTCGGCCTGCCCGCCGAGAACGCCGCGATGGAGCGCGGCGTGCACCCGCGCGCGTGGACCTACCAGAACATCGCCGAGATGCGCGCCCAGATCCAGAGCATGGGCCTCTCGCTCGACTGGTCGCGGGAGCTCGCCACCTGCGATCCCGACTACGTCCACCAGCAGCAAGAGCTCTTTCTCGACCTCTACGAGAAGGGCCTCGTCTATCGCAAGGAGAGCTGGGTCAACTGGGACCCGGTCGACCACACGGTGCTCGCCAACGAGCAGGTCGTCGACGGCCGCGGCTGGCGCTCGGGCGCGGTCGTCGAGCGGCGCAAGCTGTCGCAGTGGTTCTTCGAGATCGGCGCCTATGCCGAGGACCTGCTCGCCGCGATCGACCGCCTCGACCGCTGGCCCGAGAAGGTCCGGCTGATGCAGCAGAACTGGATCGGCAAGTCGCAGGGTGCCCGCATCCGCTTCGCCATCGATGGCCGCGCCGACCCGCTCGAGGTCTTCACGACGCGGCCCGACACGCTCTACGGCGCGAGCTTCATGGCGATCGCCCCCGACCACCCGCTCGCGAGCGAGCAGGCGGCCGGC
>CAYZSE010000140.1:0-7616 GCA_964481035.1 uncultured Geminicoccaceae bacterium | reverse complement strand
AATGAACGCCTGCTCGTAGGTGGTCTGGTAGCTGTCGACGCCGACGTTGTTCTGCGTGATGCCGACGGTCATCGTCTCGTCGGCCAGCGCGACCCCGGCGACGCTGGCGGCGAAGAACGCCACGCCGCTGCGCAACACGCATTGGTGCTTGCTCATTTTGTAGTCCCTCCCGTCTCGGTACCGATCTGCGCCCACCGCGGCGCGGCGCGTGGCCGATGCGCCGCGGAGCGCCCCACGCAACACCCCTACTCTGACGCAATCGACGCCGGCGTGATCTCTCAAAAAAATCCAGAATGGATGACATGAGATCGAAAATGGAGCTTTTTTAGGTTTGAAGCGTTCTGGCGGTCGATGATCCTGGGGAGGCGTTTGATGCACGATGAAAACATGTCGAATATGGACGTCTTGGATGTCGTCACCCGAAGCACGAGGCCGCAGCAGCGGCTGGCGGGCGTCGTCGAAACCGACGGGCAGCAGGCGATCCGCGTCGGCGTCGAGTTCGTCGAGCGTCTGTTGACAGAGCTGGAATCGGTCGTGGAATCGGCGGGGCGCAACCCGCACCTACGCATGGCGAGCAGCATCATGCGGTCGCATCTGGACTGTCGGCCGCTGACGGCTTCGAGCGCCATCGCCGCGTCGGGGGTACCCCATGCCACGGCAGTTCGACGCCTGCAGGAGCTGATCGAAGCCGATCTCGTCGAGCGGCGCGCGCGGACCCGGACCGGCAAGACATTCTCGCTGCACCCGACGGCGACGCTGATCAAGCGGTGGGCGCAGCTTGCCGACCGCCTCCCGCGCCTAGCCGAGGAGACGCTCGCGCGGGGCGCGGTCAACACGCCCGAGGACTACTATTTCGGCGGATCCTATCGCGCGACCCAGGTCATCCAGCCGCCGCAGGTGCTGGCGCAGCCGCTCAGGCTCGCCGGCGGCCTGCGCGTCCTGGTTCACGCCGATCCCACCTTTATGGTCATGGAGGGACTGAAGCGCCAGTTCGAGCAGATCGTCGGCACGTCCATCACCCAGCGGGCGTTTTCGATCGACCGGCTGTACGAGGAGGGGCTCAGGAACGCGGCGCGCGAGACGAGCCGCTACGACATTCTCGCCGTCGATCTGCCGTGGATCGGCGAGTACGCGGAACGCGGCGTGCTGCTGCCGCTCGACAACGTCATGGACGTCGACCGGCTCGACCCCGCGGATTTCCTCCCCGCCGGTTGGCAGGCGGCGCATTGGGGCGGGCATATCTACGGTGTCCCCAGCCAAACGACGCCCGAGTTGCTGTTCTACCGGCGCGACCTCTTCGCCGCGGCCGGGCTGGAGCCGCCGGCAACCACCGACGACGTGCTGCGGGCGGCGGAAGCCCTGCACGATCCCGCGCGCGGCGTGAGCGGCATCGCCTGGAATGCAGCGCGCGGCACCGCTCTGGGCCACACCTTCATGATGGCCTGCGCCGATTTCGGCCAGCCGCTCTTGCGCCTGCCGAAGATCGCCGGCGGCTTCGACGCGACGAAGCTGGCGCGCTCGCGGTCCGTCGTCCCCACCATCGACACTCCGCGCGCCCTCGAGGCCGTCCGCTACCTGATGGCGCTACGGGACTTCTCGCCGCCGGACGTGCTGTCGATGAGCTGGTACGAACGCGTGCGCGCTTTCACCACGGGCCGGGTCGCGATGGCCTACGGCTACACGCTGCTGGCTCCGCATTTCGAGCGCGACCCGTCCTCGCCGGCGCACGGACAGACGGGCTACCTGCCGCATCCGTCGGGCGGCAGCGGCCCGCGCGTCGCGCCGATCGGCGGCTACGTCCTGGGCATACCGCGCAATCTGCCGGCCGAGCGCCGGGCCGCCGCGGCGGAGGCGCTCGTCGTCTTCACCTCGCGCGAGGCGCAGAAGCTCTTCGTCCAGAACGGCAGCCGCGCCGTGCCGCGCTACTCCGTCGGCGCCGATCCCGAGGTGAAGCGCCTGTCGCCGATCTTCGACGCCGTCGACGCGATGGGCTGGCGCGACGAGCTGCAGTTCTGGCCGCGGCCGCCGATCCCGCAGATGCCTGCCATCGTCCAGGTCTGCGGCGAAGAGATCCACGACGTCCTCAGGGGCACGCGCTCGCCCGGCGATGCGCTGGCCCGCGCCCAGGAGCGGGCGCAGGCGCTGTTTCAGTCCCGTTAAGGGGCACCAACAGGGAGGGGGGCTTGCGATGAGCTCGAGCACGGACCGCCTGCACGGCAAGAACATCCTGATTACCGGCGCCGCTCAGGGCATGGGCGCCTGCAACGCAGAGTTCTTCGCCGAGCAGGGCGCCAACGTCTGCCTCGGCGACGTCAACGTCGACGGTGTCAAAGCGGTCGCCGAGCGCATCAACGGCGGCAACAACGGCCGGGCGATCGCCGTCAAGCTCGACGTCACGAAGCGCGAGGACAACCGCGCCGCCGTCGCCGCCACGGCCGACGCCTTCGGCTCGATCAACGTCGCGCTGCTCAACGCCGGCATCAACAAGCCCAGGATGTTCCTCGATATCGACGAGGCCAACTGGGACATGATCATGAACGTCAATGCCAAGGGCCAGCTCTTCGGCATGCAGGAATCCGCGAAGCAGATGATCAAGCAAGGGCCGATGCCTGAACACCCTTACAAGATCATCAACGTCGGCAGCATCGTCTCGCGTACCGCCTTTCTCGACGTGATCCCCTATTCCTGCTCGAAGTACTGCACGCTGGCGTTGATCATTGGTGGCGCGAAAGCCTTGTGGGAGCACAATATCACCGTCAATGGCTATGGACCGGGTGTGGTCAAGACCGAGCTGTGGGAGCAGCTCGACAAGGATCTCGTTGAGATCGGCATGTTCGAAGAAGAGGGGCAGTCGATGGATCATCTAGCAAAGACTATGATACTGATGAAGAAGTTATCGACGCCCGACGACGTCAAAGGAACGGCCGCGTTTTTGTGCTCTGACGAGAGCGATTACATGACCGGACAGCTTCTGATGATCGACGGTGGCATGATCATGCAATGAGCACGGCGGCGCTTGGCGCCGTCCCGCGTCCTGCACATTGACCTTACAGCCATGCCCTCGGCGTCCGGGGGTCAGGGGAGGCCCACATGACCAACACCGCGCTGTCGCCGCGCATCCTGCGGCCCGACGACATGCAGCCCAATTGGCAATGGGACCGGCACATCCCGGCCTTGGGCCAGCGCTCGGTGGACTTCGAGCGTCGCGTCGATTTCGACCGTCTCCGGCGCTATCGGCTCAGCCGGGCGCGCGAGGCGCTCAAGGCATCCCGGTGCGGCGCCCTGCTGCTGTTCGATGTCAACAACATCCGCTACGTCAGCGGCACCAAGATCGGCGAATGGGAGCGGGACAAGATGTGCCGCTTCGCCCTGCTCGCCGGTGATGCGGAGCCTTACGTCTGGGATTTCGGCTCGGCCGTGGTCCATCACCGCATGTACTGCGACTGGCTGGACCCGACGCATTGCCTCGCCGGCGTCACGGGGATGCGCGGCACCATTCCGCCGTCCTTCGGGCTCGTCGAGAAGTACGCCGAGGACATCGCCGATCTGCTGCGGCAGGCCGGCGTAGCCGACATGCCGGTCGGCGTCGACTACGCCGAGACCGCGATGTTCTTCGCGCTGCAAAATGCCGGCCTAAACGTCGTCGACGGGCAGCAGGTGATGCTCGATGCGCGCGAGATCAAGAACGTCGACGAGATCCAGCTGCTCAATCAGGCGGCGGCGATGGTCGATGGCGTCTATCACATGATTTACGAGGAGATGAAGCCGGGGGTGCGCGAGAGCGACATCGTCGCCCGCGCCAACAAGATGCTGTACGAGATGGGCTCCGACGACGTCGAAGCCATCAACGCCATCTCGGGTGAGCGCTGCAACCCGCATCCGCACAACTTCACCGACCGCCTCTTTCGGCCCGGCGATCAAGCCTTCTTCGACATCCTGCAGAGCTATCAGGGCTATCGTACCTGCTATTACCGGACGCTGAACGTCGGCCGCGCGACCGAGGCCCAGCGCGATGCCTACACCAAATGCCGGCAATGGCTCGACGCGGCGATCGAGCTGATCCGGCCGGGCGTCGGCACCGATGAGGTGGCGCGGGTCTGGCCCGAGGCGCAAGATTACGGCATGCCCGACGAACTCACCGCCTTCGGCCTGCAGTTCGGGCACGGCCTCGGCCTCGCGCTGCACGAGCGGCCGATCATCTCGCGCGTCTGCTCGCTCGAGCGGCCGATGGAGATCAAGACCGGCATGGTGTTCGCGCTCGAGACCTACTGCCCGGCGAGCGACGGCTACTCGGCGGCGCGGATCGAGGAGGAGGTCGTCGTCACCGACAAGGGGTGCACCGTGATCTCGCTCTTCCCGGCCGAGGAGTTGCCGATCGCCAACAGGTACTAGCCGGTGACCAGTCCATTCGACCTCAAGGGTCGCCGTGCCCTCGTCACCGGCGGTGCGACCGGGATCGGCGAGGCCATCGCGCTCGGGCTCGCCGCTGCCGGCGCCGATGTTGCGCTCACCTATCGTAGCCACCAGCCGGACGCGACGCTCGGCCGGATCGAGCGGTTCGGCGTCAAGGCGAGGGCGGTGCCGGCCGACTTCGAAGGACTCGACGAGCCGGCGGCGGAGGCGCTCGCGGCGTTCGCTGCGGACGCCCTCGGCGGTCTCGACATCCTCGTCAACAATGCGGGCATCATCCACCGCGAGGATGCGGTGGAGCTGACGCTCGCTGCCTGGCGCCGCGTGCTGGCAGTCAATCTCGATTCGGTCTGGCTGCTGTCGCAGGCCGCCGGGCGCCGCATGGTCGCCCAAGGTTCCGGCAAGATCGTCATCGTCTCGTCGGTGCTCGGGACCCAGGGCGGGTTGCGGGTGCCCGCCTACACGGCGAGCAAGCACGCCGTCCTCGGGCTGACCCGCGCGCTCTGCAACGAATGGGCGCAGCACGGCATCAACGTGAACGCTCTGGCGCCCGGCTACACGGCGACCGACAACACCCAGGCGCTCCGCGACGACCCCGAACGAAGCCGAGACCTGCTCGCGCGGATTCCAGCCGGTCGGTTCGCGGAACCGAGCGAGATGGCGGGCGCCGCCGTCTTCCTGGCATCCGATGCCGCGTCCTATTGCCATGGCAGCGTCGTGACCGTCGATGGCGGCTGGCTGGCACGCTGAGGAGTGACATCGTGGAAAAAAGGCTGAGCGGGAAGACTGCGCTGGTGACCGCCGCTGGCCAGGGCATCGGTCGCGCCTCGGCGCAGGCGCTCGCCGATCGCGGCGCCGGGGTATTGGCGACCGATATCGATCCCGGTGCGTTGAGCGGGCTCGCCGCGCCCGGGCAAGGCCTGACGGTGGCGGCGCTCGACGTCCTCGATGCGGGCGGCGTTGCCACCCTCGTCGAGGAACGCGGGCCGTTCGACATCCTCGTGAACTGCGCGGGCTGGGTGCACGATGGCGCCATTCTGGATTGTCGCGACGAGGACTGGGACCGCTCTTTCGCGCTGAACGCGAAGGCGATGTTCCGGCTCATGCGGGCCGTCCTGCCCGGCATGCTGGTGCGCGGCTCCGGATCGATCGTCAACATCGCCTCGGTCGTGTCGAGCCTGAAAGGCGCGCCGCGCCGCTTCGCGTACGGGGCCTCGAAGGCGGCGGTGGTCGGCATGACCAAATCCGTGGCCGCCGATTACGTCGACAGCGGCATCCGCTGCAACGCCATCTGCCCGGGCACCGTCGATAGCCCGTCGCTTCGGGAACGCCTTGCAGCGACCGGCGACTTCGCCAAGGCCCATGCCGCCTTCGCCGCGCGACAGCCCATGGGTCGGCTCGGCAAGCCGGGAGAGATCGCCGCCCTCGTTTGTCACCTCGCCGGCGACGAGGCGGCATTCACCACCGGACAGGCCTTCGCAGTGGATGGTGGCTGGTCGATCTGATGGGCATCGACCGAGCCGCCTGCATCGACGATCTGCGCGCATTGGCGCAACGCCGCATCCCGAGGTTCGCCTTCGACCTCGTCGACGGCGGTGCCGAGGACGAGAGCAACCTGCGCCGCAACGTCGACGCCTTCGAGCAGATCCGCCTCACGCCACGCTACCTCGTGGACGCATCGACGGTCGACACCCAAGTCGACGTTCTCGGAACCGCATTCGACCTGCCCTTCGGCGTCGCCCCGATCGGCATGCTCAACGCCTTTTGGCCCGATGCCGACCGCACCCTGGCGCGGCTCTGCGCCGCAAAGAACATTCCCTACGTCGCCAGTTCGGCGGCCTCGACGACGCTGGAGGACCTCGTCGAGGCAGCGGACGGCAAGGCATGGTTTCAGCTCTACGCCTCCACCGACGAGGAGGTTTCCGAGGCGCTCGTCGCGCGGGCGCAAGCGGCCGGCTATTCGGTGCTGATGGTCACGGTCGACGTTCCGGCGCCGGGCAAGCGGGACCGCGACATCCGCAACCAGCTGAGCGTGCCGTTCAAGATCACGCCCGAGGTCGTCGTTGAGCTCGCGACCCATCCCACCTGGTCGCTGCTCACCCTGCGGTACGGCAAGCCCAGCATTGCCAACTATGGCGATCTCCTCCGCAGCGCCACGTCCTATGCCGACGTGCAGAAGACGCTGATCTCTGCCAACTACACCTGGGATCACCTGCGCCGGCTGCGCGCGCGCTGGAAGGGCAAGCTGCTGGTCAAGGGCATCCTGCACCCCGACGATGCCGGTCTCTGCGTCGACTGCGACTGCGACGGCATCGTTGTCTCGAACCATGGCGGCCGTCAGGTCGCTTTCGGACCCGCCACCATCGACGTGCTTCCGGCCATCGCCAACGCCGTTGCCGGTCGCGCCGAGATCCTGCTGGACAGCGGCATCCGCCGCGGCGCCGACATCATTCGCGCGAAAGCGTTGGGTGCGGATTTCGTCCTGACCGGCCGGGCCATGGCGTTCGGTGTCGGGGCCGGCGGCGCCGCCGGCGCCCAGCGCGCCTTCGACATCCTGGAGCTCGAACTCCGTCGCGCCCAAGCTCAGCTCGGCGCATGCAATTTCGCCGACATCGATGCATCTATCTTGTACATTAGAGGTCAGTCGCGGACATCTTGTCGATAAATAGAAACGGGCACCTCGAAAAATGTCGAGATCCAGCCGGAGACGGTTGAAAGCTCGGGTGTAGGCGCGACGACCGGGGGGTGGTGATGGGCCAGATGGGCTTCTTCGATCTCTCGAAGCGCTACGCCGGGCTGGATGCGAAGGCGGATCCGCTTTTGAAGCTGAACGCGATCGTCCCCTGGGCGGATTTCCGATCGCGGCGGGAAGCGGTCTGGCGCCGGCCGCCGGAGGCCCGGAAATCTAAGCCCGCATTCCCCATATAGATACGGCTTCACTCGCGCATCGGCGCGTGATATCCTATTCGCGTCAATAAGTTAACGATGATGGAGCATTGGATTGCGGAGGGACGCGACGGGTGAAGCCGAGATCGGGCCGCAACGGCTCCAATTCGACCGCTCGGTGAAGCTCGCGTTCCGTGGCTCGGCAATCGGCTCCGACGGTGGCTTGCTCCTATATCGCGAGCTCGACGACGCTCTTGGGCTCACCGACCTGGCGGCGCGCATGCTCGCCGATCCGCGCAAGGGCAAGAACGGCCGGCATC
>CAYZSE010000139.1:5231-7666 GCA_964481035.1 uncultured Geminicoccaceae bacterium | reverse complement strand
CCGCCGGCCGCGACATCGAGTGCCGCGTGCTCGCTCGCGCCGTTCGCCTGCACCTGGAGCAGCGCGTGCTCCTCAACGCCCACAAGACGGTGGTGTTCGTCTGAGAAGCGCGGAGCCGTTTGCGCTCGGCCTAATCGGCCGCGTCGTCCTCGCGCTGGGCACGGCGGGTGCGCCGCAACTCCCACCAGCCCAGCGCCATGACGACGCCGAAGACGAGCAGGATCTCGACGAGGACGGCGAGATCGCCCCTCATCCGGCGTGCAGGGCCTGCTCGACGCCGTAGCCCCGGGTCGTGCGGATCCGGTGCTCGTGATCGCGCTCGGCCATGGCGGTGAGCACGTACACGATCGAGCCGAAGCCGGCGCGGTCGGGCTCGACCAGGATGGGGCTCTGGTAGCTCGGCTCGACCGCGTCGACGAGGAAGCGCACCTCGCCGAGCGCCGGTGCGGCGAGCGGCCGCGGCGAGCGGCGGCCGGCGTCGACCATGGCCTGGCCCAAGAGCTGGAGCTTGCGGCTCGTCGGCACGAAGGCGCGGCCGCGCGAAGGATCGCAGTCCTGCGCCTCCAGCACGCGGCCGATCTCGGCGTAGATGCGCCGCGCCGCGTGGATGCCCGGACGGCAGGCGAGCGGCAGGGCGTCGATGCCCGGCTCGGCGCGGGCGTAGAGCTCGTCGGCGTGGTGCAGCAGCCGGCGGACGATCCGCTGGATCCGCGCGTCGAACACCGGTGCTTCGAGCCACGCATCCGGGTCGAGACCCTCCTCGCGCAGCCAATCCTGCGGCAGGTAGAGCCGGCCCTCGCGGGCGTCCTCGGCGACGTCGCGGGCGATGTTGGTGAGCTGCATGGCGCAGCCGAGGTCGCAGGCCCGGGCGACGGCGCGCGCATCGCGCACGCCCATCAACACGGCCATCATCGCGCCGACCGTCCCGGCGACCCGCGCCGAATAGGCCAGCACGCCCGAGAGGTCGTCGTAGCGCCGCGCCTCGGCATCCCACATCAGGCCCTCGAGCAGCGCTTCGGGCAGCGCCCGCGGCAGGCTGTAGCGGTGGACGATGCAGGCGAAGGCGCGATCGACCGGATCGGGCAGCGGTCGCCCCTCGTAGGCGCGATCGAGCCGCATCTGCAGCCGCGCCACCGCCGCGCGCTTGCCGGTATCGAGATCGACGGCGTCGTCGGCGACGCGGCAGAAGGCGTAGAGCGCGTAGGCCGGCTGGCGGACCGCCTTGGGCAGGACCAGCGAGGCTGCGTAGAAGCTCTTCGAGCCGTCGCAGATCAGCCCGCGGCAGGCGGCGTGGTCGATGACGGAGGCGACGAGGACGTCACACGAGGGCTCGGGCATCGGGCACCACCTTGTCGAGGACCTTGGCCGAACTCACCACTCCCGGCAGACCCGGGCCCGGGTGCGTACCGGCACCAACGAAATAGAGGCCGTCCACGTCCTCGCTGCGGTTGTGCGGGCGGAACCAGGCGCTCTGCAGGAGCTTGGGCTCGAGGGAGAAGCCGGCGCCGTGGTAGGACAGAAGGCGGCTCTCGAAGTCCAGGGGCGTGACCACGCGCGAGCGCACCACGTGGCGTGCGAGGTCGGGCAGAAGGGTCGACGCCAGCGCCGTCTCGACCCGCCGGCGGAAGGGCTCGGCCATGGCGGCCCAGTCGATGTCGGCCTGCAGGTTCGGGACCGGCACGAGCGCGTAGAAGCTGTCGCAGCCCGCGGGTGCCATCGCCGGGTCCGTCGCCGACGGCCGGTAGAGGTAGAGGCTGAAATCCTCGGCGAGCTTGCGGTGCTTGAAGATGTCCTCGATCAGCCCCTTGTACCGTGGGCCGAGGCTGATCGTGTGGTGCGCGACCTCGTCGTAGCGCCGGTCGGTCCCGAAATACCAGACGAACAGGCCGTTGGAGTAGGCGAGCCGGTCGATCCGCGCGTCTCTCCACTTACGCCGCGCGCTCGCCGGGACGAGGTGCTTGTAGGTCCAGGCGACATCGCCGTTGGCGACGACGACATCGGCCGCGATCGTCTCGCCATCCTTCAGCCGCACGCCGTTGGCACGGCCGCCCTCGACGAGGATCTGGGCGACCTCCGCATTCGAGCGCAGCGTGTTTCCCTGCGTGGCGACGAGACCCGCGAGACCCTTCACGAGCGCGCCGGTGCCGCCCATCGCGTAATGCACCCCGCCGGCCTGCTCCAGATGCGAGATGAGCGTGTAGATCGAGCTGCACCGGAAGGGATCGCCGCCGACGAACAGCGGATGGAAGCTCAAGACGAAGCGGATCTTCTCGTTCTTCACGAAGCGGGCGACGTGGTCGTAGACCGAGCGGTCGCCGCGCATGCGGATGAGCCCGGGGCCGACCTTGAGCATGTCCCAGAGCGTGTCGAACGGCACATGGCCCAGCTGCTCGAAGCCGATCTTGTACATCGGCTCGGTCGAGGCGAGAAAGCGC
>CAYZSE010000139.1:3854-5131 GCA_964481035.1 uncultured Geminicoccaceae bacterium | reverse complement strand
TCCGCCGCCCGGTCATGCGGCGACGGCGATGCCGACCTCGGCGGCCTCGCGGCGGATGAGCGCGGCGATGCCGTCCGGGTCCTCCTCGTGCGCGAGATGGCCGAGGCCCGGCAGCTCGACGATCCGCGCGGCCGGCACGAGCCCCCGCACCTGCACGGCGTCGCCCGGCGGGATCGCCCGGTCGTTGCTGGCGATGACGAGGACGAGCGGCACGGCGAGCCGCCGCATGTCCTCGTCGAGCGTGGCGAGGTCCCAATTGGCCATCATGCCGAGCGCGGCGCCGACATGCGCCGGCCGCCGCGCGAGCCGGGCGTAGAGCTCGAGGCCGCGGGCGTCGATCGTCGAGCCCGAGCGCTCGACCAGCCGCGCGGCGTCGCGGCCGGCGAAGGTCCAGGCGAAGAGCCTGGGTGCGACGGGATTGAGGAACAGCATCCGCGCCATCGTCGAGGCGATCGGGCCGGCCTGGCCGCCATAGGGGATGAGCGCGCCGTTGAGGCTGACGATCCCCGCCGGGTGCAGCAGGCCGTCGAGGGTCATGCGGATGAGCACCGCGGCGCCGGCGGAATGGCCGGCGCAGAAGGCGGGCTCGAGGCCGAGCGCGTCGAGCAGCGAGCGCACGAGCCGGGCCATGCCGGGCAGCGTCAGCCCCGCGTTCGGCGGCGGCGCGGTGAAGCCGTGGCCGGGCAGGTCGGGTGCCACCACCGTGAAGTCGCGCGCCAAGAGCGGGGCGAGGTCACGCCAGGAATGGCCTGCCCCGCCCGTGCCGTGCAGGAGGAGGAGGACCGGACCGCGGCCCAGCACCTGAACGTGCCAACGCAGCCCGTCGGCCTCGACGAAGCGGCTCGCTGCGCGCAAGGGCCAGTCGGCGCCCTCGCGCTCCCAACGTGGCCGCTCGCCCTGGAGATAACCCATCACCTGCCCAACCCCGCGCTCGTGATCCCTACCGTGCCGTCCCCGCGCCGCCGCGCACAACCCGGCAAAACCGACCGGGCTCGCCCGAGACACGTGGCTCGTCGCGCGCGGCCGGCGAGCCCGAGGCGCCCCCATCTCGCCCGCCAGCCGGCGCCGCGCCGATATTGCCGCCGGCCCCGGCAGATGCGGCTTTACCGTGTTGATCGCGTGGTCGAAGCTCGGCGCGAGCACGCTCGGAGACACCACCGATGCCGCTCATCGCCGAAGCCGTCGCCCAGATGGCGCACGCCTACACCCGCGCCTGGAACGCGAAGTCCCCCGAGACCGTCGCGTCCTTCTACGCCGAGGACGGGCGCATCAGCATC
>CAYZSE010000139.1:0-3754 GCA_964481035.1 uncultured Geminicoccaceae bacterium | reverse complement strand
GCGAGGTCCGGGCGTCGCTCGGCTGGTTCGACGCCGACGACTGCGCCCGCCAGGTCCGGGGCGGGTGAGCGCGTGACCGCACCGGCGAACCCTCGGAGAGAGCGCGGATGCGATACCTTCATCTCGACGCCGACGCGACCGGCGAGAGCCACTGGCGCGAGGTCGACGTGGCGCTGCGGGAGCGCAGTTTCGCGCCGCCCGCCGAACGGATCCTCGTCTCCGACGGCGAACCGGCGACCGCACTCCTGTTCTTGCGGCTCGCCGCCGGCTGGGACGAGCCCAGCCACCCCACACCGCGCCGCCAGACGCTCGTCGGCCTGCGCGGCACGGTACGGGTCACCGCGAGCGACGGCGAGGTCCGCGACATCGGGCCCGGCGACGTTTGGCGGATGGAGGACGTGACCGGCAAAAGCCATCAGACGCGCGTCGTCGCCGCGGACGACTTCGAGGCCGCCGTCGTGCAACACGATTGAGCGCTGTGCGGGCGGCGGGTGTCATCGCCGCGCGAGGACACCCGCCGCCATGCCCGTTCGGTCAGCCGCGGGGCTCGGACATGAGCCCGCGGACGATGGCGTAGCAGCCCAGCAGCAGGATGATGGTGAACGGGAACCCCGTCGAGACCGCCATCGCCTGCAACGCGGTGAGGCCGCCGCCCAGGAGCAGGGCGATGGCGACGAGGCCCTCGAAGATCGCCCAGAAGACGCGCTGGGCCACCGGCGCGTTGACCTTGCCGCCGGCGGTGATCGTGTCGATGACGAGCGAGCCCGAATCCGACGAGGTCACGAAGAAGACGATCACCAGCACGATGCCGATGAACGAGGTGATCTCGGTCAACGGCAGCAGCGCCAGCATCTCGAACAGCTTGAGCTCGAGCGCCGCGTCCTGCACCGTGGTGTGGCCCTCGGTGAGGATCTGCGAGATCGCCGTGCCGCCGAACGCCGTCATCCAGAAGACCGAGACGACCGACGGGATGAGCAGCACGCAGACGATGAACTCGCGCACGGTCCGGCCGCGGCTGACCCGCGCGATGAACATGCCGACGAACGGCGACCAGGAGATCCACCACGCCCAGTAGAACGCGGTCCAGCCCTGGCTGAAGTTCGCGTCCTCGCGGGCGAAGGGGTTGGAGAGCGCCGGCAGGTGCTCGACGTAGGAGACGAGGTTGGAGACGAAGCCGGAGAGGATCAACATCGTCGGGCCGACGATGACGACGAAGAGCAGGAGCAGCGCCGCGAGCGTCATGTTGATCTCGGAGAGGCGCTTCACCCCGGCGTCGAGGCCGGCGACCACCGAGAGCAGCGCCACGCCGGTGATGGCGAGGATCAAGACGACCTTGGAGGCGTCCGTGGTCGGCAGGCCGAACAGGAAGCCCAAGCCGGCCGACGCCTGCTCGGCGCCGAAGCCGAGCGAGGTGGCGAGGCCGAACAGCGTCGCCAACACCGCGAGGATGTCGATGAGGTGCCCGGTCCAGCCCCACACCCGCTCGCCGAAGATCGGATAGAACATCGAGCGGATGGTGAGCGGCAGGCCCTTGTTGTAGGAGAACAGCGCGAGAGCCAGGGCGACGATGGCGTAGATCGCCCAGGGATGCAGCCCCCAGTGGAAGATCGTCGCCGCCATGCCGAGACGTTCGGCCGCCAGCGGGTCGCCCCCGGCAGCGCCCAAAGGCGCCCAGTCGGTGCGCGCGCCCGCCTCGCCGGCGGTGCCGCCGAGCGCCGAGGAAAAGTGCGAGATCGGCTCGGCGACGCCGTAGAACATCAGCCCGATGCCCATGCCGGCGGCGAACAGCATGGCGAACCAGCCGATGTAGGAGTAATCGGGCGTCGCTTCCGAGCCGCCGAGGCGCACGCTGCCCAAGGGCGTCACGATGAGGGCGAGGCAGAGCACGACGAAGACATTGGCGGCGCTCAGGAAGAACCAGGCCAAGCTGCTCGTCAGCCAGTCCCTGAGACCTTGGAAAAGCGGCTCGACGTCGTTCTGGAAGGCCAGCGTCAAGACGACGAAGGCGACGATCGTCAGGCCCGAGACGACGAAGACGGGGTTGTGGATGTCGAGGCCGAACGGGCCGACCTTGACCTCGATATTGTCCTGGCCGACCTCGTAGTCGGTGTCGATGAGGGTGGTGTCGCCCTCGGGCGCGGGAATCGGCGCGACCTCGGGGGCCTCGTCGGCCGCGGTGGGCACGTTGCTCATGGGCGTGCTCCTCGTCGGTTCGGGTGTCAGCGGACCAGGAAGACGGAGACGTCCGCGTGGGACGCGACCCGCCCGCCGCGCGACGGCCAGACGGCGTCGACGATGTTGGGGATGTGCGACGCCATCACGACCAGGTCACAGCCGGTATCGTGGACCGCTTCCAGCAGCTTGTCGTCGATCTGCACGGCCGGGTCGTGCGCCACGTAGGCGCGCACATCGGCCTCGATGCCATGGGTCTCGGCCTGGGCCGCGGCGAAGGCGGTGAGCTTCTGCTCGTATTCCTGGGGGTTGTGCGCGACCGGCGAGGGTGTCGCCGCGGTCACGCCCACGAAGGTCAGCTTGGCGCCGAACTGCTTGGCGAGCAGCGCCGCCGTGTCGATCGCCTTGCCGAGCCGCTCGACATGGGTGAGATCGACCGGCGCCATGATCTTCTCGTACATGCGGTGTCCTCTCGTCGGTTCTTCGGTGTCCCGGCGCGACGCACGAGAAGGCGGCCGCCGCGCGAGCGAGAGCGGAGGGTCCATGGCGCGACCCGGACCCAGCCTTCTTTCTTGCCCGCGTTGGCCGGATGAATAAACCTTGAAATTTTCTTGCTGCGACGCGGTGTGTCGTAAAGCCGCTATCCACGGCCCGCCAGCGTGGCGAGGGCGGCGGCGAGCGACGGCGGCGGGGGGGCCTGCGCCCGCACCGGCGGCACGTCCGGCTGCATCGGCAAGGTCAGCGAGCGGGCGTGCAGCAGGAGCGCCCCCCGGCGCGCCTCGCCCGCGGCGTAGAACCCGTCGCCGCAGATCGCGAAGCCGAGGCTCGCGCAGTGGATGCGGAGCTGGTGCGTGCGCCCGGTGCGCGGCGTCAGCTCGAGCCAGCTCCGCCGGCCGTCCGTGGCCTTGACGACATAGTCGGTGATCGCGCGGCGGCCCCGGCCGTCGACGACCATGCGCCAGCCCCGGGGCTCGGTCAGCTTGAGGATCGGCAGGTCGATCGTCCCGGCCTCGGCCTCCGGCACGCCGGCGACGACGGCCCAGTAGGTCTTGGTCACCCGCCCGCCCTCGAACAGCCGGCCGAGGCGCTTGAGCGCGCGGCGGTGGCGGCCCAGCGCGAGGCACCCCGAGGTGTCGCGATCCAGCCGGTGCGCCAGTTGCGGCGGGGCCGCGTAGCCGAAGCGCAGGGCGTCGAGGTGGCGCTCGAGGTGGTCGGGGCTCGAGGGCCCGGCGTGCACGGCCAGGCCCTGGGGCTTGTCGATGACGATGAGCCAGGGATCGAGGTGCAGGACCCGCGCTTCGAGCTCGCCGGCGTCGAGCGTCGCCGTCGGCCGCGCGTCGGGCGGCAGCCGATCGAGGGCGACGCGCAGCGACGCCGGGGGGCGTTGCGCGCGCCGGCGGGGGCGAGCGTCGCGGCTCAAAGGCAGGCTTCCTCAAAGAACCGGCGGAGAACACCGCCGCGCGGTCGCCCGCGACGCCCTCGACTGGGCCGCGTCCGCGCACCGACGATGCCCGTCTTCGAGGCGACCGTCACCCGTCCGGCCATCCGGTCAGCGTCAGTGTCGTGACGGGCCTGCACGGAG
>CAYZSE010000138.1:1471-7708 GCA_964481035.1 uncultured Geminicoccaceae bacterium | reverse complement strand
GATGACCCCAGCGGCCGCCCGGATCGAGATACGGGGCCGTGTCAATGTTCTCCATGCCGCCGGCGACGGCGGCCCGCACGTGGTCGAGCCAAATCTCCTGCGCGGCGGAGATGATGGCCTGCGCACCGGAGCCGCACACACGGTTGACGGTGAGCGCCGGAACCTCGACCGGCAGGCCCGCACCGATCGCCGCTTGGCGGGCCGGGTTCATCTTGTTGCCGGCCTGGATGACGTTGCCCATCACCACGGCGCCGAGCGCGGCCGGATCGACGCCCGTGCGCTCCAGCGTCGCCCGGATCGCGGCGGCACCGAGCTCGGTTGCCGCCGTGGTCTTCAAGCTGCCGCCATAGGTGCCGATCGCGGTGCGCACCGGTGCGCACAACACCACCTCCGAACGTGCCATCCCGGCCTCCTGTCGTTGGTTTGCCGAGATTATACGGATTTGAGCTGTCGTTTTCGACGGCGGGGCCGACGTTCGCCCTACGGCCAAGGTCCAAGCCGGAAAACCATGTCGGTCCGCGCCGATTTGATCTGAATCAGGGGGGCGTGCGGAAAGGTTGACTAGACGTATTCCAACTCAACGAAACAAGACCTGTCGCACACCGTGGCGGCAGGGATCAGGGCAGCTTCGTGGGGAGGCGTCGTGCGCGTGCCGACCGACCACGCCGAGCCGATTCTTCGTTTCGATGCCGACCGTTGCATCGCCTTGGCCTCGCCGGTGTCGGGTTGCGGCGCTTGTGCGGGTGTCTGTCCCACCGAAGCGATCACCGTTGCTCCCGGCAGCTTCGCGCTGCGCGACGAGGCGTGCGTCGCTTGCGGCCGGTGCGTCGCGGTGTGTCCGAGCGAGGCGCTGAAGGCGCCGAAATCCCTGGCGAAGCCATCGGCCAGCGGCATCGTCGAGTGCGTGCGGGTGCCGGCATCGTTGCGCCTGGACGGGGCCGTCACCGTGACGTGTCTCGGTGCTCTACGTGGTGACGAACTCGTGGCGGTGGACGCGGCGGCCGGGCCGACGCTCGTGGACCGCGGCTGGTGTGCGGACTGCCCGGCGGGCGGGTGCGCGGCCCCCTGGCACGCGGCCCTGGTCGACGCCCTCACCATGGCCGCAGCGTTCGACTTGCCCCGCCCGGCTGTCGTCCAACGGATCGCATCCGCGCGGTTGGCGCGGCCGTTGGAGCGGGCTTTGGGTGATCAAGGTGCGTCGCGCCGGGCCTTTTTCCGGCGCGTGGCAGCGCCGTCCGGCTGGGTGGAGCCGCGCATCCGCCGATCCGGCTCCAGGGCGCGCAAGGTCGATCCTGCGGCGCCCATGGCGCGTGCCCGGCACGTCGAGCGGCTGGCCGAGGCGGCGGGCCGCGCCGTGCCGGCGTCCCTGTTTCCGGCCTTTCGCATCACCGACGCCTGCCGGGACAGCCGCATCTGCACGGCGGTGTGCCCGAGCGAGGCGCTGGTGCGGGTGGAGGAGCCCGAGGCGGCGCGGATCGAATTCCGTGCTGCCCGCTGCATCGACTGCGGGGCGTGCGTCGAGCGCTGCCCCGAGAACGCGATCGAGCCGATGGCCGCCGACGGCGCCTACCGCGAGATCGTCACCCTGAAGCGCACCGCCGAGCGTAGCTGCACCGCGTGCGCGAGGCGCTTCGTGCCGCGGGCCGGCGAGACGGTCTGCAAGAGCTGCACCGACGACCGCGAGCTGGCGATGGCCGGCTTCGCGCTCCAGCGCCGCCCGCGGGCGGCGGAACCGCACGATCCGGCCCGGACCGCGCCGGAGAACCCTGATCGAGGAGTGGCCTGATGGACGAGCCGAATCTGGCGGCGACGCGAAGGCGCTTTTTGGGCACGACCGCCGCAGGCGGCGCCGGGGCGGCGGTGGCCCTGCAGGCACTTCGCCCCGGCGGCGAGGCCGAGGCCTTCGTCGGCGAGGCCCGAGCCCAGACCGGCACGGCCGAGACCAGGATCGTCAAGAACATCTGCCATCAGTGTCCGGCGCGATGCGGCATCGACGTCTACGTCACCAACGGCCGCGTGCATCAGATCCACGGCAACACCGACCACCCGATCGCCAACGGCAAGCTCTGCCCGAAGGGTCCGCTCGGCGCCTACATCCTCTACGATCCCGACCGCTTCAAGAGCCCGATGAAGCGGACCAACCCGAACAAGGGCCGCGGCGAGGATCCCGGCTTCGTGCCGATCGGTTGGGACGAGGCGCTGCAGACGGTCGCCGATCGGCTCAACGGCCTGCGCGAGCGCGGCGAGTCCCACCGGTTCGCGTTGCTCTACGGGCGCGGCTGGGGAGCGTCCTGCGCCGGCCTGCAGGGCACCTTCGGCGCGCTCTACGGCTCGCCCAACGTCGCCATCGGCCATTCCTCGATGTGCTCCGATGGCAGCGTCAAAGCCAAGCAGGCGACCGACGGCAACGGTTCGTACAACGCCCACGACTACCGCAACTGCAACTACATCCTGTCCTTCGGCGCCGGACTGCTGGAGGCGTTTCGCCCCTACAACTACGTCATGCAGATGTGGGGCTACATGCGCTCCAAGTCGCCCAAGACGCGGGTGACGGCGATCGACGTGCACATGAACACGACGCTCGCCGCCGCCGACCGGGCCTTGATGATCCGCCCGGGCACGGACGCCGCGTTCGCCCTCGCCGTTGCCCACGTGATGCTGACCGAGGGGCTCTGGGATCGCGGCTTCTGCGGCGACTTCACCGATCGCACCAACCGCTTCGTCGCCGGTCGCACCGTCTCGCCCGCGCTGTTCCGGGAGCGCTGGGTGAAAGGTCTGGTCGAGTGGTGGAACCTCGAGGTCAAGGACCGCACGCCGGAATGGGCGGCCGCGGTGACGGACATCCCGGCCGGCACCATCGTCGCGGTGGCCCGCGAGTTCGGCACCACGCGACCGGCCATGGCGATCTTCGAGCGCGGGGCGCACGCCCACAGCAACGGCATCTACGCCGGCATGGCGATCCACACGCTCAACGCGCTCGCCGGCTCGCTCTTCGCCAAGGGTGGGTTGATGTACCAGATGGGCCCGGCCTACGGCCCTCTGCCGGCCGATGCCGCCGATTACATGGACGACTATGCCCAGAACGGCGCGTGGCGCGAGCAGCCGCGGATCGACCTCAAGGGCCACGAGGACGGCTATCTTCTCGCCAACAACATGATGCAGGACATCGGCCCCAATCATCTGGCCGGGCGGCCCTACAAGCTCGACACGATGATGCTCTACCTGACCAACCCGATCTGGACGGCCCCCAACGGTCAGGTCTGGGAAGAGGCGATGAAGGACGTCTTCATCATCGAGACCTCGCCCTTCCCGAGCGAATCGGCGATGTATGCCGACCTGATCCTGCCCGACCACACCTACCTGGAGCGCTACCAGGACGCGCCGACCTATCCGTTCGAGGGTTGGCCGATGGCGCAACTGCGCGTGCCCGCGGTCGAGCCGCTCTACGACACCAAATATTACGGCGACGTGCTGATCGAGATCGGCAAGCGGATCGCCGGCCCGATGGGCGATTACTATCGCCAGCTCGACAGTGCCGAGAACGTGCTGCGGCATCTGGCCGAGGGCTTTCGCGATCAGCCGGGCGACAACGGCGTCGTCGACTTCGACAGCTGGGTCGAGAAGGGCGTATGGTACAAGAAACCCTATCTCTGGCAGCAGCGCGACGGCGAGTTTTACGAGTGGGATGGTCAAGACTACGCCAACTCGATGGCCGAAGAGGCCGTCAAAGCGAACCTGTTGCGCACACCCTCCGGCAAATTCGAAATTCGCTCCGGCATGCTGGAGGCCCATGCCGAGTGGATCGCCAGCAAGACCGGGCGCGATGCGGCCCGGCTGATGTTCCCGATCTGGGAGGAGCCCGTGCATCCGGGCGGCGGCGACCTTTTCCTGATCACGCCGAAGGTGGCGCTGCACGCCGAGGGCCGCGGCGGCAACACGCCGATCGCCATCGCCCAACTCCAGCCGGTGATGGGTGGACGCACCACCGTCTACCTGGAGATCAACCCGGTGACGGCCACGGAGCGCGGCATCCGCGACGGCGACAAGGTCAAGCTCGTCTCCGACGTCGGCACCATCGAAGCCTACTGCAAGACTTTCGAAGGGGTGCGGCCCGACACGCTGGTCCTGCCGATGGAGCACGGGCACTGGGCCTATGGTCGCTGGGCCAAGGGACGCGCCCCCGGCCATAGCGGCGAGGTCACGGTCAACCAATCCGACCGCATCACCGGCCAATGCACCTACTACACCACCAAAGTTCGCGTCGAGCGGGCCTGATCCGCGGAGGGAGACTAGTCATGCCGCAATGGGGAATGGTCATCGACCTGGAAAAGTGCACCGGCTGTCAGGCCTGCACGACGGCTTGTTCCGCCGAGAACACACGTCTGCCGGGCGAGAACTGGCAGGACGTGCTGTTCTACCACGAAGGCACCTACCCGCACGTCAACCTGTCGTGGTTGCCCAGGCCCTGCATGCAGTGCGAAAATCCGTCCTGCGTCTATGTCTGCCCGACCGAAGCGACCTGGCAGACCGACGACGGCGTGGTCCTGGTCGACTGGGACAAGTGCATCGGCTGCAAATACTGCATGATCGCCTGCCCCTACGGCGTGCGCTTCTACATGGACGAGAAGCCGCTGTTGGAGCCGAACCTGAAGGATATTTTCCCGGCGAGTGACGATCGCCTGTGGAACCCGCCCTACGCGATGCCCGAAGAACAGCAGAACCGCAAACTCGGCATCGGCGTGCAACCGCACAGCGTCGTTTCGAAATGTACCTTCTGCTATCACAAGATCAGCAACGCGCCCGAAGGCGTCGCCGACCTAGACGAGGACGATCCGGCGACCAAGGAATACACGCCCGCCTGCGTGCGGGTGTGCCCACCCAAAGCCCGCTATTTCGGCGACCTGAGCAACCCGGAGAGCAACGTGAACCGGCTGATCGCCGACAAGGGCGGGGTGCGGCTCAAGGAAGAGACCGGCAACCGGCCCAAGGTCTATTACCTCAGCGGTGGCGGCAGCCCGGTCGTGCCGGGCACGCGCGGCCGCAGCGAAGCGTGAGGGAGGAGGGAACGATGACCGTCGCCACCACGAGCCTCACCCGCCCCGATTACGTCTTTTTCGGTGCCATCGCCGGGCTGCTCCTCGCGCTGGGCTTCGTCGCCTATCAGTTGATGGGCGTTGGCCATGCCGCCTTCAACACCAGCAGCATGGGCGTGGTCTGGGGCCTGCCCATCATCGTCTACGACTACTTCCTGTTGACCTCGACCGGCCTCGTCTTCGTCGCCAGCCTGTGGCTCGTCTTCGGCGTCGAGGTGTTCGAGCCGATCGCCAAGCGCTGCGTCTGGCTGGCACTCGCGGGCCTCACCGGCGGCGTCGCCGTGCTGTTTCTCGAGCTCGGCTACCCGCTCCGCGCCCTCGTGCTGGCGCCCTTCGCGATGCAGACCAGCTCGCCGCTCTTCTGGAAGATCCTGCTGGTCGGCGCCTATACCGCACTATTGCTCCTGGTCACGCTCCGCTTGCACTTCGTGCAGGGCACGGCCGGGGTCCGCCTGCTCTCGGTGCCGCTGTTTCTCGCCGCCGTCGGCATTACCCTCGTCGCCGGCAGCCTCTACGGTCTGATGAGCATGCGGCCCTTCTGGTTCGGCGGCGAAATTCCCGTCGTGTTCCTGATCGAATCGTTCATGGGCGGCATCGCCTTCGCCATCTTCTTCACCTTCCTCGCCCACGGCTTCACCACGCGCGGCATGCCCGAGGACGTGAAGTCGCTGTTTGGCGGCGCCTTGGGCCAGCTTTTCGCCGTCGCGATCTTTCTCCATCTCCTGTTCGTCGGCAGCCGTGCCATCACCGGCCTCTACAGCAACGCCGAGGGTCTGCAGGTGTGGGATCACCTCGTCGCCTCGCCCGTGTTCCATGCGGCACTCTGGGGCGGCATCGTCCTCCCGCTGGTCTTGATGATGGTCCCGGCCCTGCGCCGCCAGGGGCCCCTTCAGCTCCTCGCCGCCACCCTCGTCATGCTGTCCCTGTTCGCCTCACGCTACGAGTTCGTGATCGGCGGCCAACTCGTGCCGCTCTTCAAGGGCAACTGGGCACCACCGCTCCTGAGCTACGTCCCGTCGCCGGCCGAATGGGCCCTCCTCTTCGTCGGCGTCTTCCTCGCCAACGTCGTCAACGCCTTCGGCGAATGGAAACTCGACCTGGAACGGGAAGGACACGGGAAACGGTGAAGGAGAGTTTCGGGGGG
>CAYZSE010000138.1:0-1371 GCA_964481035.1 uncultured Geminicoccaceae bacterium | reverse complement strand
AACTCGACCTGGAACGGGAAGGACACGGGAAACGGTGAAGGAGAGTTTCGGGGGGCTGTTGGCCCCCCGCGTCCCCCAGCGGCGGCACGCCGCCGCAACTTGGCAAGTGGGCGTCGGCAAGGCCGCCGCCGGGGGTTCAAGGGGGGACCATCAAGTCCCCCCTCGTCTTTTGGAGCACCGTCGATTGGGGGGATCATGCCCGGTCAAACCTATCTGCAGAGCCGCGCCGAAGCCTTCTTGATCCTGGCACGTGCCTTCCACGCGCCGCGCGAGGCCGGGATGGCCGAGGCCTTCGCCACCGCTCTGCCCGATGACCTCGAAGAGCTGGCGGGGCTGTTGGCCTATCCGGTGTCGGGCGAGGTCGCGGCGTTGCGCGCGGCGGCGGCCGGTCTCGACGACGACGCGCTGTCGCGGCTCCATGCGGGGCTGTTCCTGACGCCGCCGTCGCCGGTGACGCTGAACGTTGCCGCCTATATCGACGGCGGGTTGCTCGGCCGAAGTTCCTTCGAGATCGAGCGTTGGTACGAGCGCCATGGGGTACTGAAGCAGTCGGGCTTCCACGACCTTGCCGACCACGTCACCGCCCAGCTCGAATTCGCGTTCGTGCTGTGCGCCAAGGCGGCGGACGAAATGCGTGACGGGGACGAGATGGATGCGCTGGCTCTCGCGCTGGAGACCCGGCGCTTTCTCGCCGCCTTCGCGCATCGTTGGACCGGGCCGTTCACGGCCGCCATCCACAGGGCCGTGGTCGAGCGGGACCTGAACCCGACCTACCTGCACCTCGCCCGCATCCTGGAGCAGGTCGTGGCCGAGGAGATCGCGGAGGTGGCGGCACGTTCACCCGAAGAGGCGGTGACGGTGCTGCCGGCCGGCAGCTCGCGTGGGCTGGGGGCCCCGACCGCCGAGGACCTCGCGCATATCGCGCTGCGCCTCGAAGCACGCGGCCTGTCCTTCGCGCACATCCGCGAGCGTCCCGAATGGGACGAGGCGGTCTATTTCCGGCGCAAGGCCGCCGAGGCGGCGGGCGATCCGTCGCAAGCCCCCGCCCTCGGCTGAAGGTGGCAAGACTATTCACTTGAGAGCATATTCGCTCAGGTGAATAGTCTGCCCATGTCAACGCTCCAACCCGAACAGCTCGCCACAGCGCTTGCCGACCGCCACCGCCGTCTGATCCTGGCGATGTTGGCCGACGCCGGCAGTCGTTGCGTTTGCGAGCTGTTGGACGCCTTGCGGGTGCCGCAGGCGCGGGTCTCGCAGCATCTGGCGCGGCTGCGTGCCGCCGGGCTCGTCGAGCACGAGCGCGTCGCCAACCGCCACCATTACCGCTCGGCCCCCGACCTGCCGCCCTGGGCGTGCACGGTGCTCGTGGGC
>CAYZSE010000137.1:0-7756 GCA_964481035.1 uncultured Geminicoccaceae bacterium | reverse complement strand
TCGGGCTCGCGGACGGCGAGCAGGAGCAGCGCGCCCGCGAGCCACATCGCGAGGATCACCGAGAGCCCGGCCCGCTGGCTGGCGAAGAGGTCGGTGAGGAGCGCGAAGCCGAGCGGGCCTAAGAAGGCGATGGCCTTGCCGGTCATCGCGTAGAGCCCGAACATCTCGGTCATCATCGCGGGTGGCGCCAGCTTCGCCATGAGGACGCGGCTCGCCGACTGGGTCGGCCCGACGAACAGGCCGAGGACCAGGGCGAGCGCCACGAAGGTCGTCCATTCGGTGACCAAGAGGAGCGGCAGGCCGGTGGCGATCAGGCCGGCGAGGCCGGCCAGCACCGTGGGCCTGGAGCCGATGCGGTCGTTGACGGCGGCGAAGCCGGCAGCCCCGGCAGCGGCCGTCACGTTGAGCCCGATCGCGAAGATCAGGATCTGCTGAAAGTCCATGTTGAAGGTGCCGGCGGCGTAGAGGCCACCAACGGTAAACAGCGTGGCGAGGCCGTCGCGGTAGAGGGCGCTGGCGATGAGGAAGACGAGCAGCTGGGGCCGGCCCGGCAGCGCCCGCAGGCTCTGGACCAACTGCTGCAGGCCGGCCCGAACGGCGCCCCGGAAGCCCAGGGCGGCGCTCGGCCGATCCGGCGTCCAGATCAGCATCGGCAGCGCGAAGACGAGAAACCACGCCGCGACGACCAGCGTTGTCGCGCGGACGGGCTCGGCCCTCTCGGCGTCGAGGCCGAAGAGCGGCGGCTCGGGCATGACGAGCAGGACGAGGCACACGGCGAGCGCGCCGAGCCCGCCGACATAGCCGAGCCCCCAGCCCCAGCCGCTGACCCGGCCCGCCATGTCGGGGGGCGCCACGTCGGGGAGCATGGCGTTGTAGAAGACGCCGCCGAGCGCATGGGCGACCGTCGCGATCCCGGCGAGGACCAGTGCGTACGCCGTGAAGCTCGGCTCGGGCTCGGCGAACCACAACAGCGCCGTGGCCCCGGTGGTGACCGCCATGAAGGCCGCGATCCAAGGCTTGCGCGGTCCCGCCCGGTCGGCGATGGCGCCGAGCACGGGGCTCGCCACGGCGATGGCGAGGCCCGCCGCGGCCATCGCGTAGCCCCAGAGCGCCGCCCCCTGGGTCTCGTCGCCGAAGATGCCGCGGGCGAAGTAGACGCTGAAGACGAAGGTGCCGATGACGGTGTTGAAGGAGCTGTCCGCCCAGTCGTAGAGGCACCAGGCGGCGATGCCGCGCCGCGTCGCCTTCACGGCCGGACCGCCGCGCGGCCGGGCGCGGCGGCGAGACCGCGCCTCGGCCATCCGACCGTCTCGCCGGTCCGGGCGCGTCGGGCCGCGGTGAGCAGCGCGCGTTGCGGGCCCATCCCGTTGTCCGGCGCGGAGCTTCGCGCCGGCGAACCCACCGCAGCGCGCTGCGGGGCCCGCCGGCGTGATTCCTGGATGTCAAACCTCGGCTGGCTGAGCACGCGGGCGCATCGCATCGGGTCGAGAGGGTCGCTCCAAGGTGCGGGCGCCATCGCCGGTGGCGCAAGGCAGCTGGACGACGGCGGCGAACCCTCCAGCGGAGCCGTGGCGGGGCGAGTGGATCTGGAGCGAGCCGCCCGCGCGCCGGGCGATGGCGGCGACGATCGCGAGGCCCAGCCCGCTGCCGGCGCCCGGACCGGCGCGGACGAACCGGTCGGTCAACCGCGCCAGCTCGTCCGGCGCCACCGGCGGGCCGTCGTTGGCGACCGTCAATCGACCCCCGGCGTCGAGAGAGATGCGGACCCGCCCCTCGGCCGCCCCGTGGCGCAGCGCGTTGTCGATCAGGTTGCGCGCGACCATGGCCAACGCGTCGGCGTCGAGGTCGGAGAGCACCGGCGCATCGGGCAGGTCGAGCGCCAGCCGGCCGGGGGCGACCCGGTGCGCGATCTCGTCGGTGACGACGCGCAGGACCGGGCGCAGGTCGGCCGGCGCTTCGACCCGCAACCGCCCGCCTTCGGCGCGGGCCAGCTGCATCAGGCGTTCGGAGGTGCGGGTCAGGCGCTCCAGCGTCGCCTCGATCGTCTCGGCCCGCGCGGCGGCGGCGGGGTCGGCGGTCTCCCGGCGCAGCCGCTGCGCCTGGGCGATCGCCCCGGCGAGCGGCGTGCGCAATTCGTGCGCGGCATGGGCGGCAAACCCGCGCTCGGCCTCGAAGGCCTCGGCGAGGTGCCGCAGCAACTCGTTCATCGTGTCGGCGAGGGGACGCAGCTCGTCGGCCAGGCCCGCGGTCGGCACCGGCGAGAGGTCGCGCACGCCGCGCCCGCCGAGATCGGCCCCGAGGCGGCGCAGCCCGCCGAGGCCCACGCGGACCACCGCCGCGACGATCATCAGCGTCAGCGGCAGCACGGCCAAAAGGGGCAAGCCGAGGCGCAGGGCGAGCTCGCGCGTCACGGCCCGGCGCTCGGCCAGCGGCTCGGCCACGGTCAGGCGGATGGCGCCCTGCAGCGTCGCCTCGCCGTAGAAGCGGTGCGTCTCGCCGGTCGCGAAGCCGGGGCCGTCCCATGGGGGGAAGAGGGCCGGGTCGGCGGTGTGCGACCGCATCAAGACCGCACCCTCGGCATCGCGCACCAGGTAGGTGAAGAATTCGTCGTGCTCGCTGATCGGGGCGAGGCGCTGCGTGCCGGCCTCGGGATCGCGATTGACGATCTCGGTCACGGCGAGCGGCAAGAGGCGTTGCGCCGTCTCCTGCAGGGCGGAATCGAAGACCCGCTGCAACTCGTGGCGCAGATAGACGACCGTCCAGGCGGTGGCGGCGAGCCACAGCACGGAGAGCGCCAGCCCCAGGCCCAGGGCGAGCCGGGCCTCCAGGCTTCGGGGCCGGGTCATGACGCTCCCAGCCGATAGCCGAGGCCGCGCTCGGTCTCGATGACGCCGCGGCCGAGTTTCTTCCTGAGGTGGCTGACGTGGACCTCGATGGTGTTGCTGTCGATCTCCGTGTCGAAGGCATAGAGCTTCTCTTCGAGCTGTGGCTTCGACAGAAGCTGCCCGGGGCGGGCGAGGAACGCCTCGAACAGGGCCCATTCCCGCCCCGTCAGCACGACCGGGCGGCCGGCCCGGGTGATCCTGCGGGCGGCGAGGTCGATCTCCAGCTCACCATGGGCGATCAGCGGGTTGGGGTTGCCGGTGTAGCGCCGCACCACCGCCCCGATCCGGGCCGAAAGCTCCGCGAGGTCGAACGGTTTCACGAGGTAGTCGTCGGCGCCGGCGTTCAGCCCGGCGATCCGGTCCGAGATCTGGTCGAGCGCGGTCAAGACGATCACCGGCGTGGCGTCGCCCCGCTTGCGCAGGGCGGCGAGCCAAGCGATCCCGAGGCCGTCGGGCAGCATCAGGTCGAGCAGGATCAAGTCGAAGCCGGCGCCGGCCAGGGCATCGCCGGCCGCGTCGAGACGGGTCACCCAATCGACCGAATGGCCGTCGCCCGCGATCTGGTCGCGTATGGCGGCGCCGAGCGTGGTGTCGTCCTCGACCAGCAGGATGCGCATCGTCGAATCGATCCCCAGCGGTGCCTCCCCCTTATCGCGATCCCGGCTGATGCGAAACTGAAGAGCGCGACGGGCCGGCTTCAGCCCGTCGTCAGCCGGGTGCGCGACAACCGTGCCGTCACATCGAGAGGAGAAACCCGATGGTACGCCTGCTGGCTTGCGCCACCCTTGCCGCTGCGCTCTTCGGGGCGGGGACGGCCCTCGCCGACGACGACGATTGCCGCAGCCCGATGTCGCAATGGCAATCGCAGGACGCCGCCGTCCAGCATGCGGCCGATCTCGGTATCCAGGTTGAACGCCTGAAGGTCGACGACGGCTGCTACGACGTGAGAGGCGAAGACGAGGACGGCAATCGGGTCGAGCTGAAGCTCGATCCGGCGAGCCTCGCCCTGCGCGAGCTCGAGGTGAAGTTCCGCGCCGGGTCCGATCCCTCCCGCTACCTGACCGGAGCCCGCGGCGCCGCGCCCGGGCCGGACGGCGCGCCGCAGGTCCGACAGAACTGAGGGACGAAACAAATGGTCCGTGTCTGGGATCCGTTCGTCCGCATCTTTCACTGGAGCCTCGTCGTCGCCGTGGCGGTGGCCTGGCTGACCGGCGACGAGTGGGACGACCCGCACGTCATCGCCGGCTATGTCGTCGCCGGGCTGGTCGCGCTGCGCCTGGGCTGGGGGCTGGTCGGCGGCCGGTACGCAAGGTTCGCGCAGTTCCTGCACGGGCCGTCGGCGCTACTCGCCTACCTGCGGGACACGGTGGCCGGGCGCGAGCGGCGCTATCTCGGCCACAACCCCTTGGGCGCCTTGATGATCGTGGCGCTGCTGATCACCCTCGCCGGCAGTTGCATCAGCGGTTGGCTCGTGGAAAACCGTGCCCGCCTCGCCGCCCTGCCCTCCCTGCCGCAGATGGCGGCACCCGCCCGGGCGGACGACGACGGTAAAGACGAGAAGCCTGGCGAGGGTCGCGAGGAGGTCGTCGAGGAGGTCCACGAGGTCTTGGCCAACGGGTTGCTCGTCTTGATCGGGCTGCACGTGGTCGGCGTGATCCTCTCCTCGGTGCGGCACGACGAGAACCTCGCCCGCGCCATGGTCACCGGCGACAAGCGCGCGCCCGGGCCCGGCGACATCGCCTGACCCGACCGCCCGCCGAAGCCCGGAGGGCGTCCCGCTTCCGCGGCGGGCGCACTTCGGGCATGTGGCCGACGCGAGGAATGCCGTCGGAGGAGGCTCGATGACACCACCCTCGATCGCCGTCGCGCGCTTGGCCACGGCCGAAGCGCGCTGGTTCTGCCGCGGCGCGCTGCCGGACGAGGTGGCGAGGTGGCACGCGGCAGACGGCGCCGTCGAGCAGGAGCCGGCGCGGCGCGACCGCTATCTCCGCTTGCCGGGCGTGCACGGCGTCGGGGTGAAGAGCCGCTGCGGGCAATTGGAGATCAAGGCCCGCGTCGCCGACACCGGGCTGCGCGTCGCCTGGACCAGGACGACGTCGCCGGTCGAGGCCTGGCTGAAATGGTCGGCTCCGGCGGGCGAGATCGTCGACGCCTGGTGGCAGGCCGACGGCGTCGCGCCGATCGTGGTCGCCAAGCTGCGGCGGCGGCGTCGCTGGAGCGGCGCTGCCGGCGCCGCGACGCTCGAGCTCGCCGCGCTGGAGGTCGGCGGTCGGGCGTTCTGGAGCTTCGCGATCGAGGCCGACGCGCCCGCGGCGGTACCGGCGGCGCTCGCCGCAGCCGGCGATGCACCGGGCCGATGGGCGCTGGTCGCCAAGGGCTACCCCGCATGGCTCGACGACCTGGAGTAGCCAACCGCTGTCACGAACTTGCGACGAGCGCGCGCTATGCCGCCCCGGTCGCCGCCATCGCCGATCTCGAAAGGTCCGTTCATGCTCCGTGCGCTCTGCACCATCGCCGCTCTCGCCGTCGCCACCGCGCCGGTGCTCGCCCAGGAGGCCTTCGAGGCCGAGCTCGCGGGCCACGCCGTCCTGCCGGCGATGACCTTCGTCCCGGCACCCGCCGCCGCGCCGGCGGCGTTCCAGGTGTCCGGCACCTTCACCGGTCCCGGCGGCGCGCGGCTCGACGAGCTCTACGCGCTCGAGGGCTCGACCTGGCTCGCCGACGAGACGGCGCCGCGCACCACCGGCCTCTTTCGCCCCTTCGTCGGCCAGCCGGTGCAGGGCTTCTCGGGCATCCGCTCGCTCGGCGACGACCGCTTCCTCGTGCTGACCGACAACGGGTTCGGCTCCAAGGCCAACTCGCCCGACGCGATGCTGATGTTCCACGTCGTCGCGACCGACTGGGAGGGCGGCCGAGCCCGCCTCGACGACACCGTGTTCCTGAGCGATCCCGACAAGGTCGTGCCCTTTCGCATCGTCAACGAGTTCACCGCCGAGCGGTACCTCACCGGCGCCGACTTCGACATCGAGAGCATCCAGCCGGCGGGCGGGCTCTACTGGTTCGGTGACGAGTTCGGCCCCTACCTCTTCGCCACCGACACGGCCGGCGAGGTCGTGGCCTTCCACGAGGTCGAGGTCGACGGCGAGGTCGTCCGCTCGCCCGATCACCACGGCGTGGCCGTGCCGGCGGTGCCGGGCGAGGTGAGCTTCGAGGTCCGCCGCTCGCGCGGCTTCGAGGGCATGGCCGTCGCCCCCGACGGCCGCGCGCTCTACCCCTTGTTCGAGGGCCCGCTCTGGGACGCCGACGCCGGCGCCTTCGAGACCGACGCCGAGGGCCGCGAGTATCTCCGGATCGTCGAGTTCGACCTCGCAAGCCGGAGCTTCACCGACCGGCAATGGAAGTATCGCCTCGGCCGGAACGGCAACAACATCGGCGACTTCAACATGATCGACACCACCCGCGCGCTGATCGTCGAGCGGGACAACGGCGAGGGCGATCCGCGGCTGGCCTGCGAGGGCGCGCCGCGCCCCGACTGCTTCAACGTCCCGGCCGAGTTCAAGCGGGTCTACCTCGTCGATCTCGCCACGACCGACGCCGAGGGCTTCGTCACCAAGGTCGGCTATATCGACCTCATGGACATCCGCGATACCAAGGGGGTGGCCTTGCGCGGCACCATCGACGAGCGCTTCACCTTCCCCTTCGTCACCATCGAGGACGTCGACGTCGTCGACGCCCGGCACATCGTCGTCGCCAACGACAACAACCTGCCCTTCTCGACCGGGCGGACCATCGGCGCCGCCGACGACAACGAGTTCATCCTGCTCGACGTCGGCGGCTTCCTCGACGCGCGCTGAGGCCCGGCGCCGGGCCCGGCCGCGCCTTACGCTGGAACGTGGCGGCGGCGTTCCCCACATGCGGCGAGGATCGGTGAAGGGGAAAACGGATGTTCGACGCCAAGCGCCTGCTCGACCAGTTCATCGGGACGTCCAGCGGCGCCAAGGCGCCGGGTGGCGGCGCGCCCGGGCAGGACTGGTCGAAGATGCTCGAGGGTAAGGGCGGGCTCGCCACGGGCGCCGTCGCCGGCGGGCTCGCGACCTATCTGCTCGCCGGCAAGAAGCCCAAGAAGCTCGCCAAGAACGCGCTCAAGGTCGGCGGCATGGCGGTCATCGGCGGGCTCGCCTACAAGGCTTGGCGCGACTACCAGGCGGGCCAGAGCCCGCAGGCGACCGCCGCCGGGGCGCCCGCCGCGCTGGAAGCGCCGGCCGACGAGCGCTTCTTGCCGCAGAGCGCGAGCGAGGAGGATCGGCTCGGCCGCGCGCTTCTGCGGGCGATGATCGCCGCCGCCAAGGCCGACGGGCACGTCGACGCCGAGGAGCAGCGCCGGATCTTCGGCCATGTCGAGCGTCTCGAGCTCGACAACGACGACAAGGCGTTCGTCTTCGAGGAGCTGTCGAAGCCCCTCGACGTCAACGCCGTGGCGCAGGGGGCGACATCGCCCGAGCAGGCCGCAGAAATCTACGCGGCCTCGCTCCTGGCGATCGACCCAGATGGCCCGGCCGAGAAGGGCTACCTCGCGATGCTCGCGGCGCGGCTGCAGCTCCCGGCCGAGCTGGTGGCGCACCTGCACGCCGGCGTCGAGGCGGCGACCGAGCCCGCCTGACGTCGACCTCTCACCCGATCCGGCGATGGTCCGCGAGGTCGGGCCGGCGGCCGATCGTGCTGGCGTTGGCCAGCTCCCAGGCCTGCACGAGACGGTTCTTGGTGCCGTCCCAGAACTCGGTGCGGTCGACGTCCATCCGCAGGAGGATAGCGTCGGGGTCCTCGGGGCCACCCTCGAACCAGACGTCGACGAACGGGCTCCAGAGCGCCTT
>CAYZSE010000136.1:0-8094 GCA_964481035.1 uncultured Geminicoccaceae bacterium | reverse complement strand
TCGCCATCCTCACCCGCTACCGGGCCTCGGCCTCCCACGACTTCCGCGCCACCCTGGCGCTCTTGGAGCAGCGCGCGGCGCACAAGCACGACGAGGAGGAAGCGAAACGAAACCAGAGCGACGGAAACCCGAGCGGCGGCAACGACTTGGCCGAGCTAATCCCGCCCGCGCTCGGCGCGCGGCCCGGGCCAGCCGTAGCGGGGCGCGCGGCTGCGGTAGGCCCGGTAGGCGTCGCCGAAGCGCCCGGCGAGGTAGCGCTCCTCGGGCCGGACCACGCCGAGGTGGAGCACCGCACCCAGGACCGGCACGAGGAGCAAGAGCCAGGCCCCGCCGCTGAGGAGCCCGATGCCCGTGAGGAGCAGGACCAGCGCCACGTACATCGGGTTGCGGATGCGGGCGTAGAGCCCGGTCGTGACCAGCGCCGTCGTCGGGTGCCAGGGCTCGGGCGAGGTGCCGGCCCGCTTGAAGGCGACGATGGCCCACAGGCCGAGGCCGAGGGCGAGTGCCGCGAGTCCGCCGCCGAGGCCGAAGCGCACCCAGCCGGGCCAGGCGTCGCGGGCGACCAGCGGCGCGAAGGCGTCGAGGAGGAGGCCGAGCCCGAGGGCGACCGTGAAGAGCACGGGCGGCGGGGCGATGATCTTCGCCGTTTCCCCGCCGGTCTGGTCGTCGCTCACTGCGCCCTCCGCTTTGCCCGCGGCGTGGTTCTAGCCGAGCCGGGCCCGGCGCGCACCCGCTTCGACCTCCTCGCCGGTTGCCCCGACGTCCACTTTCCGCTTTAGGTGCGCTCCCACTCCCCCGCCGGTGGCATCATGGCCGAACGCCTGTTCATCTACGACACGACCCTGCGGGACGGCGCCCAGACCCAGGGCGTCGACTTCAGCGTCGAGGAGAAGCGCCGGATCGCGCTGATGCTGGACGCCCTCGGCATCGACTACATCGAGGGCGGCTGGCCCGGCGCCAACCCCACCGACGACGCCTTCTTCGCCCAGCCGCCGAAGCTCGCGCGGGCCAAGCTCTGCGCCTTCGGCATGACCCGCCGGAGCGGGCGGAGCGCGGCCAACGACCCGGGCCTGCAGCCGCACTTCCAGGCCGGCGTCGACGTCATCACGCTCGTGGGCAAGACCTGGCACCGCCACGTCACCGAAGCCTTGGGCGCCGAGCTCGACGAGAACCTCGCCATGATCGAGGACAGCGTCCGGGCCGCAGGGGCGCACTGCGGCGAGGTCATGCTCGATGCCGAGCACTTCTTCGACGGCTACAAGGCGGATCGCGCTTACGCCCTCGCCTGCCTCGAGGCGGGGCTTCGAGGCGGCGCCGACTGGCTGGTCCTTTGCGACACCAACGGCGGTGCGCTGCCCCACGAGGTCGAGGCGATCGTCGCCGACGTCGAGGCGGCCCTGCCCACGGCGCGGCTCGGCATCCACACCCACGACGACGGCGAATGCGCCGTCGCCAACACGCTCGCCGCCGTGCGCGCCGGCGCGCGCCAGGTGCAGGGTACGCTCAACGGCCTCGGCGAGCGCTGCGGCAACGCCAACCTGGTGAGCCTCCTGCCGACCCTGATCCTCAAGGCGGGCTGGGACTGCGGCGTCACGGCCGACCAGCTCCACCGGCTCACCTCCATCTCGCGCCGCTTCGACGAGATCTTGAACCGCACCCCGCGGCCGGGAGCGGCGTATGTCGGACGCAACGCCTTCGCCCACAAGGGCGGGCTGCACGCCTCGGCCGTCGCCCGCGCGCCGAGCCTCTACGAGCACGTCCCGCCGGAGAGCGTCGGCAACCAGCGCGACATCGTCATCTCGGACCAGTCGGGCCGGGCCAACGTGGTGGCGCGCCTGGAGGCGGTCGGCTGCCCGATCACCAGGGACGGCGTCGGCACGCTGTTGACGGACATCAAGGAGCGCGAGGCGCAGGGCTACGCCTACGAGGGCGCCGGGGCGAGCTTCGAGATGCTGGCGAGGCGCGCGGCGGGCCAGGTTCCCGAGTATTTCAGCCTGATCGGCTTTCGGGTGATCACCGAGCGCCGCTTCAACGCCAAGGGGCAGAAGGTCACGGTCTCGGAGGCGACGGTCAAGATCGAGGTCGACGGCCGGCGCCATTTCCACGTCGCCGAGGCGGACGGCCCTGTCGACGCGCTCGATCAGGCCCTCAGGGCGGCCCTCGTCCCGACCTATCCGGTGCTGGAGACGATGCACCTCGTCGACTACCGGGTGCGCATCCTCGACCCCGACGCCGGCACCTCGGCGGTCACGCGGGTCATCATCGAGAGCCGTGATACCGCCGGCGAGAGCTGGTCGACCGTCGGCGTGTCGGCGAACATCCTCGATGCCTCGTTCATCGCGCTGAGCGACGCGGTCGCCTACAAGCTCTTCTTGAGCGGGCTCCGGCGCGCCGCTTGATGACCGTGCGGCGTTGAGCGATGGCCGGCACCGATCGGCGCGCGGCGGGCGCCGGCGACGTCCAACCCTGGTTCATCCTCGTCCGCCCGCAGATGGGCGAGAACGTCGGCGCGGCGGCGCGGGCCATGCTGAATTTCGGCCTCGTCCGCCTGCGGCTCGTGGCCCCGCTGTGCGGCTGGCCCAACGCCAAGGCCGTCAACGCGGCGTCCGGCGCCAACGTCGTCCTCAACGGCATCGAGGTATTCACCTCGGTGCGGGCGGCGACCGCCGACCTGCACCGCGTCTACGCCACGACCGCCCGCCCGCGCGAGATGCTCAAGCCGGTCCTCACCGGCGCCGGGGCGGGGGCGGAGATCCGGGCTCGCGCCCTCGGTGGCGAGCGCGTCGGCGTGGTCTTCGGCCCGGAGCGAACCGGGCTGGAGAACGACGAGGTCCAACTCGCCGACGCGATCATCACGATACCTCTCAACCCAGGCTTCGCGTCGTTGAACCTCGCCCAGGCGGTGCTCCTGGTCGCCTACGAGATCCACGAGGCGGGCGACACGACGCCGCCGCGCGAGGACCGCTCCGACGTGCTCGGCCGCGCGACCAAGGGGGACATCGAGCAGCTGCTGCGGGCCATCGTCGACGAGCTCGACGGTACCAGCTTCTTTCGCAGCGACGATCGGCGCAGCAAGCGCATCCGGGAACTCGAGCTGCTCTTGCAACGTCTTGCGCTGCACCGCGCCGAGGTGCAGACGCTCAGGGGCCTGGTCAAGGCGCTGACCCAGACCCGACGACCGCCCCGGCCGCGCCTTTGAGGCGCGCGGCGGGCAAAGCGTTTGACAGCCCCGCCCCCGGCTGGCTATACGCCACGCCTTCGATGTTCCTCCCAGCCAACGGTTCGAGATGACCAAGCGCGTTCAAGCGAAGAGCAAGATCTGTCGCCGCCTCGGCGTCAACCTCTGGGGCCGCGCCAAGGACCCGTTGGCCAAGAAGAACTATCCGCCGGGCGTGCATGGCCAAAAGCGCAAGAAGGTCTCGGACTACGGCAATCAGCTTCTGGCGAAGCAGAAGCTGCGAAGCTACTACGTCAATATGACGGAAAAGCAATTTCGCCGCGCCTACGAGACGGCCAACAAGCTCAAGGGCGATACGGCGGAAAACCTCGTCGGCCTGCTGGAGCGCCGCCTCGACGTCGTGGTCTTCCGCATGAACGTCGTGCAGACGATGTATCAGGCACGGCAGTTCGTGAATCACGGGCACGTCCGGGTAAATGGGCAGCGCGTCACCATCCCGAGCTTCAGCCTGCGCGAGGGCGATGTCGTCGAAGTGTCATCGGCGACGAAGGATAAGATCATGGTGGTCGAAGCGCTGCAGAATCGCGAGCGCGACGTGCCCGAATACATCGATATGGACGAGAAGGCGCTGAAAGCGACTTTCGTGCGGACACCGAAGATGGCCGACGTGCCGTATCCGGTGCAGATGGAACCGAACCTCGTCATCGAGTACTACTCGCGCTGACGAGAAGCGGCGGATGGGGGGACCCTTGAAGGTTCAACCCGGTACTTGCCACATCGTCACGACATACCACGGCCGACAGCGGGTCTTGGCTCGATAAAGCGCGGTCTTGGCCGTCGCGTACAACGCGTCCGATTGCGGGCGGGTGCTCGGCGCCCCGACGGCGGCGCTGACGCGGACGCCGGTGGGGATATGGCGGCCCTTGATCGTGAAGGGCGCGTTGAGGCGGCGCGAGAGACGCTCGGCAACGTCCTTCAAGGTGGCGATGTCGAGCCGACTCGCCGGCATCACCACGAACTCGTCGTCGGCGGTGCGCGCCACCAGGTCACCGCGGCGGACCGCACCTTGCAGCCGCCTGGCCACCTCGATCAGGCACGCATCGCCGACCGCGGGCCCGTGCCGGTCATTGACGCGCCGGAAGCCGTCGAGGCCGACGAGAATCAGGGCATTGACCGTGTCCGGATGCGAGGGTTGCCAGCGCAACAGCGCCGCGCGGTTCGACAACCCGGTGAGCGGATCGCGCAGCGCCGTGCGCCGCAGGCCGTTCTCAGCGCGGCGCCATGCGCCGATGTCCGTCGCCACGACCAACACGCGGGCGCGGCGGCCATCGGGGTCGCGTTCGAGCACATCGAACCGGCACTGGAGCGAACTGCGAGCGCCACATTCCGTACGCAAGCGGAACCGGCCGGACGCGCGCCGGGCGTAGCCCGACACCAAGAGGCGGTAGGTTGCCGAAAAACGATCCCGATCGGCCGGCTCGAACAGGCTGGCGACGCCGTGCAGATGGCGCAACCGCGTATCCGCCCTGCCGACCAATTCGATAAAGCTCGCGCTCACCAGCGCCGCGTGATCGCGCGTGTCGACCTGCAACACGCCCTGTGGCCCGGTGCATGTCGCCGACATCTTCCCGCCGAGTCCGAAATCGGCCGCTGCAACGTCGCCGCCGGCCTCGTCCAACGGCGGCGACACCAGCGCCGGCGGAGTCCGCCCGCGATGCCGATACAGCAGCCATGCCCCGACCGCGGCACCCAGACCGCCACCACCGCTCGCGGCGCACCACCAGTCGGCTCCAGGGACCATTGCCGCGTGCGCTGCAACGCAAACGCCGAGGAGGAGAACGGCCCCGAGGAGGCCGCAGGGCACGCTTCCCGCTTCCGCCGCGCCGACGTGCCCCGTCGCGGTGGCGTCGTTCGGACCGAGCGCCCCTCGCGATGCGGCCTCCGACCAAGACCGATCGGGGCTCACCAGCACCGGCTCCGCAAGCCCACGCGCAGCACCTCACCGCGCGGGAGCGACCGAGCCGTGGCGCTGGTAAAGGACGCTCCGGATCCCTCGAGCCGTGGTCCGGCGCGTCCGATCGGGTCGTCGACCACCCGTGGCCTCGACCGTGCCCCGAGGGGCGGACCGACTGCGGGACGATTTCGGTAGTCCAGAGGCCGCACCGAAGCTCGCCGCTACGGCCGGAGGCTCTATCAAGCCGTGGCCCGCGCCACGGCCTTGTCGTCGAAAAGCTGGGCCAGTTCACCGCTCTCGAACATGTCGCGAATGATGTCGCAGCCGCCGACGAACTCCCCTTTGACGTAGAGCTGCGGGATCGTCGGCCAGCGCGAGAAGCTCTTGATACCTTCGCGCAACTCGCTGTCCTCCAGCACATTGTACGCTTGGAACTTCACGCCGGCGTGCGACAGCACCTGGACGACGACGGCCGAGAAGCCGCACTGGGGGAAAATCGGTGTGCCCTTCATGTAGACCACGACATCATCGCGCTGGATCTGCTCGCTGATCCGATCGTGGACGGGTTCCTGATCGCTCATCATGCCCTCCTCAAGGCCAAGGGTCAGTCGTTCAACGGTGTCGCGGTGGTCAGCGCCAACGCGTGCAGGTCGGTGCCCATGCGTTCGCCGAAGGCAGCATAGACGAGCTGGTGTTGCTGCACCCGCGACTTGCCAGCGAATGCAGAGGAAACGACGTGCGCCCGGTAGTGGTCGCCGTCGCCGGCCAAATCTTCGATCGACACCTGCGCATCGGGCAGAGCGGCGGTGATGATCGTCTCGATGTCCTGTGCGCTCATCGGCATGCTTGCGTCCCTCTCCGTCACCGGCCCTCAACTCATGTAAGCCGGCAGCCATCCCTCGTACAGGGCTCGCAGCTCGTCCAGCGGCACGGGGTGGTCGGTGCCGCCGAGCGCCACGGCCGCGCCGCCGGTCCGCCCGACGCGGCGGACGACGACACCGGCTGCACGGGCGGCCTCGACCAACGCCGCGGTATCGTCGCCCGCCACCGCCAGCAGGTAGCGCGACGGCTCCTCGCCGAACCACCAGCCAGCCTCGGCGACGGCGCCGCGGGGCCGTTTGAGGGCGAGCCCGATGCCGCTCGCCAGCGCCATCTCCGTCGCCGCCACGAGCAGCCCGCCGTCGCTGAGGTCGTGGCAGGCGCGGACCCGTCCGCGGCCGATTTCGGCCAAGACGAACCCGCCGTTGCGACGTTCTTGGGCGAGATCCAGGGGCGGCGGCGCACCGTCCTCGCTGCCGCAGACCTCGCGGAGGTACAGCGACGCGCCGAGCCAGCCGAAACATTCGCCGACGAGCACGAGGTCGAGGCCCTCGGCGTCGAAGGCGATGCCGACGCGGCACTCCAGATCCTCGATCAGGCCGACGCCGCCGACGCCGGGCGTCGGCTGGATGGCCCGGCCGTCGGTCTCGTTGTAGAGGGAGACGTTGCCCGACACGACCGGGAACGCGAGCGCCGCGCAGGCCGCGGCCATACCGTCGATGCTGGCAGCGATCTGGCCCATGATCGCGGGCCGCTCGGGATTGCCGAAGTTCAGGCAGTCGGTGATCGCGAGCGGCTTGGCGCCGACCGCGACGAGATTACGCCACGCCTCGGCGACGACCAGTGCCGTGCCGTGCCGGGCGTCTGCCTGGACGTAGCGGGGTATGCAATCCACGGTGAGGGCGAGCGCGCGCGGCGTGCCGTGGACGCGCACCACTGCGGCGTCACCGCCGGAGGCCGCGAGCGTGTCGGCCATGATGGTGCTGTCGTATTGCTCCCAGATCCAGCGCTTGCTCGCGATGTCCGGGCTGCTCATCAGCCGCTTCAGCGCCGCCGGGTGGGAGATCGGCGGGCGGACGAGATCGGCGACGACGGGCACGGGCGGGGGGCTCGGCGCCTGCGGGCGGTCGTAGACGGGCGACGCGCCGGCGACGGGCGCGATCGGGACGTCGGCCACGGCCGTGTCGTGCCAGCGGAGCACCATCCGCCCGGTGTCGGTGACGGTGCCGATCACGGCGACGTCGAGATCCCACTTGCGAAAGACCGTCGCCGCCTCGTCCTCGGCGCCGCGCCGCAGCACCAGCAGCATCCGCTCCTGGCTTTCGCTCAGCATGATCTCGTACGGCGTCATGCCGCTCTCGCGCAGCGGCACGCGGTCGAGGTCGAGCTCGATCCCGGTGCCGCCGCGCGACGCCATCTCGAAGGAGGAGGAGGTCAGGCCGGCGGCGCCCATGTCCTGGATGGCGATGATGGCGTCGCTCGCCATGAGCTCGAGACACGCCTCCAAGAGCAGCTTCTCCTTGAAGGGATCGCCCACCTGCACGGTCGGGCGCTTGGCCTCGGTCTCCTCGGAGAACTCGGCCGACGCCATGGTGGCGCCGTGGATGCCGTCGCGCCCGGTCTTGGCCCCGACATAGACGACCGGGTTCCCGACGCCGCCCGCCGCCGCGTAGAAGACCTTGTCCGCCTCGGCGACGCCGACGCACATCGCGTTGACGAGGATGTTGCCGTTGTAGCTGCGGTGAAAGTCGACCTCGCCGCCGACGGTGGGGACGCCGACGCAGTTGCCGTAGCCGCCGATGCCGGCGACGACGCCGGCGACGAGGTGGCGGGTCTTCGGGTGGTCGGGCTCGCCGAAGCGCAGCGCATTGAGCAGCGCGACGGGCCGCGCGCCCATGGTGAAGACGTCGCGCATGATGCCGCCCACCCCGGTCGCAGCACCCTGGTAGGGCTCGATGAAGCTCGGGTGGTTGTGGCTCTCCATCTTGAAGACGCAGACCTTGCCGTCGCCGATGTCGACGACGCCGGCGTTCTCGCCGGGGCCGCAGACCACCCAGGGCGCCGTGGTCGGCAGCCGCTTCAGGTGCAGCTTGGACGACTTGTAGGAGCAGTGCTCGCTCCACATCACCGAGAAGATGCCGAG
>CAYZSE010000135.1:0-8184 GCA_964481035.1 uncultured Geminicoccaceae bacterium | reverse complement strand
AGGCGCGAGGTTTCAGCCGGCCGGGAGCTTCCATGACCGCCTATATCGTCGCGATCATCGACGTCCACGACGCAACGGCCTTTGCCCGCTACCGGGAGGCCGTGCCCGACGTCGTCGCCGGCTTCGGCGGGCGCTATCTCATCCGCGGCGGGCACCAGGACGTGGTGGAGGGTGCGTGGCCGGGCGCACGCACGACCAACATCGCCTTCGCCGATCGCGCGACCGCCGAGGCGTTCTATCGCTCGGAGGCCTATCGTCGGATCCTGCCGGACCGGCTCGCCGGCGCGATCTCGAGCTTGATCATCGTCGACGGTGTCGACGCGCCTTGAGGTCGGCCCGTCGCGGCATCGTCCCGGCCGCGTTCCTGGTGGCGCTCCTGCTAACGGCGCTGCCGGCGGCGGCCCAAGCCCCCGAGCCGTCTCCGACCGATGGCTTGCCTGCCGACGCAGGGCCCGTCAATGCAGGGCCCGCCGACGCAGCGCTCGCCGAGAAGACCGGTCCGAGCGCACCGCCACGGACGCCAGCGAGCTCGCTCACCGAGGCTGCGGGCGAGCTCACCGAGGCGGCGTCGGTCGACGGGACGGCGGACCTCGATCCGGCGGTGATCGAGCGGGTCATTCAAGTCCTCGAGAACGACGCGGACCGCCAGAAGGTCCTGGAGACGCTGCGAACCATCGCCGCCGTGGAGCGGCCGTCCACGCCCGAAGGTTCGATCGTCGCGGAGCCCATGCACTGGCTGCAGTCGGAGATCGATCGCCGCATCGCCGCGGTCGTGAGCAGCATCGAGGCCGTGCTCGCGGCGCCCAATCAGATCCAGTTCTTAATCGCTTGGCTGAAGCAGCAGGTGACGAGCGAGGCGCGGCGCGCCTTCTGGATCGAGACGCTCGCCCAGATCGCGCTCGTCGTCGGCGTGGGCTTCGCCGTCGCTCTCGCGCTGCGCCGGGCGCTGCGCGGATGGCGCGGGCAGTTCGCGACCTATGCGCCGCCAACGCCGTTGCATTTCGCCGTCGCCATCTTCCTGCACGCGACGGTGCGCCTCGTGCCCGTGGCCCTGTTCGTCGCCGTGGCGGCGAGCATCGCCTGGTTCCTCGATCTCGGCAGCTACACGCGCGACGTCACGCGGTCGCTGGTCGAGGGGCTCGCCTTCGTCACCGCCGTCACCGGGGTCGTGCGCGCGCTGCTCAACTACAAGAATTCGCACATGAATCTGTTCCCGGTCGCGGCGGCGACCGGCGCCGAAATCCAGCGCCGCATCGTCCGCGTCATCGCCGTCGGGGGCTACGGCTATTTCGGTCTGCAGGCGGCGCGTGCGCTGGGCCTGCCCTGGATGCTCCACGGCTTCTTCGAGCACGTCCTCTTCTTCGCGACGTTCCTGCTCTACGTCGGGCTTATCCTGCGCTTTCGCACGCTCGGTGCGAACGGCTTTCGGGCGCTCGCCGGGGAAGCGAGATCGGGCTTGGTCGGGCGCTTCCTGCCATGGGCGACGGTGGCCAAGCTCTGGCACCTCTTCGCCATCGGCTTCGGGCTCGTCGTCTACCTCGCGTGGGCGCTCGACATCGCCGGCGGAACGGTCTTCTTGGTCCGTGCTATGGGGCTCACCGCGGCGTTGCTGTTCCTTACGCGGCTGGTGAACGTCTGGTTGACCGAACGCGTGCTCGCCGGGCGTGAAGGTCGTGCCCTCGAGGAGGGCGAGGAAGCGGAGGTGAGCGACGTCATCACCTCGGCGGCGCAAACCCCGCTCGCCTTCACGCTGCGGGTGGTGGTGACCCTGTTGGCCTTCGCGTTGATCTTGCAGGCCTGGGGCATCGACGTCGGCGGCTGGCTCGCGAGCGAGGCCGCGGGGGTGCTGCGCGACGCGCTCTTGGCCGCAGGGCTGACCCTCGCCATCGCCTACGTGCTCTGGAAGGTCTCGAGCACGATGATCCGTAACGCGATCGAGGAGACCGACCATCTCGGCCGGCCGGTGCGCTCCAACCGATCGCGCACGCTGTTGACGATCGGCCGCAATTTTCTCTTCGTGATCATCTGGGTGACCGGGGGCATGCTCGCGCTCGGCGAGCTCGGCGTGAACCTCGCCCCGCTCCTCGCCGGTGCCGGCGTCATCGGCCTCGCCGTCGGCTTCGGCTCGCAGCAGCTCGTCCAGGACATCATCACGGGCTTCTTCATCCTGGTCGAGGACACCATCGCCGTCGGCGACGTCGCCGATCTCGGCGGCAAGAACGGCGTGGTCGAGGCGGTGTCGCTGCGGACCGTGCGGCTCAGGGCCTATGACGGCCAAGTGCACACGATCCCCTACAGCACCATCAGCACGATCTCGAACCTGACCAAGGACTACTCCTATTACGTCTTCGACGTAGGCGTCGCCTACCGAGAGGATGCCGATCGGGTCATGGCGGTCATGGCCGAGGTGGGCGCCGAGCTGCAGCGCGACCGGGCCTTCCGCCGCCTCATCCTCCAGCCCTTGGAGATCGCGGGCGTCGACCGCTTTGCCGACAGCGCGGTGGTCATCAAGGCGCGCTTCAAGACCCGCCCGCTGCAGCAATGGACCGTGGGCCGCGAATACAACCGTCGGCTGAAGAGGCGCTTCGACGAGCTGGGCATCGAGATCCCGTTCCCGCAGCGCACGGTGCACTTCGCGGGCGCGCCGGAGCCCGCGGCCGCCAGCGCGCCGACGCCGAAGTTCGCGACGAGCGGCGCGCCCGACGGCCTGGCGATCAACACGCCCGAGGGGCGCTGACCGTCAGCGGCGACCCTTCGAGAAGACGAACCAGACGAGCCAGCCGAGCGCCATCAGCATCAAGACGGCGGTGAGGGCGGGAAAGGCCACGCCGCTGAAGACGAAACCGATGCGGTTTGGTTCCAGGACACGGCCCAGGGTCCAGGCGCCGGCGAGCATCAGGGCGGCGACGACGAACCAGGTGCGAAAGATGACCCGGCGCGGCGCTTCGCTCTCCGGCCCGCGGGCTGCGGACCCTCCGTTCGCTTCATCGCGGCTCTCACGCGGCGCGGCCATGACGCATCTCCCCGGTGCTCGGCTTGCAAACCCTTCGGGAAGGCGGACGTTGCGAGGCGCCGGCCGACCTCTTGAACAGCGGGCGCGCTTGCCCACATCCAACTTGTGGTCGCCTGCGGGGATCACGATCGTTGGTTGCTCAACCGGAGAACTGACCGATGCGTACACTGGATCTTACACCGCTCTTTCGCTCGAGCGTCGGCTTCGACGTCCTCGACAAGATGCTCGACAGCGCGTTTCGCGACAACGCGCAGACGTCGTATCCGCCCTACAACATCGTGAAGACCGGATCCGACAGCTACCGCATCGAGGTTGCGGTCGCCGGCTTCGCCGAAGGCGATATCGACGTCACGCAGCACCAGAATGTGCTGTTCGTCCGTGGCAAGGCCGAAAAGGCGGATGACGAGGGCGTCGAGTATCTGCATCGCGGCATCGCCCAGCGCGCCTTCGAGCACCGCTTCCAGCTCGCCGACCACGTCGAGGTGAAGGAAGCCCGGCTCGACCACGGCATGCTCGTCGTGGGGCTGGTGCGCCACGTGCCCGAGGCGATGCAGCCGCGCAAGATCGCCATCGCCAACGGCAATGCCAATGGCCGCGCGGCCAGCGGTGCCGGCAAGGTCATCGAGGAGCAGGCGGCCGACGCCTGAGCTTCGAGAAGGGTCGCGCCGCTGCCGGCCGGACAGAGCCGGCAGCGGAGGTCTCGAGCCACAAAGGGCCCGTCGCGCGGTGACGGGCCCGCTTCGTTTCCGTTCCCTTCTCTATTCCCATCCGACGGCCCGAGCCGGCCAGCCTTTGCCGAGAAGGCGCGGTGCCCGATAATCATTGACCATACTTGCTCCGAGTCTCACAATAAGTGCGGTGGGAGATCCGCAAGGTTTCCTGCACAGATCTCATCAGAAGCAGGGAGCATGTGATGCGCGTTGCAAAAAATGCTGTCCCAGAAGCCTTGAAGGCCCCGGGTGCGGTCGCTCGTCAGATCCTTGATTTCGGCGATGCAACGGGATGCGGTGCTATGGCCGGGGAATACTTTTCGCTGGCGCAAGGAACAGATCTGACGCCGCTGCTGAAAGGGCTCGATGGGGACCTCTGTCAGAGCCCGCATTGGGGCTACATGATCGCCGGCGAGGTCACGATGACGTATGCCGGCGGCGAGGAGGAAACCGTCGCGGCTGGTGACCTGTTCTACTGGCCGCCAGGGCATACGCTGCGGGTGGGCGAGGATGCGGAGATCATTCTCTTCAGCCCGCAGTCGGAGCACTGCCGGACCGTCGACCACATCAGGGACCAGGTGAGCGGATAGCCCCCGCGCCGGCTGGCCACGCGAGGGCCGGCCGGAAGGTCGGAAGATCTCGCCGGCGTCGAGCTGTCTCGTCGCCTCGTCATGATGGCCGCGGGGAGATCGGCGCTGGCAGCCGGAGGCGGGCTCGGGCAGAGTGGCCGAAGGCAGAGAGAGTGCTCGGCGAGACGTCTGCGTGTCGGTTTTGGGTGATGATGTCATACACGTTTCAGCGGGCGAGGCAGGGCTCGACGGGTCCGGCTTCGACCCGCTCGCCGCGCGCACGGGGGCCGAGCGCTGATGCGTTGCCCTGAAGAGGCCGTCGACGCCAGCAAGACGGCGATAGCGAAGCCGGCGGCATGGATCTCGCCTACGGTCGGTGTCGTCTGTTGCCGTAAGCAGGCTGGCGCTTTTCCGGTGCACAGCGTCGGTGAGAAGTATGTCACCGCGGTGAGCGACGCCGCGGGTGCGCTACCGCTGCTCGTGCCGGCGCTCGGGACGCGGCTCGACCTCGACCTGGTGCTGGCCCGGCTCGACGGTCTGCTGTTGACCGGCAGCCCCTCCAACATCGAGCCGCACCATTATGCGGCGAGCCCCGAGCCCGAGGGCGACACGATCGATCCCGACCCGCAGCGTGATGCGACCGTCCTGCCGCTGATCCGCCGCGCCATCGTCCTCGGTGTTCCCTTGCTCGGCCTCTGCCGCGGCATCCAGGAGGTCAACGTGGCGCTCGGCGGCTCGCTGCACCAGCGGCTGCACGCCGTCGACGGCCGCTTCGACCATCGCTCCGACAAGTCGAAGGCGCCCCAGGACCGGTACGGCCCCCGCCACCGTGTCCGGCTCACGCCGAACGGGCTGCTCGCGAGGTTGCTCGACGCCGAGGCGATCGAGGTGAACTCGCTGCACGGGCAGGGCCTCGATCGGCTCGCCCCGGGGCTCGTCGTCGAGGCCGTGGCCGATGACGGGACGATCGAGGCGGTCCGCGTCGAGGCGGCCGAGTTCGCCCTCGCCGTGCAGTGGCACCCAGAGTTCCGCCCGCTCACCAGTGAAGTGTCGACCCTGATCTTTCGCGCCTTCGGCGAGGCGGTGCAGGCCCGTGCGCGGTGCCGGCGAGCCGTCGATGTCACTTGAAAGCTGGCTCCGCGAGCGGCGGATCACCGAGATCGAGTGCCTCATCTCGGACATCGCCGGCATCGCTCGCGGCAAGATCCTGCCGGCGGACAAGTTCTTGCGCGGGGCCGCCCAGGGCACTCTGCGCCTGCCCGAGAGCGTCCTCGTCCAGACGGTGACGGGTGAGTATCCCGAGAACGTCTGGTCGATCGTCGACCCGGTCAGCCGTGACCTGCGGATGGTGCCCGACGACGCCTCGATCCGCGTCGTGCCCTGGTATGACGAGCCGACGGCGCAGGTCATCTGCGATCTCACCGATCACGGCGGCACGGCCCACGAGATCGCGCCGCGCCAGGTCCTCAAGCGGGTGCTGCGCGCCTATGCGTCGCACGGCTGGCGGCCGGTGGTGGCCCCCGAGCTCGAGTTCTACCTGACGCAGATCAACGAGGACCCCGACTATCCGCTGCAGGCCCCGGTCGGCAAGACCCGCCGCGCGCAGACCGGCCGGCAGGCCTACGGCATCGACGCCACCAACGAGTTCGATCCGGTCTTCGAGGACCTCTACGACTGGTGCGAGGCGCAGGCGATCGACATCGACACGCTGACCCACGAGCAGGGGGTCGCGCAGATGGAGATCAACTTCAACCACGGCAACCCGCTGGAGCTCGCCGACCAGGCCTTCCTCTTCAAGCGGACGCTGCGCCAGGCGGCGCTGAAGCACGGCATCTACGCGACGTTCATGGCGAAGCCGATGGAGAGCGAGCCCGGCAGCGCCATGCACATCCACCAGAGCGTGCGCGACGCCACGACGGGCGAGAACCTGTTCGCCACGGCGGACGGCGCGCATTCGCCGCTCTTCTTGGCCCATCTCGCGGGCCTGCAGCGCTATCTGCCGGCCTCGATGCCGCTCTTGGCGCCCAACGTGAACTCCTACCGGCGCTTGCGGCGGCACTCGGACGCGCCGATCAACACGCACTGGGGCTGGGAGAACCGCACCGTCGGGCTACGGGTGCCCGAGAGCGGGCGCGCCGACCGTCGCGTCGAGAACCGGGTCGCCGGCGCCGACGCCAACCCTTATCTCGCGATCGCCGCCTCGCTCGCCTGCGGCTACATCGGCATGGTCGACGCGCTGGAGCCGACCGACGCCCTCGAAGGCAGCGCCTACCGCCGCGCCCAGACCCTGCCGCGCCAGTTGCCGGACGGGCTCGCCAAGCTCAACGCCTCGCGACCGCTCAAGGAGATCCTCGGCGAGCGCTTCGTCGACGTGCTGCTCGCCGTGCGCGAGGCCGAGCACGAGGCCTACCAGACGGTGATCTCGAGCTGGGAGCGCGAACACCTCTTGCTCAATGTCTGAGCACGGGGCATAGGCGGCGGTGGGAAGGGCGTCCGGCTTCGGCCGAGGCGCCCTTCGTGGTTCTCCCACCTCACGCCCTGCGGGCAGCGCCCATGTTCCAGGCCGTCGTCGCCAGCTGGCCGCTCTTTTTGGGAGTGGCCCTGCTCATGCTCGGCAACGGCCTGCAGGGCACGCTCTTGGGCGTACGCGCCGATCTGGAGGGCTTTTCGACCCCCGTCACCGGCGTCGTCATGTCGGCCTTCTACGGCGGGCTGCTGATCGGCTCGTTCCAGGCACCGCGCCTGATCGGCCGGGTCGGCCACGTCCGGGTCTTCGCCGCCTTCGCCGCGATCGCCTCGGCGACGGTGCTGCTGCACGCCGTGTTCGTCCAGCCCGCGGTCTGGGCGCTGGTCCGTGCGCTCACCGGCTTCAGCTTCGCCGGCCTCTACATCGTCGCCGAGAGCTGGCTCAACACCCAGTCCCGCAACGAGCATCGCGCCAAGGTCCTCAGCGTCTACATGATCGTCTCGTTCGGGGGCGCCAGCCTCGGCCAGATCCTGTTGAATGTCGCCGATCCCGGCGACTTCGTGCTGTTCACGCTGGTCTCGGTGCTGGTCTCGCTCGCGGTCGTGCCGATGCTGCTCTCGAGCGGACCGGCGCCGGGCATCGCGCCCGTGGGCCGCCCCGATTTCAAGAAGCTCTACGCGACGTCGCCGCTCGGCGTCGTCGGCGCGTTCGTCAGCGGTATCGGGGCCGGCACCGTCCTCGGCATGGGCGCCGTCTTCGCCACCCAGGCGGGCCTCGCCGTCAACGACGTCGCGAATTTCATGTTCGCCGCGCTGGTGGCGGCGGTCGCCGGCCAGTTTCCCCTGGGCTTCCTCGCCGATCGGTTCGACCGTCGGCTGGTCATGATCGCCGCGGCGGCGACCACCGGCGCCTTGGGCATCCTCGCCGGGCTCGCCGGCGGCTGGCCCGGCCTCGTGCTCCTCGTCGCCGCCATGGCCTTCGCCTTCCCGCTCTACTCGGTGAGCGTCGCCCACACCAACGACTATCTCGACGGCCACAGCATGGTCGCTGCCGCCGGCGGGCTCATGATGATCAACGGGATCGGCGCCGCCTTCGGCCCGTTCGCCGTCGGCGTCGCCATGGCGGCTCTGGGCCCGGCCGGCTTCGGCCTGTTCCTCGGCGCCGCGCATCTCGGGCTCGCCGTCTTCGGGCTCTACCGCACCTTCCGTCGCGCCTCGGTGCCGCTCGAGGACCAGGGGCCGACCGTCATGATCCCGCGGGCGACGCCCGTGGCGACGGTGCTGGCGCAAGAGGCCGCCCTCGAGCAGATCGCGGCGGAGGCGGCGTTGCTGGCCGACGAGATGCCAGCGGAGACGCCGTCCGAGCCGTCGCGCCCGGCCCTCGTCTGAGCGACTGTGTTGGCGGTCAAGCGTTTTGCCACGGTGT
>CAYZSE010000134.1:0-8236 GCA_964481035.1 uncultured Geminicoccaceae bacterium | reverse complement strand
CCCCGCAGGCGCCGCGGCCGCCGGCACCTTGGCAGAGGTCCGTGCGGGGTGGAGGCCGGCGCTGGACTTGGTGCCCGGTGTGGTGTACGTATCAATACAGAAATTGCGAGAGCGTACTCATGCGGATCATCAGCGCGACGGATCTCGCGCGGCGCACGCGGGACATCCTCGACGGGATCGCCCGCGGCGGCGAGCCGGTGGGGGTCGAGCGCAACCGCGTCGTCGTCGCGCGGATCGTGGCGCCCGAACGCACGATGACGGCGGCGGAGGCGCTCGCCGGCCTGCCTTCGATGCTGGCGCCGGGCCGTGGCCGGGCCTGGCGCGACGACAGCCGGGCGGGCGGGTTCGACGAGGGCGTGCGCGATCCTTGGGCGTGATCCTCGACAGCTGCATCTGGCTCGGCATCGCCGACGGCAGCCTCGCGCGTGCGAGCGTCATCGAGAGCGCGGGCGATGCGCCGGTGTTCGTCTCGGCCGTCTCCCTCGGCGAGCTCTGGTTCGGCGTCGAGGCGTGCACCGATCCCGTCGAGCGTGCGGCGCGCGCGGCCTTTTTGCGCCGGGTCGAGATCCGTCCGGTCCTGCCCGTTGCGGCGCACACGGCGGCGGCCTTCGGCGTGCTGGCGGCGGCGGTGAAGCGTACCGGGCGCTCGCCGCGCCCACGCTACAACGACCTCTGGATCGCGGCGCAGGCGATCGAGCACGGCTACGCGCTCATGACCGTCAACACGGACGACTTCGCCAACCTTCCCGGCCTCCGGTTGCTGGTGCCGGGTGACGGGTGAACGGGGCGAAGGCGCCGCGTTGCCGGCCGATGTCGCGCGTAGCAGGAGGTTGTGCTCAGGTCTGGCGAGACCGCCGCATCCTTTGGCACGATAGAGGCCGTCGGCGTGATCCGGAGAGATGATGTCCGGTCCGACCACGGAGGCGCCTTGAACCCTCTCATCGACCCGCGCCGGGGCGACGCCGAGGACGATCTCTCGAGCCCGAAGAGCCGCTCGCTGCTCGCCATCGCCGGCAGCCTCTTGGCCGAGATCAGCCCGGCCAAGCTCGGCCTCGCGCTGGCGAGCCTCGTCGTCGTCCCGAGCCTGCTCCTGGGGGCGGCGCCGCTGGTCGTCACCGGCTGGCTCGAGACCCTCTCGGGGCGGGCGCGGGCGGACGTGGGGATCGTCTCGCTTCTGCTGCTCGGCCTCGTGCTGGGGCTCGGCTGGCTCGGCGGGCGGCGGCTCTTCCGGCTCGCCGAGCGCAGCTTCTGGGCGCTCAACGCCGTCGCCGTGCAGCCGCTCTACGCGCTCTCCCGCGAGGTCCTGCGCCATCTGGCCGAGCGGCTGCTCGCGCGCCGCGACGACCGGCTGCGGCTGTTGCGGGTGCGGGCGGCGACGGCGCTGGTGGCCGCCGTGCTGCTCGCGCTCGCCGCCATCGCCGTCGCCCTCGCCCTTTGGCCCGAGACCCGCTGGATCGGCCACGTCGCGGACCTCGCCTCGCCCCTGCGCCTGGTCTGGCCGACGCTCGCCAACACCGGCTTCGTCATGAGCGCCTATCTCGCCGCCGCCGCCCTCGCCTGGGGGCTCGCCGATGCGACCATGCCGCAGCCGCAGGGCCTCACGGAATTCGATCCCGAGCGGCCCGGCGGTGCGGCGTGGCGGGTCGCCCATCTCTCCGATCTCCACACCGTCGGCGAGCGCTACGGCTACCGGATCGAGAGCGGCCGCGGCGGGCCCCAGGGCAACGACCGGGTCCGCGCGGCGTTGGCGCGGCTCGCCGCCGTCGACGCCCGGCACCCGGTCGATCTCGTCCTCGTCAGCGGCGACATGACCGATGCCGGCCGCTCGCCCGAATGGGCCGAGTTCCTCGACGCGCTCGAGGCGCACCCGGGGCTCCTGGCCAAGACCCTGGTGCTGCCCGGCAACCACGACGTCAACGTCGTCGACCGCGCCAACCCGGCGCGGCTCGACCTGCCGACCAGCCCCGCCAAGCTGTTGCGCGCGCTCCGGGCCCTCTCGGCGATGGCGGCGGTGCAGGGCGGGCGGACGCACGTGGTCGAAGGTGCCACCGGCCGGCTCGGGCCGACGCTGGAGTCCTATCTCCACCCCCACCGCGACGCCATCGCGCGGTTCGCCGATACCGGCGGCGGCGCCGACCGGCGGCGGCTGGGGCGGCTCTGGGAGGAGGTCTTCCCGCTGGTCCTGCCGCCGGGCGACGAGGGCGGCCTCGGGGTGCTGATCATGAACACCAACGCCCAGACGCACTTCTCGTTCACCAACGCGCTCGGCCTCGTCACCCTGGAGCAGGTGGTGCGGCTGGAGGCGGTGCTGCGCGCCGCCCCCAAGGCGCGCTGGATCCTGGCGCTGCACCACCACCTCGTCGAGTACCCGCGGCCGGTGCAGGCCCTCTCCGAGCGGATCGGCACGGTGCTCGTCAACGGCAGCTGGTTCGTCCGCCGGCTCCAGCCGTTCGCCGATCGGCTCGTCGCGATGCACGGCCACCGCCACATCGACTGGATCGGGCGCACCGGGGAGTTGCGCGTCGTCTCGGCGCCGTCGCCGGTGATGACCCGGGAGGAGGCGCGCTTCTACGTCCACCGGCTGGCGCCGGGCGACGGCGCGCGGCTGGCGTTGCTCGCGCCCGAGTGCGTGCCGGTGGGCGAGGGCGTCACCGCCGGGGCCGGCCCCTGAGCGGGGGCGGCCCCGCGCGGATGCGGCCGGCTCAGTGGCCGCTGAAGACCAGCTCGCGCACCGGCAAGAACAGCGCCTGCATCCGCAACAGGATGGCGTGGACGATGCCCACGGTGTCGACGACGTGCAGGAACGCCCACCGGGCGAGCGACAGCTCGGGGTCGGCGAGCCGGTCGTGATTGCTGGTGTAGGCGTTGGCGAGGCATTTGCTCCCGGGGGCGATGGCGGCGGTGCCGCCGTCGTAGAGCGGTGCCAGAAAAGCCGTGACGGTGCCGGGCTGGGCGCGGCTCTCGATCTCGACGAGCTGGTCGCCGGGGCGGAACTGGCCCGCCGGGATGACGTCCTGGATGTCGACGACGATCATCGGCACGACGGTGAACGGCAGGGAGAAGCAGGCGACCTCGGCGACCATGCCGACATGGAGCACCTGGGCGGCGAGCTGGCCGAAGCCGGCCTGGATGATGCCGCGGTCGAGCGCCGCCGGGACGAGCACGCCGGCCGGGCGCAACACCGAGCTCACATAATCGCCGGGCTGGAGCGCGAACTGCTCGATGCGGCCCGTCGTGCCCGCGGTCACCACGGTCTTTTCGAGCTCGACCTCGGCCTGCTCGAGCGCTGCCGTGGCGGTCGCGCGCTGCGCCGGCAACAGCGTCGAGATCTTGGTCTCGACGGCGCGCTGGTTGGCGACGGCGGCCTTGAGGGCACCTTGGCGGGCGACGACGAGGTTCTCGAGCCGGCGGATCTCGCGCTGGCTGACGACGTCCGGGTTGCGCTCGTTGACCTCGACCTTCAGCGCGAGCTCGTAGCGCGCCTCCTCGATCGCCCCCTCGGCCTCCTGGACCCGACCCTCGGCCTGGGCGAGCTCGAAGTCGGCGATGGCGAGGGCGGCGTCGACCTCGGCGAGCGCCTGCTGCGCGGTGACGACGGCGGCGCGCTGGGCGCCGTCGTCCATGCGGAAGACGACCTCGCCCGCCTCGACCGTCTGGCCGTTGGTGACGTGCACCTCGCTCACCCGGCCCGGCGTCTCGGGCAGGATCGTCACCGTGCGGAAGAACATCACCGCGTTCGCCGTCGACGGGTGATAGTAGAAGATCAGGGTGATCAGCGAGACGGTGAGGATGAAGCAGGCGGTGAGCCCCCAGCGCAGCTCGAACCATACCGAGAACAGCGTGATCTCGCGGCCGAGGCGCTTGCCCTGGGCGTAGCGGCGGTAGAGATAATCCGGGAAGACCGTGACCAGCGAGCAGACGAGCAGCTCAAGCATCGCCGCTCTTCCGCCCCGGGCGCAGGTTCTCCAGCGAGCGGGCGATCGCGTAGAGCGGCGTCGCGAGGTCGGGCAGCTTCATCGCCGCCAGGAGCAGGGCCGCGACCCAGAACAGGTTGTTGTGGGTGAACAGCGCGAGCAGCGTGAGGATGCCGATGATCTGGTACTGCGTGCTGTTGGCGCGGTGCGCCATCATGTCGGGCAGCGCGTGCAGGCGCAGATAGAGATTGCCGAGGATGAGAAGAAACACGAGCACGCACGCGACGACGCCGGTGAACAACGGATCGGCGCCGTCGGGACCGGCGATGAAGACCGGCAGATCGTGCGGGGCGAGCGGGTGTATCGAAGCGGACATCGGGCCTCTCGCGGGCAATGGCGGCCGATCTCTTAGCGGCTTCCCCGAGCGCGCGGAAGCGCGTGGTGCACGGCGTCGATGACGGGTTGCGTCCACGTCGCCCGGCCCTACGCGCTGACCGGCCTCGCCCTCCTCGTCGCCTGGCTTCTCTTGACGACGCCCTGGTGGCTCGACGGGCTCGTCATCCCGTTCGATTCGGTCAACCACTTCTACGCCCAGCTCCGCGGCGTCGCGCGCCACCTCGCCTCGGGCGATTGGCCGGCGTGGCTGCCGGAGACCTACGCCGGGCGGCCGACGCTCGCCGACCCGCAGTCGCTCGTGGTGACGCCGAGCCTCCTCGCCCTGGCCTGGCTCGACCCGGCACCGTCGGTCCACGCCATGGACCTCGTCGTCAACCTGCATCTGCTCCTGGGCGCGCTCGCCGTCGCGGTCTGGGGGCTGAAGCGCGGGGCGCACCCGCTCGCGGCGCTGCTCGCGGCGCTCGTCTTCGCCTTCGGCGGCTCCGCGATGGCGCGCTCGCAGCACACGCTCTTGCTCTTGAGCTACGCCTGGTTGCCGGTGGCCATCCTCAGCGTCGAGTGGCTGCTCCAGCGGCCCAATCCGTGGCGCGCCGTGGTCACGGGCCTGGTCCTCGCGGTGCTGACGATCAACCGCGATCACGTGGCGCTGCTGGGCCACTTCGTCGTCGCCGGCGCCGCCGTCGCCTGGCTCGCCGGTCACGCGCAGCCGCTGGGTCGGCTGCGCGCCGCGCTGCCGTGGATCGCGCTCGGCGTCGCCGTCTGGCTCGCGCTCATCGCGCTGCCCCTGCTCGCGAGCGTCGCCTATGTGGCGGGCAGCAATCGTCCCGGCTTCGCGGCCGACCACGTCGGCCGGGTTCTCTCGCTGCCGTGGGCGAGCCTCCTGACGCTGCCCTTTCCCAACCTGTTCGCGGCGCTCGACTTTCCTTATGCCTATTGGGGGCCGGGCGGACCCGATTGGACCGGGTTCGCGATCGACCGCTCGATCACGCAGGTCGCCATCGGCGTGGTGCCGACGGTGATGCTCCTGTGGCTGGGGCTCGCTCGGGGCTTCGTTGCGGGGTCGGGGGCGCGCTTCGGTGCCGTCGTCGCGCTCGTGGCCTTGGCCTACGCCGTCGGCACGCGGACCCCGTTCTTCGCCCTCGCCTTCACCACGGTGCCGGGGCTCGACCTCTACCAGCGCCCGGCCGACGCGAGCTTCGTGGTCAATCTCGGCCTCGCCTTCGCGCTCCTCGGCGTCGTCGACCGCTACCTGCGGATGGGCCTGCGCGGCGGGCCCGGCTGGCGCCTCGCCGCCGAGGCCGCCCTCTGGCTCGTGATCGCCGCCACGGCCCTCGGCCTCGCCTTCGCCTACGGGCGGCTCGCCGACACCTGGATCGACGTTCTGGTGCCGACGCTCATCGCCGCGGCCACGGTCGGCGCGCTCGCCTGGGGGGCGAGCCGCGGCGCGCGCGTGCGCGCGACCGTGGTCGCGGCGCTCGTGGCGGTGACGGTCGCCGACCTCGCGACGCACACCGTGGGAACGCCGCTCAACGCCCGCTCGATCGAGGAGGTGGCGCCGCTCGACGATCCCGCCGCCGATCCACTGGCGCGCTGGGTGATGGCGCGGATGGCCGAGGTCGAGGCGGAAGAGGGGCCGATGCGGGTCGAGATGTTGGGGCTCGGCGGCGCCTGGCAGAACGCGTCGCTCGCCCTCGGCGTCGACAACATCCTCGGCTACAACCCGTTGCGCGACGCGCGCTACGAGCAGGCGACCGGCGCGCTGCAGAACAGCGGCGGCATGGGCAATCGCCGGTTCGGCACGCTGATGACCGGCTACGCCGCCCCGTTCACCGACCTCCTGGGCGTGCGCTACATCGTCCTCGGCGCGCCGATGGAGACGATCGACGAGGCGAGCGCCGCCCGGTTTCCCGAGCCGCGGCGAATCGGCCACGCCTACGTCTACGAGAACGCGGGCGCGGTGCCGCGCCTCGTCCTGGTCGCCGCCGAGGCCGCGCGCCCGCACGACCCGGATGCGTTGCTCGAGAGCGGTGCCCTGACGCCGTTCGACGGCAACGACGCGGCGTTGATCGAGGGGGCCACGCCGCCGGCCGAGGTCGCGACCGCCCCGTTTCGCGGGGAGCTGCGCGTCGTCGAGCGTGGCCCCGACCGGGTCCGGGTGCGCATGACCACCGACCGCCCGGCCTGGGTCGTCTTCCACGAGATGAGCCATCCCGGTTGGGCCGCCTGGGTCGACGGCGAGCGTCGGCCCCTGCATCGCGCCAATGTGCTCTTTCAGGCGGTGGCGGTCGACGCGGGCGCGCGCGAGGTGGTGTTCGCCTACGCGCCCTGGCGTGCCGCCCGGGCGGCGCTCGCGCCTTGACGTCCGCGCCTCAGCCGGTGCGGGCGGCCCCGACGACGACCGGCGGCTCGTCGGGGTCCACGACCTCCTCGACGACGTAGAGCGGCCGGGCACGGACTTCGACGGCGATCCGGCCGACATATTCGCCGATGATGCCGAGGGCGAGGAGGTTCAACGCGCCCATGGTCAGCATGACGGTGAGCAGCGAGGCGTAGCCGGGCACGTCGATGCCCGTCGCGAGCGTCCGGACGACGATGAAGGCGGCGTAGAGGAGCGCGCCGAGGGCGATGGTGATCCCGACATAGGTCCAGATGCGCAACGGCAGCGTGGTCGAGCCGGTGATGCCGTCGAGCGCGAAGTTCCACAAGGACCAGGCGCGCCATTTCGATGTTCCGCCGACCCGCGGCGCTCGGCTGTAGGCGATGGTCGCCTGCTTGAAGCCGATCCAGCCGAAGAGGCCCTTCATGAAGCGGATGCGCTCGGGCATCTGGTTCAAGACGGCGACGGCGCTCTTGTCGAGCAGGCGAAAGTCGCCGACGTCGGCGGCGATCGGGTAGGCGGCGAGCCGGTTGTAGAGACGGTAGAAGAGGCGCGCGCTGGACCGCTTGAACCAGCCGTCCGCTTGGCGGTCGTTGCGCACCGCGTTGACGACCTTGGCGCCACCGCGCCAGGCCGCCACCATCCGCGCCAGGAGTTCGGGCGGATCTTGCAGGTCGACATCCATCGGCACGACCGCATCGCCGCGCGCATGGGCCAAGCCGGCGGCGAGGGCCGCGTCCTTGCCGAAGTTGCGCGACAGCTTGACCAGCCGGATGCCGGCGCCGGGCCGGACGTGCGCGGCGACGCGTGCCGCGGTGTCGTCGAGGCTGCCGTCGTCGACGAAGACGATTTCGGTTCGCCCGCCTGGGCCCAGGCCGGCACGGGCCTCGGCCAGCGCCGGCTCCAGCCGAGCGAGGAAGAGCGCGATGACGTCGGCCTCGTTGAAGACCGGCACGACGATCGACAAGAGCGCCGAGGCGTGCGCTCGCACGGCTTCGGTGGGGGTGGCTCGCATCGCGGTCTTCGGGCTCCGGTCGGGCATCAGAACACGAACAGCCGGTTGATGACGTAGCTGGCCGCGGGGATGACGAAGACGCTGACGAGAATGGCGACCCAAGCTTCCCACGTCGTCAGCATGGCCAAGGTCTGCAGGACGACAGCGCTGACCGCGAAGGCGCCGACGGCGACGGCGAGAAAGCGGCGCGCCGCCCGGCCGTAACGGGCGCTGCTCTTGAACGTCCAGTGGTAGTGGCCGAGAAACGACACCGGCACGGCGCCGAGGAACCCGCCGATGTGGGCGAGCTGCACCGGCACGCCCGCGGCGGTCGCCAGCGCCAGGGCGAGGGCGTAGTGGCACGCCGTCGCGGCCACGCCGACGAAGCCGAAGCGAACGACCTGCGCGGCCTCCAGAACCCATGCGCGCGGCGCCGCCGCGCCGGTGGCCCGGGCCCGCATCGTCAGAACTCGATGCCGAGCTGGCCGCGCACGCCTTCTCGGAACGGGTGCTTGACCAGCGTCATCTCGGTCACGAGGTCGGCGGCCTCGATCA
>CAYZSE010000133.1:0-8259 GCA_964481035.1 uncultured Geminicoccaceae bacterium | reverse complement strand
CTGGCGAATGACGCGCTCACCGCGCTCGCGGCCGAGCACGGCTATCTGCTCGTCGCGCCCAACGGCCGGGCCAACGCGCGGGGTCGAACCAGCTGGTCGCACCAGGGCTCGCCCGCGCAGAACCGTGACGAGTTCGCCTTCATCGACGCCGTGCTGGCGGACGTCCGTGCGCGCTATCCGCTCGCCGACGCGCCGCCCGTGCTCGCCGGCTTTTCCCAGGGCGGCTCCATGGTCTGGGATCTCGCCTGCCGGCGCGGCGGCGACTTCGCCCGCTACGTCGCGGTCGCCGGCGCGTTCTGGGAACCGATGCCCGCCCGCTGCGCCATGCCGGCGGGCGAGCTCGTCCATGTCCACGGCCTAAGCGACCGGGTGGTGCCCCTCGAAGGGCGGCCCATCGGCGACCGCTGGCGCCAGGGCGATGTCCTGGTCGGGCTGGAGCGCTTCAAGCGCGCCGGCGGGTGCCCTGCGGTGCCGGACCGGCGGGAAGCCCTTGGTGCGCTCGATTGCCGCAGTTGGACCTCCTGCGCGACCGGCGCGCTGACCCTTTGCCTGCACGACGGCGGGCACGAATTCCGCCTGGGCCCGCTCGACGCGCTGCTCGGCGCGGGCTGAGCCTATCGAAAGCACCATACGAAGCCTTCCGGGGAGCCTTTAACCTCATCTGACGCAGCCGAGCTCATGGAGCCACGAGGAGGGCGCATGCCGGTGGACGACCTCGACTTCGCCGAGTTTTCGCAAGCGAGCCGCGAGGCGTGGCACGCCGCGGTCGACAAGGTGCTGAAGGGTGCCGACTTCGAGCGGCGCATGGTCGCGCGCACCGAGGACGGCCTCGCCATCCAGCCGCTCTACACCGCCGACGACGGTGCGGCGGACGCCGGCGTGCCCGGCCGCTTTCCCTTCATCCGCGGCGCCGCCGGCGACGGTGCGCGCTGGCGAGCCGAGCAGCGCCAGGCGCACCCCGACCCGAAGACGGCCAACGCCCAGGCTCTCGACGACCTGGCCAAGGGGATGGCGGCGGTCCGCTTCGTCATCGCCGACCCGCTCGCGGCAGCGGCGGAGGGCGTCGTCCTGCCGGGGCCGCAGGAGCTCGAGGCGCTGCTCGCCGGCATCATGACCGACATCGCGCCGGTGAGCCTGGAGGCGGGCTCCAGGGCCACCGGCTTCGCTCGTGCGCTGGTCGACCTGGTGCAGGCGCGCGGTCACGGCGAGGTCGGCGGCGACCTGCACGTCGACCCGCTGGCCGTGCTCGCCCGCCACGGCAAGCTCGACCGCAGCCTCGACGAGGCCGCCCGGGACATCGCGGAGCTGCTCGCCGCCAAAAGCGAGAAGCTCGCCGCGATCCGCACGCTCGGCGTCGATCTACGGCTCGGCCACGAGGCCGGCGCCGGGCCCTCGCTGGAGCTCGCCATCGGCCTCGCGCACGCGGCCGAGATGCTCCGCCTGTTCGAGGGAGCGGGCGTCGATCCGGCACGGGCCGCCGCCGAGACGACGTTCCTCGTGCCCGTCGACGACGATATCTTCATGGGCATCGCCAAGCTGCGCGCGCTGCGGCGGGCCTGGAGCACGATGGTGCGCGCCGTCGGCGGCGCGGCGGCGCCGCGGCTGGTGGCCGAGACGTCGCGGCGGATGCTCGCGACCCGCGACGCCTACGTGAACCTGCTGCGCAACACGGTCGCCGCCTTCGCCGCCGGTGCTGGCAGCGCGGACGCGGTCACGGTGCTGCCCTTCACCGCGGCGATCGGGCTGCCGGACAAGACCGCGCGGCGCATGGCCCGCAACACCCAGCTCATCCTCATGGAGGAGGCCGGCCTCGACCACGTCGTCGATCCCGCCGGGGGGAGCTGGTACGTCGAGAACCTCACCGACCAGCTGGCCGACGCCGCCTGGCGCGCGTTCCAGGCGATCGAGGCCGAGGGCGGCTTCTTGCAGCTCCTGGAGAGCGGCGGCTTGCATGCCCGCATCGCGGCGCAATGGGACAAGCGCGCGAAGGGGCTCGCGACGCGGCGCGAGATGATCACCGGCGTCTCGTCGTTCCCCTTGCTCGACGAGCACGCGGTCGAGCTCGACCCGTTCGACGCCGAGCCGCTGTTCGCCAAGCTGACGGCGCCGCCGGCGCGCCTGGTCGTCGACCCGCTGCCGCGTCGGCGGCTCGCCGAACCCTTCGAGGCGCTGCGCGACCGGGCCGATGCGGCGACCGAACGACCGACTGTGCTCCTCCTCCAGCTCGGGACGCTGGCCGAGGCGACGGTTCGCGCGACCTGGATCAAGAACCTCGTCGAGGCCGGCGGGCTGCGGGCCGAGCCGAGCGCGCCCGCGAGCGACGTCGAGGCGATCCGGGCGGCGCTCGCCGACGCCCGGCCCGCCTTCGTCATCCTCTGCTCGACCGACGCGCGCTACGAGGCGCTCGCCGTACCCGCGGCCGAAGCCTGCAAGGCCGCGGGCGTCGCCACCGTCGGCCTCGCCGGCCGGCCCGGCGACCACGAGGCCGCATGGCGGGCTGCGGGAATCGATGTTTTCCTCTATCAAGGCATGAACGTGCTCGCCGAGCTCGAAGCCGCGCACCAGCGACTGGGACTTGCCGCATGAGCCGCATTCCGGACTTCACCCGAATCGACCTCGCCACCCCCACCGCCGGAACCGTCGAGCACGGTCGGATGTGGGAAACGCCCGAGGGCATCGAGGTCAAGACGGCCTACGGGCCGGACGACCGGCGCGGGCTCGACTTCGCACAGAGCCTGCCGGGCTTTCCGCCCTACCTGCGCGGGCCCTACGCGCCGATGTACGTCTACCAGCCGTGGACGATCCGTCAGTACGCGGGTTTTTCCACGGCCGAGGCGAGCAACGCCTTCTACCGCCGCAATCTTGCCGCCGGGCAGAAGGGCCTCTCGATCGCCTTCGACCTGGCGACGCACCGGGGCTACGACAGCGACCACCCGCGGGTCGCGGGCGATGTCGGCATGGCCGGCGTGGCGATCGACAGCATCTACGACATGCGCCAGCTCTTCGACGGCATCCCGCTCGACACGATGAGCGTGTCGATGACCATGAACGGCGGCGTGCTGCCGGTCCTGGCGCTCTACATCCTCGCCGCCGAGGAGCAGGGCGTCGCACCGGCCAAGCTCAGCGGGACCATCCAGAACGACATCCTCAAGGAGTTCATGGTCCGCAACACCTATATCTTCCCGCCGCAGCCCTCGATGCGGATCATCTCGGACATCTTCCGGTTCACCTCCGAGCACATGCCGCGCTACAACTCGATCAGCATTTCCGGCTACCACATGCAGGAGGCGGGCGCGACCGCGGACCTGGAGCTCGCCTACACGCTCGCCGACGGCGTCGAGTACATCCGCGCCGGCCAGGCGGCGGGTCTCGACGTCGATGCCTTCGCGCCCCGGCTGTCGTTCTTCTGGGCCATCGGCATGAACTTCTTCATGGAGGTGGCCAAGCTGCGGGCCGGGCGCCTCCTGTGGTCGAAGCTCGTCAACCAGTTCGAGCCGAAGAGCGCCAAGTCCTTGAGCCTCAGGACCCACAGCCAGACCTCGGGCTGGTCGCTCACCGCCCAGGACGTCTTCAACAACGTGACGCGCACTTGCGTCGAGGCAATGGCGGCGGTGCACGGCCACACCCAGTCCTTGCACACCAACGCCTTCGACGAGGCGCTCGCTCTGCCGACCGAATTCTCGGCGCGGATCGCCCGCAACACCCAGCTCCTCCTCCAGCAGGAGACGGGTGCGACGCGCTCGATCGACCCGTGGGGCGGCAGCTATTACGTCGAGCGGCTCACCGCCGAGCTCGCCATGAAGGCTTGGAGCCACATCCAGGAGGTCGAGAGCGAGGGCGGCATGGCCAAGGCGATCGAGGCCGGCATTCCCAAGCTGCGCATCGAGGAGGCGGCGGCCCGCACCCAGGCGCGCATCGACAGCGGCAAGCAGACCGTGGTCGGCGTGAACCGGTTTCGCCTCGACGAGCCCGAGCACGTCGACGTCCTCAAGGTCGAGAACACGCTGGTCCGCCGGGCGCAGATCGCCAAGCTCGAGAAGCTCCGGGCCGAGCGCGACGACGCTGCAGTCGAAGCCGCCCTCGACGCGCTCACGAGGTCGGCCGAGACGGGCGAGGGCAATCTCTTGCAGCTCAGCGTCGATGCCGCCCGGGTCATGGCGACGGTCGGCGAGATGACCCAGGCGCTGGAGAAGGTGTTCGGTCGGCACGTCGCCGAGATCCGCTCGATCTCGGGCGTCTATGCGAGGGAGGCCCAGAGCTTGCGCAGCGTCCAGACGACGCGGGCGATGGTCGAGCAGTTCGAGAAGCAGGACGGGCGCCGGCCGCGCATCCTCGTCGCCAAGATGGGGCAGGACGGCCACGATCGCGGCCAGAAGGTCATCGCCACCGCGTTTGCCGACCTCGGCTTCGACGTCGACATCGGCCCCCTCTTCCAGACGCCGGCCGAGGCCGCGCAGCAGGCGGTCGACAACGACGTCCACGTTCTCGGCGTGAGCTCGCTCGCGGCGGGCCACCTCACGCTGATCCCGGAGCTCAAGGCGGAGCTCGCCGAGCGCGGCCGCGAGGACATCATGATCGTCGCCGGCGGCGTCATCCCGCCGCAGGACTACGATGCGCTGCTCGCTGCCGGAGCGCAGGCGATCTTTCCGCCGGGGACGGTCATCGCCGAAGCCGCCATCGACCTCTTGGGCAAGCTCAACCAGGCGCTCGGCTACACCTCCGAGGCGGCGTGAGCGAGCCGGCACGCCAGTCCGATCCGGCACCGCCGCGCCCGCCGGTCGACGTCGCAGCACTCGCCATGGGCCTCCAGGCGGGCGATCGCGCCCAGCTGGCGCGCGCCATCACCCTCGTCGAGAGCCGCCGCGAGGACCACCGGACGGCAGCGCGCGCGCTCCTAGAGCGTGTCATGCCGGCGACGGGGCGTGCGCACCGGGTCGGCATCACCGGCGTGCCGGGCGTCGGCAAGAGCACGTTTCTCGAGGCGCTGGGCACGATGCTGACGGGCCGGGGCCGCAAGGTGGCGGTGCTCGCGATCGACCCGTCGAGCCGGCGCACCGGCGGCTCGATCCTCGGTGACAAGACCCGCATGGCGGCGCTCTCCGCCGATCCGAGCGCCTTCATCCGCCCGTCGCCGTCGGCCGGCACGCTCGGTGGCGTCACCCGCGCCTCGCGCGAGACGATCCTCCTGTGCGAGGCGGCGGGCTACGACGTCGTCTTCGTCGAGACCGTGGGCGTCGGCCAGTCGGAGACCGTCGTCGCCGAGATGGTCGACCTGTTCCTCGTCCTCATGCTGCCCGGCGCCGGCGACGAGCTGCAGGGTATCAAGAAGGGCATCCTCGAGATCGCCGACCTCCTGGTCGTCAACAAGGCCGACGGCGACAGTCTGCCGCTCGCCCGGCGGGCGGCCCGCGATCTCTCGGGCGCGCTCAGGATCCTTCAACCCGATCCCGGCGCCTGGCAGCCGCGGGTGATGAGCGTGAGCTCGATCGAGCGGCGCGGCGTCGAGGAGGTCTGGGCCACCATCGAGGAGCACCGCCGGGTCCGCGAGGAGGCCGGCGAGTTCGCCAAGGAGCGCGCCCGCCAGCAGGTCCGCTGGATGTGGGCGCAACTCGAGGACCGCCTCCTGCAGCTCTTCAAGGACGCGCCGGCCATCGCCCGGGCGCTCCCCGGCATCGAGGCCGACGTCGAGGCCGGCCGTCGCCCCCCGACCGTCGCCGCCGAGGACCTCGTCGACCTGTTTCTGCGTCGCCGCTGATCTCGTCCGTGCTCTTGGACTTGCCTTCGCCGGGCGGGCGGTCGCCGCGAGAGCCACCTGGAGGAGCCGCGCCCAAGCCTGGCGGGGGTCGGGTCGAGGCACGGCTGTCGAGCGCCTTGCGGCGAGCGATGCTCCTCTGAGCGCGAGGCTCAAGCGGCGTCGAGGCGCTCGACCGTGCCGCCCTCGAGTCGGAAGACGGCGTCCTGGGGCTCGTCCATCTCCAGCATGGCGGCCTCGGGCAGGCCCAGGTAGGCGACCCGCAGCGCGCGGCCGAGCGCGCCGTGGGCGACGGCGACGATCCGGGCGTGCCGGGGCTGGCTCGCGAGCCAGCCGGCGGCGCGGACGACGATACAGCGCTGGGTCTCGCCGCCGTCCGGCGGCGCCACGGTCCAGCGGTCGGCGAGGCGCTGGCGCCAGAGCTCGCCGTCCAAGGCCTCGATCTCGGCCGCGGTCATCCCGTCCCAGCGGCCCCAGGTCATTTCCTTCAGCCGATCGTCGTGGGCGATCCGCGCCGCCGGCACGCCGACGGTGTCGGCGAGGATCACCGCCGTCTGCCAGGCGCGGCCGAGCGGGCTCGACGTCCAGCGCCAGTCGCCCAGCGTCGGGCCGAAGCGCGCGGCGAGGAGCCCGCCGACGCGCTCGGCCTGGCGCAGGCCCTCGAGGGTGAGCGGGCTGTCCTTGTGCCCGCTCATCCGTCGCTCGCGATTGTGGACGGTCTCGCCGTGCCGGACGTAGAGGATCTCGACGTCCGGCCGGGCGACGTGGACCTCAGGCAAAATGCTTCTTGATGCTCGCGAGGCCGGCTTCGTAGATGCCGGCGACGGCCTGCGCCGCCTCTCGGTTCGAGACGCCGTGCGCCTCGAACTCGCTCGACCAGACGACCTTGGCGCCCTGGTCCTGGGGCAGGACGCGGAACACCGAGCGATAGTTGCTCACCGGCAGGGGCGAAGAGACGATCTCGTAGGCGTAGGAGTGGTCGGTGGGCTCGTCGTGCTCGGCGACCTCGCGCTCGAGGAACTCGCCGCCGTCCACCGTCCGCAGATGCCGATAGACGACGGTGCCGTTGCGCTCGACGTCGCAGGTCGCGACGGCGGGATGCCAGCTCGCGAGCGCGCCGAAATCGCCCACGACCTGCCAGACGTGCTCGACCGACGCCGGCACGACGACTTTCCGCTCCACCTCGACGGTCATCGCCGATCCTCCTTCTTGATGGGGCCTTCGCCCGTTACATCACCGCCCCGATCTGCCAAGGGACGAACTCGTGGTCGCCCAATCCCAAGGCCTCGCTCTTCGACGGCTCACCGGAAGCGACGCGCAGCACGAGGTCGAACATCCGCTGGCCCATCTCGTCGATCGAGACCCCTTCGTCCAACACCGCCCCCGCGTCGATGTCCATGTCCTCGATCATATGGCGGTACATCGGCGAGTTCGTCGCGATCTTGATCGAGGGCGCCGGCTTGAAGCCGAAGCAGGAGCCGCGGCCCGTGGTGAAGGCGACGACGTTGGCGCCGGCTGCCACCTGGCCCGTGACCGAGACCGGGTCGTAGCCCGGGCTGTCCATGAAGGCGAGGCCCGGTGCCGTCACCGGCTCGGCGTACCGGTAGACGCCGGTGAGCGCCGTCGTCCCGCCCTTGGCGGCGGCGCCCAGCGACTTCTCCAAGATCGTCGTGAGGCCGCCCGCCTTGTTGCCGGGCGAGGGGTTGTTGTTCATCTCGGCGCCGTTGCGCGCGCAGTAGTCCTCCCACCAGCAAAGATGTGCCAGCAGCTTTTCGGCGATGGCGGGGTCGGCGGCGCGGCGGGTCAAGAGGTGCTCGGCGCCGAAGATCTCGGGCGTCTCGGCGAGGATGGCGGTCCCGCCGTTCTGGACGAGGAGGTCGGCGCAGGCGCCGAGCGCGGGGTTCGCCGTGATGCCGGAATAGGCATCCGAGCCGCCGCACTGCAGCGCCAGCGAGAGGTGCGCCGCCGAGCAGGTCTCGCGGCGCGCGCCGTCGGCATGGGGAAGCATCTCGCGGATGATCGCAGTCGCCTGCTCCAGCGTCTTGCGGGTGCCGCCTACGTCCTGCAGCGTCAACGTCCGAAACAGCGGGCCGCGGGTGATGCCGTAGGCTTCGAGGAGGAAGGCGATCTGGTTCACTTCGCAGCCGAGCCCGATCATGACGACGCCCGCGAAGTTGGGGTGCCGGGCATAGCCCCACAGCGTGCGTTGCAGCGCCGCGAAACCTTCGCCGCTGTCGGCCATGCCGCAGCCGGTGCCGTGGGTCAGCGCGACGATGCCGTCGACGTTGGGATAGAGGTCGAGCTCGTGTCGGGGAAAGTTGCGGGCGACGAGCTGGCAGACCGAGGCCGAGCAGTTCACCGAGGACAGGACGGCGACGTGGTTGCGGGTCCCGACCTTCCCGTTGGGACGCCGAAAGCCCTTGAAGGTCGCGCGCTCGGCCTCCTCGATGAACGCGGTCGGCCGGTAGCCGGTGCCGATGGCGTGGTCGCGGTCGAAGTCGGCCATG